>JAQZAZ010000004.1 GCA_029239355.1 Sphingobacterium sp.
GCAAAGATAGGGAGTTTTCTAACAAACTTCCAAGCCTTTTGTTTTATTTCCTTTCAATATATCCTTAACTGCCTGTGAACTTGGTGGATTCTTTTTGCCGGTAGCTGACCTGAGGGTCTTAGGGGCCGGCAATGCGGGGAAAAGTCAGCTGACAGTAGGAGAAATGCGAAGGCAGCAAACAGCTCCGGGATAGAAATCTGCAGCAGAAAGGTTGGGAATGGGGCAGCTTCCGGGCAGGAAAAACGGGGATGCTTCGCTGCAGACATGATTCTATGGCAGTCCATCGCATAGGCGGGGCCGAAGAATGACAGGCAACTCCCTGGGATACACCCGGAATCTGGAAAGGGCATGGAGCTGGAGACTTAGCGGGGATACGGAGCGAAGCGGTGACCGGGAAAGACTGCATCATGGTCGGTACTGGCGAACAACAGAAAAACAGATGGGTTCCCCCCTGCGGACAGGGCGCTCCGAAGGGATAGGAGGAATAACCCGAAGATTTCCATTCGATAGCCTATGGAAAACATTATTCATAACTCGTGGACAAATTATACTTTTACTTAGGTTTTAGTTAGGTTTTGTTTAGGTATAGTTTAGGTTTTGATTAGGTTAAAGCTAAACTATATCTAATGGATCGCTAACTTAAATCTAACTTATTACTAAATTAAAATCGAACTTGTCCATAACAACGAGTAACAATGGGGCGCTCACAGGTAGTATTGTGATTTTAGAGCTATGGGATGACCCGGATCATACAATATGGTATGGTATCCTACGGTTCCCATTGGCTAGGGGGGCGAACGGCGTTATATCCCAATAGGAACGTTGACATGAATCCATACTGTTTCCGTGCTGGCTCCGAGTCAAGCACATTAAAACGGCACTGGCATTCACACCGAACTAGACTAACATCTGCATTCAGGTACTTTTAAAGCCTGATTCGGTGTCGAACAGTTCGCCAACCGCAGCCGCAAAAAATCCAAAAACAGGCCAAATACTCGGACTCACTGGCTGGAAACGGAGTTTCTTGAAGTAAAAAAGTGAATATTTTATAAGAACGAATGCGCTTAAAAATATAAAACTCCGAACCAACTAGTGTCGTTCGGAGTTTTATCGACTAATTGCCAGATATTAATTGTCTCTTAGCGTAGAGATCTACTTTAGGTTGAGACAAGCTCATATTCTTAATAACCTTCTTGCATTCATCAACCATTTCCTAGATCATTGTATAGGTATATTTCCATAATTATCATATTCCAACGTACCAACATAAAAGAAGCATACTTATCAACAAAATCAGTCAGATTTATATTAGCAACCTCATTTGCTGTCTTGACAAAGTTTAATTGGTGAACAGCTGGCTTTCGCTCCCCGGCCATTCTATCGAAACTCCAATCCCAGCGCCCTTTTCGTGAAAATTTACTAATATTCTGTTTATGAAAAGCCTCAAACAGATTCGCATAAAAATCTGGATGCTTTTCAATTCCCTCAAAATATAATTGTAATTGTCAGAAAGGGATCAAACGATTGAATAAATTTTATGTTAATCGTTATCTTTATTTCATATTTTTATTAGGGGAACTCCACCACGTAGATCCTATTATCTCGCCAAGTATTATATGTACTTTTTTGAATCTGATTAATCACATAACCGTATCCGCGATTTGGGCCATTGGATAGGCTGTTGTTGCAAATATGTTTGAACTTAATGCCGGGTTTTACTGGAGTCTCCACCGAACTTTCAATCCTGATCGCATTTACCAATACATCATATATCCCAAATGCATAAGCTTCATGTTGCTCTACCTGCTCGGCTATTTTATAGGCTGCAAATCCGTCCCGTGTCCCATTATCGCTTCGATATGCAGCCTGATTGGGTGCGTCATAAGGGCTTTCACATTGAAAAAAATACGTGCGACCATGATTTCCGGTCCAATAGGTCTGATACTCCTGAAAATGTTCGTTAAACAAGGCATACATCGTCATATAATCGCCATTAACAACGAGTCCATTCCGTGTCGTGTTGGTATCCCAGCCCACACTGCCCTTTACACCATGATCTGCACGCCATAGCCAAAAGTGGTCGCCGATCACATCATTGCTATTAATAATAACCGACTGGTCCACATGAACTTTATCTGCCCTAAAACCTCCGATGCGCAGAAACAGATCCGCCAACAAGGTCGGATTACGATCATGTCTAACTGACGTTTTTCGCCCGCCGACTTGAATCAGACTATGAGAACTATAATGTGCATCGAACATCAGTGAGGCAACAGTCACCCCATCAACATCGTCAACCAATATCGCTGTAAATGGATTTTCGGCTCCCGGGATCAATGTTGCCAGACCAAGCCCCAATATAATTGTACTCGCCCGGGTAATATGCAATGGCTCAGACAAATTGTACATTCCCGGTGTAATCAGCAGGTGCTTTCCTATCCGCAACTGTCGGTTCATATCCTGCGCTGAAGTTCCTGGCTTCACCACATAAAAATCTTTTTCGATGTCAATCACTTCACCTGCTCCCATATCATTCCGCGAATAGGACACCCCTTTATGCTTGTGTTTCAATGCCGGACGAAAAACCTTATATCGCCCCTCCTTATCAAAAAAGACAAAAGGTTTTTCGCGAATAACAGGTGTTGTCGGAATCATGGTCACATTTCCGCCTTTTGCCCAATTATTTTGATACGTACTTGTGTCAACAGATGGACCAAAGTCAACACCTTGAAAACAATAATTGTATTTAATTTCCTCAAACTTTCCTCTGCCTTTATTCAAAAATGAATTTCGCGTATACCATTGTTGTTGATTTTTTGAACCTGCGGCTGCCTCAAAATAACAATCAGCGGTATATCCGCCGCTCACCCAGCCATTTGCCCATTGATTGCGCACAACACGTGTGGAATAAATACGGCGTAGAGGAGCCGCCTGTGAGACGGCCCATTTAAATGTCTCTTCTTCCTCGTAGCTATCCGGGCCAATGACAGACAGGTTTTCTGCCGACCGCCAAAAGGTGCACGTACCATTTCCCTCCGCAAGATGTGGCGGTGTATGGATATTTGAAACCTCAACGTCATATGGAACCTGTCCTAAACCCGCTATCTGCACGTAAAAAGGGATTTTCAATATTCCTGCGTCCCGGTAATCCCCCGACTTAAAGAGCAAGGCATAACGATTGGGGCTGAATTCTTTTCCGAACATCTGGTCATGGAGCTGATTTACCTCCATACCTACACGTTGCTTATCGTCTGTAGGGCTATAAATAAAAGTATTTTCCCCAAAGAGCTGTAGTTCCATGGCCAAGCGTGCAATAGGCTCACCACTTACTGTCTGTATCTCATAGTAATAATCATACGGGCTTCCTTCGATATTTTTATCAATAAACCCGGGCTCAGTGACTTTGGCTATTGTTTGATAATCCCCAAGTCTGCCCTTTGCCCGTCGAATTAAAAAAGGGGCTTTTATTTTTTTTGCAGTCACTCGCTTGCTAAAGTCTAGACTTACATTTCCCTTACTCATGAAGATTTCCTGGCCCCCGTCTTTCACAATTGAATTCGTTTCTCTTGATTGACCAAAACGGATTAGGCTCTTATTTTTATCGCTCCGACCTGCAGCAAGGCTTTTGTGAGATGTTTTGTTTTTCGCCAATGGCATCGGATTTCCTAGGACTGACTGTGTAATCAACAACGTTAAAACGGGAATAATATAGTTCTTAAATCTTAGCATAATTCTATTTCTTTATAGATGGAGTATTTTCGACTCTTTTAAGTCGTATTGCATTTAGTATCGTTTCTCCTTTTTTGGGAATAAATGAAATCGTCAGATTGTTTTTGTCTATCACCTGCACTAGATATTTTTGCCGCAGTACCCTAAATGCTCCGACTTCATCCAGTACATTAAGGGAACTAACCACTGTTTACCCATCAATTTGAATGTCAAAAATGCGATTGATAGCTATCTGTTCCTGTTCCTTCTCGCGTTGTTCGAGATCGTAAACAAGGTTTTCTTTGTTATTTGGTCCCTGTAATTCAGCAAAAGTCAATTCGATTTCATAATCACCTTTAGGCAGGTCAAACCGATAATACTCCAATCCCTGCAGTTGCGTCTGGAAAAGCGGATCGTCCCAAGTACCGCGAATATTGGTATCACTCCCGAGGTTTTCTCGTCCAGTATTTTTTAAGCGATACTGTTTACCGCCATGATATCCCCAGCTTCCCGCTCGAAAAGGCTGGTCCGGAAACCATCTATCGCCTTTGGAGTCCGTATACTGACGGTTATCTCCAACATTGATCAATAGCTGCTGCCAACCCCGATCTTTGCTCAGGTCATAAGGCATAACCTCACAGTCGAGAACCATCTTGTCCGTGCCAGTGATTTTGCCCGCGTGAAAGGCCTCCACCTCTACCTTATGCACACCCCGGTTTAAATTTACAGGCCACATCATTACCCGGTCTACGGGAACTTTCATACCCATAACGATACCATCCAACAACAACTTAACCGAATCGGCATTACTAAATATAGGTATCTTTAACCATCCCGAACCAACCATGGAGGTGCTCGAATCAGACCTCGCACTCCATTTGTTACCATTAGTTACCCCGATTTTTACAAAGGGCTCCTTATTTAAATATGCCTGATATAAAAAATAGGTGTTTTTTGGCTTTCTACCCCACGTTAATAAACCTTTGGTATTGATATGTGGCATACTTTCTTCCCGTGTCTCCGAGTTAAAATCTGAAAGATTCCACGCAGCGCCACCACAAACAAACGGTTTGTGCAAAATTTCGTTGAGATAACCCTGATGGTACATCAATGCATATTCCACACTCTTATCAAACCGAATCGGTCTATCGGTATATATCCTATAGTCGGCATCAGCACCATATTCAGTCACCAATAGTGGTTTATCGGGGAGTTGTTGGTGGATATACTCCAATTGCGTCCCAAAATCAGTAATCTTGCCACCATACCATCCCGGATAGAGATTCCAGCCGACAAGCATCGGGACTTTGGTCAGGCCCGTCCGATGGTAGAGATCAAAATTACCGTGGTTGGCGATCATGGTATAGCGCGTTGAATCTTCGGCACGCGTAAGTGTTTCCAATTCCTGTGCCAGTGCTACGACAGATTTGAAATAGGTCTCTTGCCGCTCTTTATCTTTTGGAAAATGGGGGCGAAGAAAAATCTCGTTCATATAGCCCCAGACGATAATGCTTGGATGATTAAAATATTGCCGGATCATTTCTCTTTGCATCTGGAAACTATGTTCAGCAAAGGCAGCACTTTCCGTAATTTCATTGACGAGCGGAATTTCTACGGATGCCAAAAGACCTAAACTGTCGCAGGCTTTCAATATAGCGGGATCTTGAGGATAATGTGCAACACGTAAAAAATTACCCCCCATTGCTTTTAATTTAACAAGGTCTTGTACTTGTAGCGTATCCGGGACAGCAATGCCCATTCCTTCAAAATCCTGGTGTCTGCTTGCTCCGATCAATTTCAATGGATGCCCATTTAGAAAGAATCCTTTTTGAGGATCAAATGAAAACCAGCGAAAACCAATGGGGTTATCCAGTCGGTCCAGCAGCTTACCGCTACAATCGTAAATACTCGTCGATAGGCGATAGAGATAGGGCGATTCAGGTGACCATAGACTTGGGGTCTGAATACCTGTGATGTCCATGCGGAAATTGCTCTGTGCATTCGGGTTTAATTTTTCCTTTTGACGCATTTTTTTAATCACTGCCCCTTTGGCATCGACAAGTATACTTTCTACCAATACACCCTGTTCGGATGAGCATGAATTTTGGAGATCTCCATGAAGATTGATCGTGCCTTTCCCATTTGCATCTACCTTTGCACTAACGCGCAAACCACTACTTCCGTAGATTGGATCTGTAAAATGAATCTGATCCAACAACAGCAAAAACACCTTCCTATAAACACCTCCAAAAAAAGTAAAATCCCCACTTAGTGGCGCAATATCCTGATTGTAGCGGTTGTTAACCTTAAGGACTATATTATTTTTTTCATTTGCACGCCGGTTGAGATAATCGGTAATGTCGACATTGAAAGCAGTATAACCACCAACGTGCTCTTTCACCTGCTTACCATTGACAAATATTATCGATTCCTGATTGGCCGCCCCAACGTGAAGTAAAATCCTTTTATGCTCCCATTCGGTCTTCCAGGTTAGGGTATTTTGATATTGGGCGGCGTCGCGATAATAACCTGGAATATCATCCATAACGTCATGAATATTCCAACTATGGGGGAGGTTTACGGTTTGCCATTTTTGTATTTGCCGAGGGGAATGATCCTGGGAGGCTGTATCTTTCTTAAATTGCCAATTCGACGAGAAATCAATCGAACCTCTACCATCCTGTAGTGTTTGGGCACTGGCATTCCAAGAGGAAAGTATAAACCTTATACAAAATAAAGTAATAATTTGTTTTAATATAATCTTCATGCATTCTATTTATGTTGGTCAATCCAATACATTTAACACCAATTTTGTCCAACCTGATTTTTCATTTTTTTTATATTTTTTACTATGGGTTGTAAGTATACTTTTCACTTTGCTCGCATAATTCCAACAGGTACTTTGTCTGATACCCAATTTTTGGGAAAGCTTATAGGAAGAAATCTCCCCCTGATGAAAATGTACCAGGTAAATGAGGTAAAAAGCTTTGTTGATCGGTATGCGTACATTTTCGAAAATCGTATTGTTCAACACAGACTCTTCATAGGTACATTTGGTACATCGACGGCTATAAGGCGTTTTACCGGCGCAATAATTATCGTAACCACATTTCATGCAGCAATATTCTTTTTTCCACTTCAATTCCGCCAATATCCTATAACAAGTTTCTTTATCCGGGTATTTTGCCCCGAATTCTTCAAAGTTCATTTCCTTGGAAAGCACGCGATCGTCCGTAATCCGTTCAATATTGGTCTGCAGATTTTTATTATCCTTGGCCAACAATTGATTCATGCGGCGTATTTCTTCCGACTGAGCCATTAAGAGGTTATTCATTTCCTTTAGCTCGCGATTTTGCCCTGTAATGATCTCCGATTTTTCAACCAATTCTTCCGATTTCTGCATGACTTCCAATGTTCGCTCCTTCACTTTCTTTTCCAAATCCCTGTTATGCATTTCATGGAGTTTCTCATTGATCTGCATTTGCTCAATGACTCTTTTTTGTGCCCGCTCTTTTTTATTTTTCAATAGGCGGACTTTATCGCGAATGGCAAATGACAGGAAAGTCATCTCCATAACAAAACCAAATGTTATGCTGTAATGACCAATTGAGCTAGGTAGAAAACGTGCATAACCCAGGACATAAATTACTTTCAGTACAAATCCCAAAAAGAGGAAGGCATAAGCAAGGACGAAATAACGAGCGGGACGGTATTTTTTTCTCCATAGCCATATTCCTGAAAAAAAAGCGACCGATAGCGGAACAATTTCTACAAATTTGTAGATAAACCAATTTTGATTGAAGCACAGGCAATACACAAAAAATAGTATCCTTAAAATAACTACCGCATCCAACAGCTTATTAAGTCTAGGTTCCTTTTGTTTGACATGTAGCAGAGACTTCGTAAACAACAGCGCAAAGACACTGACACAACACACAAAAACCGCGGTTGCATATTGATTGAACCACGGGTTCTCAGGCCATAGGTACTGAAATGCGATCCCATCCGAAGACATCTCATATAGGCCTACACACAATATATATAAGACATAATAGAGGTATTGGCGCCCCCCTACAGCAAAATACATCAGTAGATTATTGAAACTAAAGAGGATAATCATTCCATAGAACAGACCAAAAGTAAAATATTCGGTCAAGGTGTACTGCACAAATCGCTCCATGGTACGATAGACCAAAATCACATTGACCATCTGTCTTGAGCGCACCTTAAAGTAAGCTTCGTAGGTTCCTTTTTCCAATGCAGGAATCAAAAACTCAAAGTTCTTGTGCATAAAATGCCGGTTCCTAAAATGAATGGAGGCCCCGGTCTGATCGTGCACAAAACCACCCTTTCCATTTGGAATAAATGCTTCCACGAGATCCGCAGTCTGATCGAATAACTCAATGACCCGTTCTCCAGATAACTGTTGTCCAAAATGGATCTTCACCCTAAACCAATAGGTCGAAGACCGATTAAAGTTTTTGGGGTAATACCGTTCGTTAGGAACGAACTGTTGTGATCGCCCTGCCGATTTAATTTCCTCAAATGACAGCCTATTGGTACTATCTTCCATATAGAATACTTCGGCTGTTTTAAAGATGTGTTCGGCTGTATTGGGATATATCGCAATAGGATTTTGCCCAAATAACCATCCTATCTTAAATAAGAATAGTACAATTACACCTGTTCGTATTTTCGTGCTGTTTTTGGTGCACATAATTCGCCTTCCCCTTTTTCTTTTGGTTATTTATAGCCGGATAGGTATCAGCGACCAGCAGCTGCCCCTATCCGGAATCATTCTAGATGATCAAAATAACAAAATTATCCTAAAGCATATGATTCGAGATTATCATCTCAAGGTTATATACTTATTCAACAATTTTATCTAACGCCGGCACATTATTTTCTGCTCCTGCGTAGCCCTGATTCTGATTAATCATACCATTTGTATTGAAGCGTTGTGCTGATGCTGGCACCGGCCATAGTACATGGTAGGGGGCAATCTCATAATGAACACCTTGAACAGTAGGAACCTTATTGCGATAAAATGAATTTTTTTCGATAATGCGATCGTAAAAGAAATTGTTCTGTGCGAAATTAGCCATGCTATAGGTCTTACCGTTATAAGCAGCAATACCAGTCTGTGCAAAAATATAGGCAATCCGTGTCAATTCCGTTTTTCGTGGTTCTTCCCAAAACAGTTCCCGTGCTCTTTCATCCAGTACTGTACCAATATTGATCCGGGCGGCATTTTGCAGCAGTTCCGCATTCGCGCGTCCGCGTACCGCATTGATATCGGCCATGGCCTGTACCTGTTGTCCTTTCCAGATATAAGCCTCGGCCCGTAGTAGATAGGTCTCCGCTAAGCGGAATACATACCAGTCCGTATTCGTTCCACGCGGTGGATTCCAGTTTGGATCCTCGGCATATTGGTTGGTCGAGTTGATGAACACCTTATAATGAGGCCAGCCAAACCAGTGACGAATGGTATCCAATGAGCCATTGGTAAAGACCTTATTGATGTTTTCCGCGGTATACGGCTGGATTGGCTGCCCATAAAGTTTACCGATTTCCGGATCTTTAGAATTTTTTATTGCGGGATTATTATAGACAAGATCTGTCATGTCCATCCACATCCCTTTGGCATGACGATAATCTGTCTGATCTGTCCATATTTCTTTGGTACTGTAATACGTTCCGCGGTACCGCCCTATTCCCCGTCCATACATGCGTGTCAGGGGAATTTCAGCATTTACAGCATCTACAATAGCCTGTAAGCCGCCTTGGGGTATTTTGAGGTTTGCAAAGTGCCAGGCAGGTACGGTGTTGCGCATCAATTGAGAGCCCAGATCCGTCCGACCTTGCAATGTTTGACGATCGATCACCAAAAATAATGCTTCTTTATTTGCAGGAATCGCTTTGTTATCCATGCGATGGAGATCCCATATAACATTTTTGGAAAGATCCGCAGCTGTACTTCCGAAACGGTTTTTCATCAATGTATACTTCCCGCCGTCAATAACCTTACTTGCCGCTGCAATGGCACCGTCAAAATCACCCAGCGCCAAATCAATTTTTGCCAGCAAATGATTAACGGCTCCATTAGTAACCTCCCCTTTATTCACACCATCCTTTACCCATTGCTGTGCAAATTCAAGATCATCTTTCATCTTTTTCAAAATCACTTCTCTTTTGGTCGAATAGAAATCATATTTCGGCGCTGTAAGGTCTTTCAACTGTAACGGTACATCTCCAAACTCATGCACCAGACGATAATAGAAATAAGCCCGATAGAAATATGCCGATCCTAGGATTTCATTTTTTTGCGCTTCTGAGCTGTAAGTTGGTCGATCTATATTGCTTATTATCGTATTAGCTGAACGTACAGCAGCAAAAAAATTAGTCCAGTACCAGCCTATTTTATTAAAGTCATCACTATTGAGATTGGCATCCGGCGTAATCAGGGATACAAGATTCTGCGCCGGAGTCGCTTTGTCCGTTGTCCCGTCTACTGCAACGTCTGAAAACAGTGATTCTGTTAATAATGGGGCCGAATCACCGAAAAACTCCCCTCTTGAGGCTTTTCCAAGTGCATTGAGTACACCTTTGAGTGCATCAACATTATCCAAATTATCAGGAGAATACTGGGATAACTGGTTTGAATCCAAAAAACTTTTTTTACATCCATGGGTGGTCATCAGTACCATGGATGCAATTACGGCCGTTATTTTAATATTTATCTTCTTCATGTTATCGTAAAAATTAAAGTGACACATTCAATCCAAGTGTGTAATACCTCGGGGTAGGGCCATCATTCTGCGGATCCCAATAGTTCCACACTGGCGCATATACCGCAGCATTATTGACATTCATATATACTTTTAGGTTCCTTACTTTAAATCGTTCTGCGAGTTGCTTTGGCAGAGAATAGGCAAGCGATATATTGTTCAGGCGAATAAAGCTATTTTTCCAATAGACATTGAAACTGGTTCCATTAGCACCGCTACCCAAGCGCGCATAGTCATTTATTGGATTTTCTGGCGTCCAATAGGGTTGAATGTAGGACGTTGAGCGCATGAAGCCCACACTACCCGGATTGTTCTTTGCTTGGTTAAATTGTTTTTTCTGACCCCAATTAGAAATCAACTGGAAGGAGAAGTCTATATTCTTAAACAAATTGAATTCATTGCGGACAGACCAAGTGAAACGGGGTGAGGTATAACCGATAAACTGTTTGTCCTCATCGTTGTATACATAGTCACCATTTAGATCCTCCAGTTTAAAGTCACCTGGCCGAATGCTTGCCTTCGTGTACTTTTTAGCCTCTTCAATCTCATTTTCCTGCCACACACCCGATACCTTATAATCCCAGATAACATCGATATCCTGACCGATAAACCAGCCATTTCCACGATCATCACTTGGGGTCGCCAAACGGATGATCTTATTTCTATTGAGTGAAAGGATAAAATTAGAATTCCATTTTACGGGACCATCCACCAAATTTCGGCTCGTTAAGCTCACTTCGAGGCCTTTATTTTTCACTTCGGCCAAGTTGGAATAAACAAATTGGTATCCCGAAACACTGGAAAGCGACTGCTTGACCAAGAGATCATTTGTCTTTTTGCTGTACACATCGATTGAACCGCTTAGCCGATCTTTTAATACCGAAAAGTCCAAACCGGCATTGAGCGAGGTTGTCTGCTCCCATTTTAAGTCGGGATTGCCCAACCTGGAATTAACCACTACCGTATTCACTTCCGCAGGCGCGCCATTCGCATCCACGGTCTGATATTTATTGATGGTCAGTTGTGATAAAGCAGCGTATGGATCTACCGTTCCGTTGTCTGGATTGCGTAGGTCCCGGTTCCCATTGATACCGTAAGAAAGTCTTAATTTACCATAATTAAGCCAAGATAAATTCTTCAAAAAAGATTCTTCGGTGAATGTCCATGCTGCTGCCACGGCTGGGAAAGTTGCGCGTTTGCTATTCATCCCAAAAACCGAGTAGCCATCCCTCCGCACAGAAAGGGTCAAATTGTAGCGGTCCATTAGGCTATAATTGACCCGGGCCATAAGTGCATCGCCAGTATACACCTTATCCTCGCTATTGACAGATGGTAGGGTTCCGCTGGCGAGATTATGATACCCCAGATAATCGTTTGGGACGAAGCCCTGATTGGCAGCCTGTGTCCACCAAGTTTGATACTTTTCTGCATTTGCCAATAGTGTTACATCCAGGCTGTGGATTTCAGCAAATTTGCGGTTCCACTTTAATAAGTTATCAATCTGCCAATTGTACCGAGTTTCTTGATCACGACTTGCGGTTCCTCCGACGATGGTGACATTTGGATTGGCCGAAGAACCATGGTTAAAGGTGCGATACATATCAATACCGGGGCTAAAATTAAATTGATAGGTAATTCCAAAAGGCAGGTTGACTTTGGCAAACAAACTTGCGAATAGGGTATTTTGCTTATTCAACCGGTCGTTATAGGTCATATTGAGAAAGGGGTTCCGTGCGTTCAGTCCACTATCATCGGTGGGAATGCGTCTCAAAGTGCCATCTGCGTTATATTTATCACCATAGGGAGAAAGATTTGTCAATTGACCCCAATCTGCCTCAATAGCGCCTTCGTCACGATCCGCATACTGCACATTGGCTCCCATGCGCAAAAAATTAGTCACTTTACCCTCTAGGTTTAAGCGTGCCCGAAAGGTGCTAAACTCTCCGCCTTCGATCAGATTCTGGTTTTTATTGTAACCTAAAGACATATAATAGTTGACATCTTCCTTTCTTCCGCTCATACTGACGGTGTGGTCCTGACGTATTCCTGTTCTAAAAATTTCATCATACCAATCCACAGTCTTACCGGCTACATAATTTGCTTTTTCATTTGCCACCAATCCCAGTCTATCCAACCAGATATCGACAGGATCCAGATCTTTATTTCCTCCCGAAAGCCATTGATCTAAAGTTACACCAGCAGAAAGATTACGTGGGTCGTCATAAAAATAAGAAGGCCTAGTACCTCCAGCCCGGCCCACATCTGCACGCCATTTTAGGAACTCAGGTCCATTATATACCTGTTGATTACGTGCCAGCGTTGCCAGTCCCCAGTTTGTATTGGCGGTCAGTATAGGCTTGTCACTTGTACCCTTTTTGGTTGTAATAGCGACTACCCCTGTCGCAGCTTTGGCTCCATATACGGCCAGTGAACTCGCATCTTTGAGTACATCTATGGTTTGTATGTCATTTGGATTGATATCCGAGAGCTGTCCATTGTAAATGATCCCATCCAAGACAATCAACGGCGAGGTAGAGGCACTCAGCGTTGTTTTACCACGAACGAGTAGATCTCCACCACCCTTTGCCGAGGTATTTTGCGATACACTCAGACCTGCAATATTCCCTTTCAGCAGATCCGCTACACTCTGTGGGTTCTCATTTTCCAGCTGCTCAGCTTTCACACTCGCGATAGAACCTGTAACATCCTTTCGGGATGCCGTTCCATAACCGATAACAACAACTTCGGTCAATTCGGTATTCCCGGATTCCAAGGTAATACTCAGCAAAGCCTGTTCGTTGACTTCCTGTTCTTTATTGAGGAACCCGACACTGGATAATACGAGCGTTGATTTGGGATAAACAGGAATAGAGAATCTACCCTGATCATCTGTAGTTGTTCCACCTGAGCGATTTTTAAGCTTGACGGAGACATGCGGTATCGGTTTCCCTTGGCTATCTACCACCGTACCACTGACCGTCCGATTTTGTGCATTTGCCATATAGGTACAGGCAAGTACACTTGAAATCAAGAGCGTTAATTTTTTGGCCATAATTTTTTGGAAATTTAGCGTTGAAATAATTGTTAATTGGTTTATTTATGGTTGCTAAATTAGTTCGATCCGATTAAAAAAACAACAAAAATAAAATATAAAACACTGTAAATTAGATATTTACAATTAAATCCAATACACTTAAATACCAAGTATCACGAATCCTAACTCACTGATCCACAAAACATATAATGGGAAATCTGATACAACGCTAATACGGTATAAAAACAAGAAATATTTTTACAAATAGTTACCGAGTTGTCCAGGGATGGATCGTACTAACAAAGCGAGGAAGCTTTGTGGGAATAGATTACCTGAGCTTGAAAAAATAATATTAAAAATAGAAACGGGGATGGTCTTGCACGACCATCCCCGTTTCTACACACTATATTTCGTCTATTTAATGAATACCCTTAAAAATTCGGTTCCACCGTATTTTAGAAACCCCTTTTCCATCTGTATTCCAGCTCATCCAGGTAAATAAAGCTTTACCGACAATATGGTCTTCGGGAACAAATCCCCAGTCTCTTGCATCGAGGGAATTGTGTCTATTATCTCCCATCATCCAATAGTAATCCATTTTAAACGTATAGGAATCTGATTTGCTCCCATTCAGATATATACCGTCCGCTCTCTTCTCTAAGCGGTTATTCTCGTAAACACGGATAGCACGCTCATAAAGCGGCCACGTTTGAGCGTTTAACGATACTCTCATTCCTTTCTTTGGAATCACAAAAGGCCCAAAATTGTCGTAGTTCCATTTATACTGCGGATCATTCGGAAATGTATTGGCTTCGGGTTCCCCGGCTTTGCGCGTGTTCATCTGCATAGATTGGACGTTAGACCATGATTTTACCATATCAACTTGCTCTTGTGTCAGAAACACGAGATAGACAGCAGGCTGGATTTGGCTTATTTCTATGCCCATGTCTTTCATCCGTTGTTCATCCAGACCAGTCCCATCAGTAGTTACGATATAATCCATCTGGCTTTCCGGTGCAACAAACCCAGGCTGATCGTTTACGTACAACACAGCTTCTCGCATGCTGATCTTATCGCCAGGCATGCCAACACAGCGTTTGATCAAATGCTCCCGCTTGTCTACCGGACGTGTCTGAATCGTAAATTGTTGATGAACGGCCTCATAACCCATCGAGCGCACCAGATCGTAATAAGGTTGATCCTGATTCTCCACCGCAACAGTGTCTCCCGCAGGCGCATTAAATACGATGACATCATTCCGTTTAATCTCTTGAAAGCCAGGTAACCGTTTGTAAGGAATTTTGATCAGTTCCGAAAACGCTTTTCCGCCTATAACAGGCATCGTATGATGCGCAAAGGGAAAGGCAATGGGTGTATTAGGAATACGTGGTCCATAATTCAACTTACTGACGAATAAATAGTCACCGATCAAAAGCGATTGCTGCATTGAACCTGAAGGAATCATAAAAGCTTCCAGCAAGAAACCGCGGATCAGCGTTGCGGCAACCGTCGCAAAGACAATGGCATCCGCCCACTCGCGAACCATAGATTTTTTATAAGGATACTTGGTCTTAAATTCATTATACGATTCGTGTAGCAGTACCAGCCGATCGTCTTTTGTCAATTGCTTATTTTCGGCAGTTGCTGTTTTCAGTTTTTTAGCATAAAGTCCATTTAGAAATTGGACATTTTTATCTCTGCCCCATAATGGTAATATGATAAAAGGGACCAGCACCGCAGCACAATTTTCCCAAAACCTTCTTTTACCAAAACAATGGATGAAATCCAGGTATAAATTATAAAAGACAAAGACATTCACGATCGGAATAATCAACAATATAATATACCAAACAGGCCGATTGGTTATCTGTCCTTGAATCCATTGGCTATAAACAGGAACAATACCCTCCCAGCCACGACGCCCTGCCTTCTCAAACAAAAGCCAAAAACCATAAGCAGCAATGATGGTCAGTACAATAAAAATAATAAGCGCCATATGTTGTTTTTTTTCGAAATGTAAATGGATGAATGTTAATAAATAAACAGTCTGGATTGGTCCGAAGGAGATTCTTTTGCCCGCTGTAGCTCATTATATCGTACAATGTATTTGACAAACACATCATAGTTATACTTTTGCTCCTTTTCAAATTCGGCAAACAATTCAGGTTCGTCATTAATTAAACGACCTAATGTCAGCGTTCTTTTCTTTTTATTATTGCTAAATAGTCCGTTTGAATTACTATTTATTTCAATAACTTCTCCCGTTGCCTTTTTGAGTGCATATGCATACTTTGACTTGGTGAATCCAACACCAATCATTGGGGCTGCGCCGCCGCTACCAATCATCATTCCGCCACTACCGCCAAAATGTAATTCAGAAATAAAGTAAGCCATGATTTCACCATCGACAAGTACCTCTGCAAATGTAGCTTCTAAATCGTTAGCCATTCTTACCCGATAGGTCTGAGGAGAAGTTCCCGGTACAGGTTCCAATCCTTTTTCTACATAGGATGGTGCATATACTTTCTTTTTGGTCTGCCGGTACGCACGGTACACCTGGTCAGGTGTAAAAGTCAACTTTTCCTTTTGTTGATTTTCAAATTTAAGTTTACGGTCTTTAACAGAAGTGATCTTCCCGTAAAGCGTATCAGCATTCATCAATATCAAATAATCTAACTTCTTTAGATCCCCCTGTGCCCAGAGCAATGTCGTTGAGAAAAAAAAACACAACATGAAAGCACTTGATAAAACCAATACAATTTTCATTACTAAATAATATATTAAATCATTCTTCGCCTAAATAGGGATTCTCCAAACCTATTCACAGGCATGATGGCATGCCCGCAACTATTCATGTATCGATCACACAGGGCAGGGCTTTCATCAGCTTTTATTGCATAAATCTACATAAAAATACAATACACAATGAAAAGTCCCTCAGCTTTAACATTTCATTTAAATCTTTTTTATTTCTCTAGTTCCAAGCGAACCTGACTATTCCACATAAAAAAAGAAGCCGTATCAAAATATGATACGACTTCTTTGATTATTAATGATATGGCGTTTATCCCTTATATTTACCTTCAAATTCGGTAGAGGCTTTGTTGACCCCATTACTCATATTTTCGAAGGCTTTGTTGATGTTGTCAAGCAGAGTTGATTCAGTAGCTGCATCAGGAGTCTTGCTTTTGCGCAACTCTATCAGCTTCGGATAATCTTCGGTTACGATCTTTTTATAACCATTGAGCCCATCGAGCACTGCTTTTTGGAAGCTTGCATCTCCCTTAAAATCACCGAGTTCCTCTACTTTTTTGATATCGTCGTTCAAGGATTTTTCCCAATCCGTACGGACCTGCTCAGCCTTGGCATAGTCAGAAGCATTCATGGCTGCATTCATGTCCGTAATATGCTTTTCACTTCCATTGATGACCGTAATAATTGAATTGTTATATGCCGCAGGATCCTTCGCTCCTGAGCCACAACTTGACATCGTTAGCACCGCTACAGTTAGGATGCCTGTAATTAATTGTTTGATCATTGTTGTTCTATTTAAAGTTTATTTGTACACTTTGTTATAAATGTTCTTTTCTATCCATTCCTGATCAATCCGGAACGAACGTAGCAATTCAGCTTTAATTGACTTATCCAAAGATAGTTGAGCTTACAGTTTTTTTCAATCACTGATTTCAGGGATTTTATTGTCCCTAATTAATTTACGGCTCAATTGCTTCTAAAAGATCTTTGCTGGTGTTTAACGGCTTAATTTCAATACATAATTTTACACACAATTCATGAACAAACGCACGATTTCATGTTCCTATTTACTGTAAATTTACCCCTATCATGACAACAAAGATTACGCGAGAAGAATGTAACATAACAGACTATGCAATTAAGTTTGCTGAATAAGACGTCCTTTAAAGGCAATCTATTAACAGAAACAGCACCTTGCCTGCTATGCTGACAAGGTGCTGTTTCTAATCTAAACGTGCGGCCTATCTTAATCTCTTCTTTTTCCCAAGATATTTCCTTGCGGATCGACAACAAGTTTCCATTCATCTGTACGACTTTTTACCTCGAATGCATATGTAATCTTTTGTTCCTCCGTGATTTTTTTCACATCTTCTATGCGATAGCCCGGAAAGTCCTTTTTCATTTTGACAATCACCCCTTTTGGCAAATCATTTTTAGCCAGTTCCTCTTTATGGCGCACAATTTTACCATTATTTTGAATCCAGACTTCATGGTCTGTCCCGAATAGACCAGTTTCAAATTCAGCTTCATACAATCCCGCTTTCAGTTCCCAGTCTACCACTTTAGCTTTTGGGAACTTCTGCTGCAAACTATTCACCACAACCGCTGGCACCTGATTTTGTGAAATATCCTGAGCAAATGCTCCAATCGTTGAGAGTGCAAGGATACATGTACTTAATATCGTGTTACGTTTCATATCTTTATTCGCTTTAGTATATTACAAAGTAAAGCGCTGATTCTGTAAAGATTTGGGAATGAAAGTCATGGTTTGCGAAAATTTATTTTAAATGTATGCTGGTTATTGTCATAATGGTATGAAATCGAGAACCCATATAAATTACAGATTGCCTGCACAATTGCGAGCCCAAGCCCAGAGCCTTTGGAGGAGGTATCCGATTTATAAAATCTGGAAAATACCTGCTCCGCATCCAAAGCCCCCTGTACGCTTGTATTCGCTACCGCAAGTGAATTTTCAGTGATCGCGATATTTACTTCCCCACCTTCCATATTATGGAATAAGGCATTACGAATCAAATTTGACACGATGATATTGGCCAATGAACTATCTAATCGAAGGTTCAGCTCTTGATGTTGATTAACCTTGATCACGATATTTTTAAATGCAGCAATCTCTTCAAGTTCATCGACGGTATGTGTCACAAGCTTATTGAGCGAAAGATCCTCGTTATTTAAGTACTGCCTATTCTCTATCTTGGTGAGCAGCAATAATGATTTATTCAAACGCACCAGTCTTTCTGCCGTGTTCAACACCTCTGCAATAGCATTTGACTGCTCAGGCTGCAAGCCTTCTGTTTCGGCCACCATTTCCAGTTTATTGATCATGATCGCCAAAGGAGTCTGCAGTTCATGTGAGGCATTCCCAATAAACTGCTTCTGTTGCTCGTACGTTTCCTCATTGTGTCGGATTAAAGTACTTACAGCAAGCTGCAAATCCTTAAATTCCTGAATATTGGTAACCATAGCTGGTTTATCGCCCGATTTTCCAAGGCGAAATTTTGTAAGCTGATCTAAAAAGCGATACAAAGGGCTCCATAATCGTTCAATAACCACCTTATTGATCGAGACAATACTGACGACCAACAGGATAAACAGGATCACAACAGAGTAGAACAAATTTTTGATCAGGTCACTTTCCTCAATCGTAGAATTGATTATCGAAAGCTCGTAATAATGTCCTTTATGCTCAAACGCTGTTGTCAGCATACGCACGGGTTCTAGTTCTGGTTCAGGATCATCATCATCCTGCATAAGCAGCATGGTATCTTTATAGACATTCTGCATTTTGATCGCCTGCACTTCGGAAATCTCACGCACCTTATAATTGTTCACCCCAAATTCCAAATCTGGGGATACAATCGTCTCAGAAGCCAATTCCTGAATAATTAAGCGCTTTTGATTCTCAAGTTCCTCATCTATATTATCATGGATCACCTCCAGCATAAATAAATAAAAGATGGTCGACCACAGCGCAATGACGACCAGTACGGAAATAGAGAGATATTTGAGCGTCTGATTGGCTAATTTCATTTTTCAACAAGTTTATATCCTATTCCATAGACCGCCTCAAAATCCACATCTGCCTGTTTTGTCAAGAATTTCTTCCGTAAATTCTTTATCTGGGAATAGATAAAATCGAGGTTATCTGCCTGATCCGTATTATCACCCCAGACATGCTCCGCCAGTGCATTCTTACTGACAAGACGGTTCTTATTCAGCAAAAAGTAATGTAGGATATCAAATTCTTTTCGATTCAGTGCGACCAGTTCACCAGCAATCGAAAGCGACCGTTCATTCAGGTCAATTACGATATTTCCCATATCCAATGTATTTTTGCCATCTTGTTGCTTTCTGCGCAAAACAGCTTTGATACGAGCATTTAACTCTGCAATATGAAAAGGCTTGGTCAGGTAGTCATCCGCTCCAAGTTCCAGCCCCCGTAGCTTGTCATCCAAGGAGTCCTTTGCGGAGATAATAATTACATTATCCGATTTCCCTTCCTTTTTAAGCAGATCCAACACTTCTAGTCCACTCCCGCCCGGAAGCATGATATCCAGTAAAATACAATCGTAATTATATACCGAAACTTTATCCAGTGCCGATCTAAAGTCGTATGCTGTCTCTACGATATAGCCTTCTTTGACAAGAGAGTCTTTCACGATTTCCCTTAATTCCGCTTCATCTTCAATTACAAGTATTTTCATTGGACAATTGTTTTTTAAAATCAGATTTCACCTCTTTTCCCTACTTCAATTCTTCGCTATGCGTTACAAATGTATTCCGAATTTAGGAAAGAATTAGGAAAATGGCTATTGTTAATTGCTGACAGTGAAACAGCGGCAATCGAATAGCTGATCTATTTGACTATTACCTGAAATTTTAACCCATGGTCTAAAATGCTATCGGCTTTTCGTATTTTAGGTCTGACATATGCTACTATGGATAAACGAAATGCTAATAGTTGGGCGCCTATCATTGGACTGGACGGTTTCCGCAAAGAACAGACCGCCGGGCGCGAAGAGCTTCTCTTCAATGAATTACATGGAGAAAGGCTGATAGACAAGCCCCATAAACACGATTTTTTTATTATCAATTTATTTGATACAGCTTCTGGTATACATACAATTGATTCTATTGATTATACGGTCAAAGATCATCAGGTTCATGTGTTATTCCCCGGCCAGATGCACAAATGGTATATCCATGCTGGTACAATTGGTTACCAATTGATGATTGATCGTTCATTTTTTGAGCATTTCGCGCCGTTTTTTCGTTTCTCCTTTACCAATTACCAAAACCATCCCGTGATTGATCTCTCCAAAGAGGCCTTCATACAGTTGCATTATGAATTTGAATCCATAAAAAAAGAATTGGAACGGGAGCATTCATTAATTCCTTTGATTACTGCACGTGCCGGAGTAATCGCCGCCATTGTCAGCCGGGAAGCCGAGCATGTATTTACCGAATTTAAAGTCTATCAATCCGTTCCCCGCCTTGCCAAATTCAACATGTTGATAGATGAATTTTTCAGAGAACAAAAACAAGTAGCTTTTTATGCGGAAAAACTGCACATCTCACCCAACTACCTCAATATTCTGTGTAAAAAGTATTTGAAAATATCTGCCACCCAACTTATCCATCAACGGATCTGTGTTGAGGCAAAGCGTCTTATCCAAAGCACCGAATCATCCATTAAAGAAATCACATTCGAATTGGGTTTTGCAGATCAAGCCTATTTTTCTAATTTCTTTAAGCAACAGACAGGCGTAAGTCCTAGTGATTTTAGGGAAAAGAGATAAATGGCACAAGAAATGGTAGAAATTACCCAGTATTTTTAAGCCTTCAGTAATTACTTTTGTAAAAGGCCTGCCCATATTATGGATCAGCCAGATCGCAACATAAATAGGAATAAAATGAAACCAATAGCCCTTACGCGCAAAGAATTTATACGTAACTCCGCTCTAGCATTTGCCGGAACAACATTGATCCCAAACATGCTTGTTGCACAAGAGCGCAACGAACTTGCCTCTCATGAGCTGTTGGCAGGACATCAAGGCAAAGGAAGTTATACCCTCAAGAATGTTTTATTAGAAACAGGCTTTGAATATGATGAGAATGGCAATGTCATCGCGACAAAAACGGGTCTTTTCGTAGTGCATATTGAAGCCGGAAAAATCAAAAAAATCGGACCCAATAGTACCGATGCGAACGCCATAGACGCGAAGGGAAGACTGATGCTTCCTTCGTTCAGCGATATGCACATCCACCTAGACAAGACATTCTATGGCGAAAAATGGCAGGCTGTGCGCCGGGGCGCAGGTGGTGTCAAAGGCATGATTGCACTCGAGCAACAGATCCTTCCTGAGCTATTAAAAAATTCAACCTATAAAGCAGAAAAGCTAATAGAATTACTTCAATCCAAGGGGACAGCCTTTGCACGCAGCCACGTCAATATAGAGCCTACATCTAAGTTAGATTCACTACGCCACCTCCAACTAGCACTGGAAAATAAGAAAAACAGTTTCGGGGCCGAACTGGTTGCCTTCCCACAACATGGTGTATACTATACAGATTCCGTACCTTATCTTAAAGAAGCTGCAAAAACCAATATTGATTTTATAGGCGGTGTGGATCCTTTCACCATTGATGGTGCCATTGAGAAAACAATGGATTTCACCATTCAATTGGCATTGGACCACAATAAAGGCATCGATATCCATTTACATGAGTCTGGTGAGTCCGGACTGAAAACAGTCGAGTATCTGATCAAAAAAGTAAATGAAAACCCTGCATTGAAAGGTAAGACCTACCTCAGTCATTGCTTTGTTTTGGCAAGACTGGAGAAAGCCAAACAACAGGAAATCGCAGAACAACTTGGTGCAGCACAGATCGGTATTGTTTCGACCATTCCTTTCGGCGGACTGATTATGCCTATTCCCACATTGCTGGAAAACAAAGTTATTGTGATGACCGGAAACGATAGTATTGTCGATCACTGGAATACATTTGGGTCAGGAAGTGTCCTCCAAAAAGCCAATCTGGCTGCCCAAGTATACGGACAGGTTACCGAGTATGGTCTATCACGTATGCTAAAACTAGCAACAGCAGGCCCGATTCCATTGGATGATAAAGGGCAACAGCAATGGCCAAAAGCTGGTGACGACGCAAACATCGTCCTCATCGATGCAAGCTGTTCGGCAGAAGCAATTTCACGGATTTCGCCAGTTGGATCCCTTATCTATCAAGGAAATATTGTCTACTAGGCTTCTTACAAACGAAGCACTGCACAACAGATTTTTTAACACGATGGCAATCAATTGCTTTTTCTAAGCTTTTGATTGTCCATTGTAAAATACCCTTGCTAATAAAATGGTACTGACATACATTCAGCGTCATTACTCAGCTCGTTTAAAAGGCATTCCAAGCAAGTCACCGCTGTCGCTATTATAGCCGCAACAATTTCATTATTCGCGGCTCTATCCACTCACTCAGCACATAAGCTACGGCCAACAGAAGAAGAGTCACCGCAAAAACTAAGACATACTTATTTATGTAAGCATTCAGGTGGTTAAAAATAATAAAACCGATATGCTGATGAATGAGGTATAAGGGATAAGTCAACATCCCAATTTTAATAAATTTGGGCGAATTGAGGGATTGTAGCTTTTTGCAGGAAACTAGCAACATGAGGATATAAAATACAAGGATGGTACCCCCAATAATATAGGGTGAAAAATCGCTATGAAAAGTCCTTGCCAACCAATGAATCCGGCCAATAGCGCCATCAATGGATAAATATAGGCACCAAGGCAATAAAATCAAATGCTTTAACGCAGGTCCATGAATAAAAATTTGGCAAAACACCATTCCTGCGATAAAATAAGCACTCCAATCCAGAATAAAAAAGTGATGGATGGCATCATAGCTTGTTGAGGAGCCAACAAACAGACGCAAGCTCGACAAAAGTAGCCAAAAGTAGATCAGATAGTCTAGGCTGAATTGTTTGAATCGGTTTATAATAAGAAATACCGCAATAATAAGATAAAATTTCAATTCAACATAGAGAGACCAATAGGCACCGTCGATATTTCCCTGACCAAGGAACTCCTGAATCATGGTCAAGTTGGCTAAGAGCTGTTCGAAGGTGACGAGATACCGAGGTGCTCCAAAAAAATAAGTTACGACAAACGTGATAACCAAACAGATCCAATACATTGGATAAAGCCTTTTAAACCGAGAATAGCAAAATTTGGGCAGTGAACGATGTTTTATGGAAAAGGCGATCACAAAACCGCTGATGATAAAAAAAAGGTCTACTCCAAGATATCCATATTTGAAATATTCGCCGATTTCATCAAAACGTAAAAGAGACATATTACCCGCTTTGTATCCTCGATACAAATAGTGGTATAGCAATACAGCCAGTGCCGCTATAAAGCGAAACAGATCGATTTGGTAAATTCTTTTTGTCTGGGACATTTGAGCGCAAATATAGGCTGTTTCATTTACAGTTTCAGGTAAAGCCGTAAGAATGCTTCAAATGCTATCATCTTCATGATGAAATTGCTGTTAAACCTGAAACCTAAAATATTCCGTCGAATTTATAACATCATTATGTGACTGTTAGGCTATTGCCAATCAACACCAACCTTGCTAAATTTATGTTATACTAGTAAAAAACGAGGAAATTATGAGAAAGAACCTACTAATAGTCTTTATTGCCATTGCCGCCATATGCTTTGGTGATCACTCTAAAGCTCAGACGGCCACTTCAGCTCCAGTCACTGTCAACATCAATTTGACAGACGCCATCTCAATTACGCTGGGTGCAACTCCCACTGTTGATTTTGTCTATGATGACGCCGCCGATTATGCTGCTTCTAAAACTGTCACAAAAGCGAGCCATTTCACGGTGGTCAGCAATAGGGCTTACGATATCACAGTCGCTGCGACCGCGGCATTTGCGCCTGCCGGAGGCCCTGCGTTGAGCATCGTTACTGTCAATGTAGATCCTACAACTGCCAATGGCGGAACTTTAGTGGCTAATGTCCCGCTAAGTACCACGGCTACTGCTTTGGTCAACGGCGCGACAGCCTCCACAGGAGCAGTATATAATGTCGATTATACTATTCCGGATGCTGCGCCATTATTGGACCTTCCAGCCGCCGCTTATAGCACTACCGTTACATATACAGCAACACAGTTATAAGATCCGATAAAAAAATATTGTCATTTGTGAGATATTATCTAGCAATCCTATTTACTTACATATGTAATACCCTGACCTATGGCCAGGGTATTTCCGTTTCACCTTCGCGCATATTTTTTACTGGTGCAGCTGGACAGACAGCTAGTCAGTCGATCACATTCAGCAATACCTCAGCCAACGAATTTTATTTTGTAGCAAATATCAAAGATTGGGATCGTGATTCATTGGGGATAAAACGGTACTATCCAACAGCAAATAAGCCCGCGTCCAATGCTTCCTGGCTTTCCCTCTCGGATAATACTGTACGTTTAGCCCCAGGAGAAACCAAAAGCATTAATCTCACTATGACAGTTCCCCGCAGCGAACCAAATCAATTGACCAATACAATGTTATTTTTTACGCAAGTCAAAGAACAGAAAAAAGATCTCGCGCGGGGCCTGAACATGAACGTATTGCTCGAAGTCGGCATCCAAATTTACCATACTCCGACCGGCTTAAAAACGGGCGATCTGGAATTTCTTGCATTTGAGGATAGGGGAATTATAAAAAACACGAATGGAATCGCTGTCCGCCGCATGGATGTAAAAGTCAAAAATACGGGTCAGGTTAATAAAGATGCATATGTCCGTTTTGAGTTGACCAATACCCATACAGGAGAAGAAATACCAATTAAAGCTATTGCAATCGCAATGCTACCCGAAGCCGAGCAATGGGTGCAGGTCGATCTCCCGGAGAAACTCTCTCCCGCTCCTTACCTCGCGGTTGCTATACTCGACGCCGGCAGCCAATATGATTTAAAAATTGCAGAGAAAGAGATTAAATATTAACTTGGCCATCCTATCGGCCGGCTTTACTCTATGTGTCTGTAAGACAGTGGGCCAGGTCACTATTGCACTTCCTCAGGCAAACATTCAAAGTAGGGCCGATTACAACCAAATTTTTAACGTTGGCCAGTATAGCAGCGTACTTACCTTATTGCCAACGTTTAGGGTGAAGGCCAATACTACGAGTTTTAGCAGCACCGCAGGGGGCAGTGTCCCTCTCAACATCGCTCATATTAAACTGAATTCAATTGGTAGTCTATCCTTACTCGGGGCCAGCAGTGAAGTCACCCTATCGGTTAACAATGGAAATTTGTATAGTTCCCTGGCAACTGTCTCTTCCGGAGCCATTACGGCCAACGTCCGTTTATCTACCGGGAGCCAAACCTGGATTGCAGGAATTTATGATAGCAACTTAAGCTTTTCTACACAAGGAGTGTTGGCCGGTTCCATTACACCAACGACATTGCCTTTTAGCATAAGTGTTCCCGGATTTATCAGTCCTCCAGTTCAGGTAGGTACGACAAGTATCCTGGTCAACAACTTAAGCTTTTATCGCTCGGCCAATGGCATCAGCACAGCGAAAGTAATTCCCTTAACGACGACCGTACCCTATATTCCCAGTTTAAAGACCACAAACACACAGTTTAGCTTTAATACGGCTTTACCCTACAACAGCTTGCCTAGTTCTCCAGTTTCGGCAGTAAATACCACATTAACAGGCATATCAACCGCTACCACTATCGCTTTATCTACGACCGACCAAGCACTGACCAATACGACGGGGATTGCAGTACCTGCCAATAATGCGCAATCGATAACAGCGAACTACAGTATCAATGCCAGCCAGTTGAAAACGAGCTTTATCCAATCCGGCACCTATTCCGTCCCATTGACTCACACCTGGAGTAAGTTGGCAAACGCATATCCCATAGGTGCACTACAGGCGCAAAGCAGTGGAAACCTTGAAATTGTCGTGAGTGATCTAGCCGAATTGGTCGCCAACCAGCAGGCCGTCAGCCTAGATTTTGGTACCACCGCCGATTATAAAAATGGCATAAGCAAAGATATGTCCACTCACCTTCGTATCAGTAAAACAACACCCTATAATCTTTATGTACGCGCTTCCTCCGCTTCCTTTATATCAGGGACAAACAGTATTCCCCTAAATGTGCTTCGTATTGGTCCTATGGCTAATCAGACAGGCATAAATACCATCACACTTTCCACTTCTGCACAGCAGCTTATCCAAAGTGCGGATCCAGTAATCGACCGCAACCTCAATATACGTTACAGTATACCTGCGTCCGAGACCAGCAAGCTTCTCAACAAGCCTGCAGGTACCTATACAGCAAATATCATCTTTAGTTTTGTAGCTCCTTAAAACCGCTTGACCCCAACCTTACGGCGTTCGTCCCTGTATCTAAAATAAGGGATTTCAGTTGCCTCACCTTCTTTCACTTCAATCTCACAACTTGGGTTTTCGATTGAAAATGACATTCCTTCAGTAACAACATCGATCTTGTAGTGTCCGATCGGCAGATAAATTACATAATTTCCGTCTTCATTCGTTAACGTGCTGTATTCTTTACCTTGGATATCCCTTGCAATAATACGTATACCACCCAGCTGAGGTCTTGTTTCCAGGTATTTATTTGTCACGGATTTAATGCGGCCTTTTAAGGCTCGGGTTATGATCAGTGGAATTTCCAGGGACTGGTTCTTTGTTAGTACAACACTGATCGTGCCACGAGAGACCCAGCCCCGGTTGTTTTCTACCTGAATACTATACGGCCCGGGATCCATATCAACAAACTTTACTCTCCCCTTGTCATCCGTCACTGCCGCCTCCTTTCCTATCTTAACCAATACTGATCTAGCCTCGGATTCATCGTTGTCCCGTACCCCATTGCTGTTGCGGTCTTCAAAAAAGAGCAATTGCAGTTTATGTCCCCGTCGACCTCCTCTACGCCCAAAGCTCTTTTCTATGCCCAGCCGCAACTGCCTATTATTAAAGGCATAACTATACGGCATATTTTGGTTAAGTTGAGGATCTGTTACCATACTAAATACTAAATTTCCCCTAATCAAGGTATAATAAAGATCAGCAGTAAGATTCCAGCCACCTTTCATTTGCCACCGTGCATTGCCTGTAACAGAAAAGTTATTGCTGCGCGAGAATCCGTAATAACTATACATGGTCGCAATCTGGACCTGTAGCCTGTTGTCAACCAGATTGAGCTGTGAGCTCGGTCCGAAGGAATATATCCTGTATTTGTCCTTATCTGATGATGCCAATAAATCACTCAGATAATAAGGATTGACCTGAATAAACGTATTAAAACCAACCCAACGGTTGTTATAATTGCCTGTTATCCGTAGCGAGTGAAAAGGAGCAATTGGTCTGTTGGATGTATTTCTATACGTGTAACCATAATCAGTCTGTATTGAAAAGCGATGTGCAGCTGTAAAAAAATTCAGATCACCAACCATTCTAATGGAGCTTGACTTCCAGTTCACCTGCGACTCTGCAAGTCCGTACCAATCCTGATAGATACCACGTTGTCCCATAAAATAGGAACGAAGATCAAGCTGTAATTTTTCTTGTCCCGTATGGTAGCCAAACTCATAGATCTGAATACGGTTGGCGTTATTAAAATAGTAATCCCGATCGCCAGGCAGATATTTTGGGTCATTATCCATATAACTTGCCCGGACGGATAAACTTTTATTATTTTTCAACAATTTACTGATGCGCGTATCCGATTGTATCAATCCCCGACGTAATCCCACGTAATATGGCGTACTATAATAGTTGATGCTGCTTATCTGATAGCGGTCACCGGCATAATTATAGTTAAATCCTACCGCGGCAGCCATTTTTGCTGCCCCCTTTTGGAGTCGTTCCACACTGTATCCACCCTCTACCCAAAGTTGTTGTTTGGGCCCGAGCTTCATAAATCCTTTACCACTGATCAGATCACTGTTCACGGCACGGTAATCATTGTTCGTGTGGAGGTAGCTTAAGTTACTTTCCTGGGGTAGATCCGAACGAAAGGTATATTTGGCACCGATGATTTTCCCTCGGCTAAGCAAACTATTCATTTGGTTGATCAGCATATAACTATTTTCAACAGCATATAGACTGATCGATCGTTCCTTATCCAATTTATAGCTCGCTTTTGCTCCGCGGCCGTTGATCGGCTGATCCAAATTTTCATAAATATTCCCGATTTTGACTCCCCAGTCTTTTGTATGATAATTTATGTAGGTATCATATATATTTAAAGCATTTTGTTTTTGATAGTAATCCGTATTCAAGCGATAACTCAGTTTACGTCCTTTGGCAATGTCCATTTCACCAAATGCCTGGACCTGGTATATGGACATATCTTGTCCCATATTAAGGTAGCGCAAAGCAAGCAAATTATGATAAGGTAGATTCTGTAGATCCAAGTCAGCCCCAAAACGCTTTACACTACCTATCGTCATCATACGGACCCTATTATTGGCCACGACCTTTCCGCCTGCTTCAATAGCTTGTAAAGTCAAATCCACATCTATCGCTGTCTTTTTTGAACGCATCGTTGCCGTGAAAGACAATAGCGATTGTCCACCTGCCGCTAAGGTAAACGGCAAAGTCTCCCCCCTTATTTCCAACTCGCCTGGCAAATTTGGGAAGTGCACCTGAATGGTAAGCGGCACCAAGCCAATATTGACTGCTCGCACCAGAAATTGTACCTGTCCCGTTGATTGATCAATGTAATATTCAGGCAGTTCGGTTTGCAAAAGTAAGGACTGCTCCTCATTTAGCCGCGTAGAGAAGGATTGTGGGGGCTGTATCTTTACAGTTGGATCGTCTGATTGAAACCCAATCGTAAATGTCTGGTTACCTTTGACAATTGTACGACGATCGGCCATATATTTTAATGGAAAGCTTTTGGTTTCTTTAGCCATTAACGTAATCGACTGTGGTAATTTTATCAAGCCCAGCAGCGCGGATGTATTATTAGCACTTGGATTTAGTTCAATTGTTCTATCGCTGTGATTAGTAATAACCAATTTATTAGCAAACGTTTTGGAAACAGCAATTGCGATCGTATCATGATCAAATTTAAAGGCAATATCGTACTGTTGCTGGCTTTTCGCTTCGGATAACAAAACAGCAAAATAAACAAGAAACAGGAAAATCCAGCGGCTTCTTATTGGCATATCGTACGATTCAACTATCCATAAAAATCAGGCTTAATTCCGTGAGATAAAAATATACATCGTCACATTTTCATGTAACAAAATATTAAGCAGTCAGTTGCGCGATCAGTTCCCCTTTACTATTGATCTGTAGCTTTCGATAGATCCGTTTTATATAAATACGTACCGTATCCAATGAAATTGTATACTTTTGAGCAATCATTTTATAGCTCAATCCCTCTATAATTCCATTTGCTACCTGAAGTTCCCGTGCAGTGAGTAGATCCACATATTTTTTTGAACTGAAGCTTTGATCAATCAGTGCCCTATTCACTCCTGGGCTTACAAAAGAACCATCATTCAACGTAATATTGATCGCTGAAAGGAGTGAGTTCATACAGGTTTGCTTTAACAAGTATCCCACAGCACCATATCTAAAGCAAGCGCGTACAGTCTTGACATCACAGATATTGGTTAATATTACAATATCTGTATTAGGAAAAGTAGTTTTAACATGTTCGACAATTAGTGACTCTTGGTGTTCAATATCCAGAATGATTACATCTGGGGCAACCACGGTCTGGTCAATGCGCTCTTTGCCCATTTCAAAAAGAACCTCAACCTTTTGCGTTGGCCCTTTTTCTTGAAGTATGCCTAAGGTCTTCTTCCGTGCCTGTTCATTACTATCAATTATTCCTACAGTAATCATGTGCATATTATTATTTCGTGTAATAATCGATCCTACTTCACTTATCTTTAGGTTACATTTTCATTTCCGTCACAATTTTAGGCTTAATTGTATCATCATTAAAAAAATGAACAACCTTTTATTTTTCCCACTATTTAAAGACAACTATTAAAAAACAATTGTTTTTAAAAAATAAAATTTTATCAAAAATTAGCAAAAAATTTCCATAAAAAAGCATATCCTGATTATTTATGAAATTATATGAAACTTCAAGAAGTACGCTGTTTGTTAATTGGAATAAGAAAATATGATGAAGGGAATAATATTATGTACTGGGATTGGATAGCCTTGATACGAAAAAGTATAACAAAGATCAACTATATATTTAAATAGTACTTTTGAAAGCTTTATAAAACTTCTGCAAAACTCAAATTACCTTAAAGTTTGCAGCCAAATTAAACTATTAGTTCGGAAGTATATTTCTAATAAATATGATTACTTAAATTGCTGCAGCGTCCTGCGATTAACTTCCTCCCTTTTCTTATCAAAAAACCACCCCCACTTCTTAAAATACCTCTTATACGAACGAAGATGTACCTTAAATAATCTGAAATTTTTATTAGAGCCAGACGCGTATCCATGGATGATCGAGACCTTTGGGAAATAAACGGTCCGGTACTTCTCGTTCATTCTCCGAGAAAGGTCCCAATCTTCTAAATACATAAAAAATCGATCATCATATAAACCGACCTCTTTTAAAGATGATATCCGAAATAATGTAAAACATCCGGAAACAACAGCCGTATCGTAAATGATATCGGTAGACACCCTTCTCAGCTCATATTGTTCTACAAAAGATGAGAAAAGATTAAATCTACGATTGAGCATTCGCTTTACAATTGAAAAAGGTGAAGGCAATAGTTTTGGCAAAAATTGAATAGATCCATCCGTGTTTAAAATTTTAGGCATTGCCATTCCAATAGCAGGATTATCCTCCATATAAAGGACCATGGTTTTTATTGTTTGATCTTTAAGCAACACATCAGGATTAATAACAAAATGATACTTGCTTCCTCCGGCTATTGCTCTCTCGAAACCAATATTATGAGCTGCACCAAAACCTGGGTTATTAGGCTGATGAATATACTCAAAATGAGGATGACGATCAACGATTTTTCTCTCTATAGCGTTTGAAGGAGAGTTATCAATAATAAAAAGGAGATCAATATCAGACCCAGCCAGCCCTATTAATAAATTCTCGATTTCACTATATGTCTGTTTGTATAATACTATTGAAGCTGTAGTCATTGTTATCCATTTACATTTTATAAGAAAGCGATATACTCTAAGGCTTATATTATGTCTTTCTTATATCTTCCTATCTTTTGAATTATCAACTAATTCTTATTCAAAAAAACTGATCCGTATTAGAGAGCATATGATTTCCTAGTTATAGCATATCATATATTGGCTATTTTTCCGAAAGTCTCTTTCCTATAGCAGATTAGTTTCCTTCCTCAATTCGTGAAAATTTAAAGCTAAACCTTAATCTTTATAAAAAAACTAAAATTACTTAATTATACGAGATAAGTACTCCCCATAACCCGATTTACGCAAAGGTTTGGCAATTTTCAATAATTGCTTGTCGTCGATGTATCCCATACGATAAGCCACTTCCTCGATCGCGCCGATTTTCATTCCTTGACGTTCTTCGATAACCTGCACAAATTGAGCAGCCTGCATCAATGACTGTATCGTGCCCGTATCCAACCAGGCAGTCCCCCGATCAAAAATTCCTACTTTTAATTTCCCTTGACTTAAATATGCCTTGTTGATATCCGTAATCTCCAGCTCCCCCCGTGCTGAAGGTTTGATCCCTTTAGCTATTGCAACGACATCATTATCGTAAAAATAAATTCCCGGAACAGCGTAGCTGGATTTTGGTTGGAGAGGTTTTTCTTCTATGGATACCACCTTTTTGCTTGCGTCAAATTCCACGACTCCATAGCGTTCGGGATCATGAACCGGATAAGCGAATACCACACCACCTTCAGTATCCGCGCAAGATTGCAGCAATTTTGACAAGCCCGAGCCATAGAAAATATTATCGCCCAGAATAAGTGCTACTTTATCATCAGCAATAAACTCTTCGCCCAATATAAAAGCCTGTGCTAGCCCATCCGGGCTTGGCTGCTCCTTGTATTCAAACCGACAGCCCAATTGGGAGCCGTCTCCCAACAACTTTCGAAAGTTGGGCAAATCCTGTGGAGTCGATATAATCAATATCTCGCGAATACCCGCCAACATCAGCGTAGATAGCGGATAGTATATCATTGGTTTATCGTATACAGGCATTAATTGCTTACTCACGGCAAGCGTTAAAGGGTGTAAACGGGTTCCAGATCCTCCGGCCAATATAATTCCTTTCATTCGTATTAAGTATTAGCGATATTTTAGTTTTTAATTTCCTCTGCCAACATGTCCCCAAGACTTGTCTTCCAGTTTGGTACAGCTACATCAAAGGCTGCTTTAATTTTCGATTTGTCAAGCAGTGAATACTTTGGCCGTTGTGCTGGGGTTGGATAAGCAGACGTGGGAATTGGTCTTACCTGGCAGTCAAACGAACGGAAATCCCGTATTGCTACAGCAAAGTCATACCAAGATATTTCCCCTTCATTGCTGTAGTTATAGATACCAGCTTTCCAAACCGGTGCATCAGCAATTTTTAAAATCGCGAGCGCCAGATCTTTTGCATAGGTTGGGCTACCAATCTGATCATTGATCACACTGATCTCATCACGTTCGGCCATGAGGCGACACATGGTCTTGACAAAATTCTTTCCATAAGCAGAGTATACCCAGGATGTCCGGATAATAATTGCCTCTGGACACCATTTTTGAATCGCCTTCTCTCCTGCGAGCTTGGTCTGTCCATAGACATTGATTGGCGCCGTAGCAGCGTCCTCCGTTAGTGGAACAGCAGAATCACCATCAAACACATAATCGGTCGAAAGAGCAATCAGCTTTGCCCCATGTACATGACAATATAGCGCAATCTCTTCGCAGGCTAAATGATTGACCGCATTAGCTGTTTCAGCATCTTCCTCCGCCTTATCCACGGCGGTATAAGCGCCAGTATGAATTATTAAATCAGGCTGATACATGGCCAAAATATCCTGAATCAGGAGAATCTGATCCAATGGTAATTGCTTACGATCCAGAAAATAACACTCCATTTCAGTGTCATTCATCAATAAATCATATAACTCGGACCCTAATTGTCCAGAAGCACCTGTAATGACAATTTTCATCAATATCTTTTTATTGTGGAAGCAATATGGTCTGCTTATAGTTCCAATGAGGCCTTAAGCAGGTCAAGTGCGCTATTTTATTATTTCAATTTATCAGATAATGCGGCGAAGCTTTGTGCCTCTTTATCCTTTTGTGACAAAATCATTTGATCTACCGGAATTTGCCAGTCAATCGCCAATTCAACATCTAAAGGGTGTACACCATCCTCCGCTTCTTTGTTATAATTATTATCACATTTATAAGAGAATACCGCCTGCTCAGACAATACAGAGAAACCATGCAAAAATCCGCGTGGCACAAATAATTGCTTTTTATTCTCGGCAGAAAGTTCCACGGCGACATGCTGTCCATAGGTCGGTGAATTCGGCCGAACATCAACAGCCACATCCAGCACACGGCCTTCGAGTACACGCACCAGTTTTGCCTGCGCATACTCACCAGCTTGCATATGCAATCCCCTGACAACGGCAAATTGGGATTTCGACTGATTATCCTGTACAAAATGAGGATTATGCCCCAATATCGTGGCCAGCCTATCTTCATTATAAGATTCGAAGAAATAGCCTCTATCATCTTCAAATACGGCCGGTTCTAAAATAAAACAACCCGACAGTTTCGTTTCTGTATATTTCATGATTTAGCGCCGTTATATTGGTTGTTATAATAATGCTGATAGTCACCGGAAGTCACATGATCCAGCCATTCCTGATTGGACAAGAACCAATCTATGGTAAGCGACAATCCCTCTTCAAATGTCACCGAAGGCTTCCAACCTAACGCTGCATTTATTTTACTAGCATCAATCGCGTAGCGCAAATCATGACCAGGACGATCCTTGACAAAAGTAATCAGCGAAGAAGCTGTACCATCCTCCCTTCCTAATTTAGCATCCATTTGCCGGCATAGCTCCTTGATCAGGTCTATATTCTGCCACTCGTTAAAGCCACCGACATTGTACGAATCGCCATTTTTACCTTCATGGAAAACCAAGTCTATAGCTTTGGCGTGATCGATCACAAAAAGCCAGTCCCGGGTATACTTTCCGTCACCATATACCGGCAGCGGTTTGTTATTTAATATATTATGGATAAACAGGGGGATGAGTTTTTCCGGAAAATGATTAGGCCCATAATTATTGGAACAATTCGTCAAGACAATCGGTAAGCCATAGGTATCGTGATAGGCCCGTACAAAATGGTCCGAACTTGCTTTGGAGGCCGAGTAGGGTGAGTGCGGGTCATATTTGGTATCCTCTGTAAAAAAGCCCGACTCGCCCAAAGCACCAAATACCTCATCCGTAGAAACATGGTGAAAACGTTTTCCCTCAAAATTATCCTTCCAGATTGCCCGAGCGGCATTTAACAAGTTTACGGTTCCAATCACATTGGTCAGTACAAATACTGTAGGGTCTGCAATGGAACGGTCCACATGTGATTCCGCAGCTAAATGAATGACCCCGTCAGGTTGATATTGTTCGAATACCGACGTTATCGCCGCCTGATCAGTAATATCCCCTTTGACAAAGGTATAATTTGGACGATCCTCGATATCTTTCAAATTTTCAAGGTTGCCCGCATACGTCAAGGCGTCTAAATTAATAACCTGATAATGTGGATATTTAGTAACAAACTCACGGACGACATGGGATCCAATAAACCCTGCGCCGCCAGTGATTAAGATTTTTTTATTCATATATAGTACTTTTGACGGAAACCTTTTGCGTTAATCTGTCTAAAATTATTTAGTAATAGTTCGCTAAAATTAGCTTGATTTTTGCGGATTGGCAAGTTTTAAGCGATGGAGAATGCATAATAAACACAAAAATACCGATTATGGGATTTTTGTGGAATAAAATAGGGGTAAATTTTTGGGCCCCTTAAGCCTTTTTTACGATCGAATAAACAGGGACCTCGTCTACAAATTCCTGTTCGATAGCATTGTCTAATGCTTCGTACTCCGAATTCTGAGATTTAAATTCCGGAACGATCCGTTTCATCGCAGCAACCAGGTCCATAAAATTTGGTAAATGCTGATCAGCATCTACAATTTGTTGACAGACAGCATTGATTCGCTCAGCTTTTAGGATCAAATCATCGTGCCTAACTTTTGCGATCATAATTTTCGGATGATGTGTTTTAACTGTATTTTCGTTATTCGCCAACAGTTCCTCGTAGATCTTTTCGCCCGGACGCAGGCCAACAATTTTGATATCAATATCTTCCGGATAACGGTAACCTTTCAATTTGATCATCCGTTTTGCCAGGTCCATTATTTTAACCGACTTGCCCATATCGAAGACAAAAATTTCTCCGCCTCTGCCCATGACGCCGGCTTCCTGCACCAGCTGACAAGCTTCAGGAATCGTCATAAAGAAACGTGTAATTTCGGGATGAGTCAAGGTCAGCGGGCCGCCATTTGCCATTTGCTTTTCAAAGAGCGGTATGACAGAGCCATTCGAGCCGAGTACATTTCCAAAACGGGTAATGATAAAACTCGTTTCAGACCTACCACTGCAACTACTTACGTAAATTTCAGCCATCCGTTTGGTGGCGCCCATCACATTGGTAGGGTTTACGGCTTTATCTGTCGAAACCATGACCATTTTCTTTGCACCATGCTGCATACAAAGATCGGCGATATTTTTACTTCCAAGCACATTTGTCTGAATAGATTCATACGGATTTGCCTCCATCAATGGCACATGTTTATATGCAGCCGCATGAAACACAAGCTCCGGTTTATACTGCGCAAATATATTTTGCATAAAAGCATAGTTGCGCACATCTCCGACAATACAGTGCAGGTGGTCAGGCTGTGTTGCCTTGATCGACTGCTGGATATCATACAATGCAGACTCTGCCTGATCCACAAGGATCAATTTTTTATAATGGCGTCTTGCGATCTGACGGGCCAGTTCTGAGCCAATGGAGCCAGCGGCACCGGTAATAAGAACCACTTTGTCCCTCATCTCCTCTTCAATCTCCGGATGGTCCAATTTAATCGGCTTACGACCAAGCAAATCCTCAATTTTTAATGGTCGGATCTCTCGTTTGGCTCCGGAGTTGAGCAAGATACGGGCCGAAGGCATAATTTTAAGCTCAAGGCCAATGTTCTGAAACCAATCAGACACATACTGTAACCGTTCGGGATCATTATTTTCGACAGCAATAATGACCTGTGTAATTTGACATTTCTCAACAAATTCTTTTGTAATTTCTGTAATATCTCTAATTTTCAATCCCGCAAGTCGCTTGCCGATACGTGATATCTTGTCTTCCACAAACGCGACCACCTGAAATTTAATCCTTGGATCCTCCTTTAATAGGGAGAAAGCCACCAGTCCCGGGCGTGAGGCTCCAAAGATCAGTACATTTTCGACTTTCCGTGCTGGCAAGAAAAGATACTCGTAAATGGTCCGGTACACGACACGTGCTCCTACCATTGTCACAATCAGGATACAAGCCTGCATGGTCAATATCCCGTAGGACAGCCGGATAAAATCCCCCACGACTGTTCCTTTATCGACAGTAGCTTTTATAACAAAAGTAAGCAGCATCAACAGCAAATACGCTGATGCAACCGTTTTAAAGATTTTGATGGTATCCCGTATTCCTGTCTGGCGCACAATGCCTTTAAATGTATTGTAAAACAAAAACATAAGCAGATATACCGGTAAAACCACTATCAGCTTTTTTAACATTAAAGAAACGTCAAAGACACCCTTGAAATTATTGATCACATAATTTGAAAACACATAGCTTGCGAATACAAACCACATGTCAATCAATAGAATGACCCAGCGTGGATTATCTTTACGTAATCGCCTTCTTAAATCCAACAGAGATCCCATCATAGCTTTCTTCTCTTTTCTAATCGTTTATTGTTAATTGCTGCACCCCATTTGTTTAGGATGCAACCTATGGCCTTTTCGTACTTCATATAGAAAAGACCAAGATACTTAAAATTTAACAATGCATTGTTCTTTCAATTAAAATTTCAATAACAATAAGCATTGGTTAAAGCTTTAGCATATCACCGTGGACTAAGCAACTATTATACCGAAGTTGTTACATTCACCTATAAAATTTAAAAATTGCAACGCGAAAACCGTTCCCCCCTTAAACTTCGCTTAGCCCATTGGCTGTTTATAGTATCTATTTTCTTTCAACATTAAAACTGGCATATTGTTTGTAAACATTTGTAAAGAAAGTGAATACCATATACTTGAATTATACATTATGAGTTTTTTGACCAATTTATTTAAACATAAAAAGTCATCATCTGTCAGGCCTTTAGCGCAATTGGAATTTCTTGAAGTGGATATGCACAACCACCTTTTGCCTGGGATTGACGATGGCAGCAGTTCGGTAAAAAATTCAATAAGTTATATTCAAGCCTTACAGAGGTTGGGCTTAAAGAAGTTTATCTGCACGCCACATATTATGGCCGGTGTTCATCCCAATAACAGATCAACTATTGACGAAGCACAGGTTGCTCTCGTTAAGGGATTGAAAGATAGCGGTAACGACACGCCTATTTTTGCAGCAGCCGAACATATGATTGATGATGGCCTAAATTCACTTATCAAACAAGACGAATTATGTGTAATGCCTGGCGGCTATGTACTGATCGAGATGTCCTATTTATCCGAATCCAAAGCACTATTTCACACCATTTTAGCTATTCAGAAACTTGGTTACAAACCTATTCTGGCACATCCCGAGCGTTATAATTATTATCATAGCAATTTTAATATTTACAAACAGATTAAGGATGCGGGCTGTTTATTACAGCTTAATTTACTTTCCCTGAGCCGCTATTATGGTGTTGATGTAAAATCAATTGCAATGACCTTATTAAAATCAGGCATGTATGATTTTGTAGGCACCGATCTGCATCATGAGCGGCATCTCGAGGCCCTGCAGAAAATTGCCGAAAAATATCCGGTCCGTGAGATGTTAAAAACTTCGCCGATCCTGAACCAGAGTCTGGCAGACCATTTTAACAGCAGCAAATCACAGGGCATTGCTGGTTAAGAGAACCTGCTGTCCTGTTTTGTCTTCAACGGGAGCAGCGGCAAGAAATAGTAACAAAGCAAACAAAGATTATTGCATAAAAAACGCATTCCTCAAGCCGGGGAATGCGTTTCCATTAAATTAATTATCGTTTTACGCAACGGATCTGATAAGCTGTCGTTGCAGTTGCAGCACTTGTTTCTGTACCCCAGACTGATGTTAAATGTAGACTTTGGAGGTTCTCCAAAAGATAATATCCCTGTTGTCCCTTTGCATCTCCAGTATTATTATTATGGTATGCTCCGCCGTAAGGCAAATACAAATATTTGTCGCGTTGCGCTCCGGGATTTACCTGCGTCCCGAAAAACATCCCGGTATTTGTCGCGTTTGTTCCATCCCAAGAACCCACATATCTGCCTACGCCATACTTATTAGGGGTTTTGGGGTTATCAACACCATTTTGACCAGTATTGGCAATTAAACGGTCAAATTCCGCTTTTGTAGGCAGTTTCCATGTATTCAATGGCAACACTAAAGAACATGGATCCGCTGATCCTCCATTAAGCTTTCTTGAAGCTTCCTGGTTATTATGAGTAGCCGGATCAGTTAATCCGAAAACTTTAGGTTTTTCATAGCCTGGGAACCAATAATTACCATAAGCATCATTTGTTGCCGCAAAACCATATACACCATTATTATAAACCAAATTACCTAAAGCCCATACTTCACCGCCTATATTCACTTCCGTTGGCTTTTTCAGCTTAAATTCCAATACATATTTTACACCAGGTCTCAAGCTCCAATTACTGCTCGATATTGCTTTTGCTACGCTTCCACCAATAGAAACACCTGATAAAGAGATTTTTCCAGTTGTTGTTGCCGCTGTAGCGATGAAAGTAGAATCCGAATTGATGACAGTTCCACTTGTATTTTTAAGCTTAAATGCAACCGGACTTACATTACCTTTATAAGCAAGTGTACCATCAGCCAAATTCACATCTACTGCCGCATTCGAAGGCTCAATTGTTGCACCCGAAATACTGCTCACTGTTCCAATAGCCGAAGCGTCAAATTTCAATGTTACCTGTGTAAACAAGTGCTCCAGGTCAGCGTTCAATATATTCTGGCCCTCTTTTACTTCAAAGGCCACCTGATCCAGCATAAAATCCTGATCAGCGGTCAGACCTTCAAAATTTACTGCATTCAATTTTGTACCAGCAGCAATTGACGGCAGTGTTTTATTTGAGCCAGATGCATAAATTACAAATGTGTATTTCCCCTTTTCAATCGCGAAATCCTGCACAGCATTTCCCTGGGTAAAAGATTTAGTCTCTTTGTATCCACCTACTGCGTCAAAAATTGCTACATAATAAATAGTCCCTTGTTTCAATGCCTTTTGATCCGTACCTATGGAAACCGTTGCCGCACGATTTGATGCTTTTAGCCCTGAAGCAGGTGCCGCCTCAGCCGTTAAGCTTGCGACCAACGTATATTGATTATCAAAAGGAATTTCTACTGTTTGCGTCGATGATGCATACGTACGGCCTGCCGAAGCCGCTTTGGCAGGGGCTGTCTTTGCGAAAGCTTCACCAATATTTAAACGTACGGTTGTACCTTCAGGTATCACAGCTTGTGTGCTATCCTTACTGCATGAAGAGACAAATAATAGCAATGCAAGCATAGAAGCCAACCCAGATTTTATTGTAAACATTTTCATAAATGATTGTTTATTACACTAATTAATTAAATTACCTATAATACTACCACTCTACGTCCTGACTTTGTGTCTCCGTCTGCCAAGATTCAGTCACCGAACTATTTACGGAACCAGCTGCAACGCTATATTCCAGTTCAACATGTTGCGTGTTCATGCGAGGAGATTCATAAGGTAATCGGCCATTTAAATTAGCCAAGTTTTCTTTGTTCGTTTTCATTTTTTATCTATTTAAAATACTCTAAGGCAATACTAAGTTCGTGTAACTATCACACGCCACATAAAAGACATTATTTAATTGATATAAAAGCTTTTATAGCAAAATAATATGACACTCCCTTATCAGAAGTTGCACGAAAGTAGAGAATATTTGAAAGGAGCCAAAGGAAATCAGCTAGTGTTTATTTTCCTGTAGCCAAGACACTACAAATGAACTTGAAACAAGCTTTTTGCATGACATTTCCGTGAGAATTAATACCAATTGCGGTACGATTTAACGACAAAAAACAGATCGGGATTTCTTAAAGACTGATAAAAAAATAATGCGGTCCGTCAGGAGTCCAAAACCAAGCACACACTGTCCATTAATTGCTTAAACACTTTAATTATTATGAAAATAAAACACAAAAAAGTCAAGAATAAACTTAAAATCTAAATCGACATATATTTTTCTAAAACAATAAATGAAGAGCAAGATTACTGATTAACGATAAATAAAAACTGGATATAACCAGTAAATATATTAATTAAGCTGAATTAACATAGTAATAGGAAATTTTTCACCGATTTCGCAAGCATTCAGATAAGATCTCAAAAGCTCATCGACAACAGCATTATTGACGATCTAGAAAATACTTGTTCAAACATGTTAATTATAAAACAAAAAATTACCAAAAAAACCATCAACGTTTAAAACAAAACACAAAAACATTTGTTTAAGAAATGTATTGTAGCCGCAGAACGTTTTATAATATTGACTTAAATACACATTTATTATATCAATAGGCAGTTGTTTAAAACAACACACGAGGAATGAATCAATGAAAAGGAAATATGTTTAAATCTCAAGCGAATTTTATGTCAAAAAAATAATTTACAATTTTTTTTTGCACAAGTTGATATTTAGTCGTAATATTACAATTCGAATGGAACAGTGTAGTTAGCCGAATAAAAAAAAGAGTATAGACATATATAATTTACATTACATTAACAGAAGTATAACATCAAAGTTGACACAGCGGTAAGCGAGACGTTTGTCTGTACGCAGAGACAAACAGTTTATCAAAATGTCAATTTTTAAATTTTAATAATGAAGTATTAAATTGTCCATTAAATTTTAAACCCCACGTTCGCAAAAGCGTGGAATTATCCAAATAATATTATCATGAATAAGAACGCAAAAAAAATGTACGTTGCTCCGTCCATCAAGGAGCACGTGATTGAGCTTGAGCAAGGCATTGCTGCAGGTTCTCAACCTGCACAACCAGGGCAGCCAACTGTTAATGATCCAGGAACCGGTGAAGGAGGCAGTGGATTTGGAGATTTTTAATCCAACCTCATTTCACCAAACAATTAAAATTATGAAACAGATCAATAACAATATTGCGAGCAAACTTGCTCTCGCAGCCTTCTTGGCATTGGGCACCTTAACAGTTACAACAAGCTGTAACAACAACAAAAATGAAGTAGGACAAGAAATTCCTGACGGCAAGGCACAAGTCATTGTACGCGTCGCAGGTATCAATGACAGTAACCCAGCTGTAAAAGGAAAAGCTAGTACTTCTTCCTCAAAAGCTGGTAGCGCGACTGAATTGATACAGGGAAATGGTTTTGACCTCGTTACTGCTGTAAGTGACAAAATTGAAACTAATGCCGCTCTTAAAGCTTCTTCGTCAGGCACAAAAGCAGCAGTTTTACCTGCAGGATTTAAATACCGCCTATTCTTGTACAAAAAAGATGGTGCAACCTATACATTTGAAAAATCAGCATTATTTGTAGCTGGCCAAGAAACACCTGTATCAGTAACAGATGGCGCGACTTACAAATGGGTGGCAATCTCCTACAACAGCGCAGAAGATGTTCCTGACCGCGTAGGTAGCGACAACTATGCTTTACCTGAAAACAAAGATGTGCTTTATGCTGCTTCTGCTTCAGACTTTACTGTAGCCGGTGCATCAGTGCCGATCAGTGTAACCTTTAATCATCATCTTTCTCGTATTGCGCTTGAGGTTAATACAAAGGGGATGTTCGCTAAGCCAAATTCTGCAACAGTGACTGTAAATGGTCTTACAGCACAAACTGGCACCATTGACCTGACTACTGGTAGCTTTGTCGGATCACTTACGCCAGTTACTTTGACATTAAATTACGATAGTTTTACAGATATTAACAGTTTCGGTGACCGCCGTGTCGCTTATGTTTATACAGCCGGAGAGACTACGCAAAACATTACTATCGCGCTATCAAATCTTAAAATCCAATTGGATAATGGAACAGAACGCGATTTTGGCGCAACTACTCTTTCAAAGACGTTTGCCATCACTCCTGTTAGAGGAAGTAGCCACAATCTCTTATTAGCACCTACAGAATCGCCATTGACTTACGGCGGGGTACAGTGGTCAAGATCAAACTTGTATTACAGAAATAGTGTTAATCCAGAAAACCCATACCGTTTTAATCATAGTAACACCTATAATGCAACCACTGATCCAAATGCATTTTTCTCATTTCGTGGACACCTGCCACGTAAGCTAGGTTCTGCTGTTGAAGCTAATCAAATCGATCCTTGTTCACGTGTATATCCAGCAGGTTTATGGAAAACTCCAAGCCAAGCTGAAATGGCAGTAGTAACAAACAGTAGCGGTGTTTTGGGGAATCTTTTAGGTTCTATAGGTCAATTATTGGGTCTTGGCGCTACGCCTGGTGCAGTAACAGGTCCAAATTATATTGAATATACTCCTACAGCTGGGGTGAATGCAGTTTACGGTGCAGCAACTTCTGCTGAAAATAAGCTTCGTTTTAATTACAATGGTCTTCAAACCAGTGTCGGACTTATAGAAGGACTAATTACTCTGAACTTGGGTAGTAGCAAAGGGACTTCTTCGGCATTCTGGACCAATACACAAGGTTTGAATTTACTTGGTTTAGTTGGTGCAGGTTCTTGGAATTACCTTGGTTTTACAGGACGCAATCTTATCGGAGGTGCCGTCCCAAGAGGTACTGCAGCGGCAAGTCTTTTGGATATTGATTTAGTCGGATTAAATATATTGAGTTCAGCTTTGATGAATGTACGTTGTGTGCGTGATCCAAACTGGACAAATGTAAGCGCTTCACCAACTTACAATCCAAATCCTGTTTTACCTACGACTTCAGACGTTTATTAGTCAAATTATCTAAAACAAATAGCAACCAATATAAAAGGCCTTCGTATCGAAGGCCTTTTTTTATGAAATCTTTTTTGATATTATTTTCAGCTTATCAGCAATTACTCCTTTCCACCAAATTAAAGACCGCCATTATTGAATGCATCCATGTTCAGCATGACCGTTTTCCCTAATTGCCTGCCATGTTTTTTCACACTTTTTAACACGATTATCGGCAATTTTCACACGAGAAGTCCCAATTATATTTTCTATTTTTGAACCATCAAGTCATTTTTTTTGCGTTCGACTTGATAATATTAATGGATAAAATGGGACGAAGGCGTTCGTCCCATTATTTTTTACCACTGATAGTCAGCTTACTAATACTGAAATCACATAACCTATTGCCAGTCTCTGCCAACCAAGAAGCTGACGATTTACAACGAAACTTCTTAACATACTGGCAGTCTAGTATTTGATCAGTGTCGACAGTACCAGCTGCGCTCCAGCATATCATTTATAAAGTATTATGGGAAAAGTTACAGACAATGCATTAGCAACATTGATTTCATCGCGGATTACAGAGATCCTGAATCAAACCGGACTTTCACTCAACGGTCTCGCCAGCTTCTCCGGGTTAACTGCAGGACCACTTCGCAGCCACTACAACAAGACCCTTACAATCACTGTCGAACATGTTGCAAAAATATGCCAGCCTTTTTCCATCCCTCTTCCAGACTTTTTCAATACTGAAATAGCACTCGTTATCGATATCGACAACGTTCCTGACTTAAGCACTTTTAAGGAAACAACTTTCGGCCAAGAACAAAACCTCCTATTAAAACATAAAATCGAACCAGTAAGTGAATCTGTCAATGAAGATCTGAGACGTCAACGCGAACTGATCGCCCATGTCGTATATGCATCCGATTATTTTACCGAACCCAAAACACTTGAACAGATGGTCGATGATTTTCAGGAAAATTATAAAATCAATTTTAGTACCGAAAGGATCTATAGCTTGTTACGAAAATATGTGGGGCGCGAAGTATTGCAACGAAAACCTTTACCCAGACCCAAATGTAAAGGTAACATCAGCAGAAGACCTTTTTTGTATTTTAAGTCCGCGGCCGAAACTCAACAGCTATAAAGCAGTTATTGAAACACGGGTATTTGTCTGAAGTAGAAGCGGAAACGTTATCTGCCCCCGCCCATGTATTCCCTTAGCACCCTTATTGTGTGCTATAACCGGACTGTTCCTGAATATAAAATTCTTATTTCCGGTTGCTTCGCTTCCGTCCCCCGTCCCGATTTCGATGCGTTCGCTGATTACCCGCATCTCAAATGGTCCCGGGACGGTAACAACCAAAGAATCCAAAGAACTTACTCCGCTGCTACCCGATGACAGATCAAAATGACCGGGAATACAACTTACCGAGATAAAAGTAGCCAATCGAATTGTCAATGAAGCTTGTTGCGCCATAACATTCTTGCTATTGAACAGCTCAATAAGCAACATAACCAAGATCAAGAATAAACGGTCAACTTTCATACGATATCATTTTCCCTGACTTTCATTTGAACTAACTTTCCCGCAGCGCACGTGGAATATGACCGGTCTGCTTTTTCACAAAATTCCGGAAGTTGGATTCATCATTAAACCCCATTTCATAGGATATTTGTGAAATAGACAGATTGGTATGCTTGATATACCTTACAGCCTGCTGCACCAAAACGGACAAAATCATCGATTTGGCGGTTTTTCCAGTCATAGCCAAACATGTATCGGTCAGCTTGCGCGCAGTAACATGAAGCTGGTCGGCATAGAATTGTACATAGGTGTATTCCCGGCAATGTTTATGAATTAACATCGAAAAATGATTTACCAGTCCCATATCGCTTGTGTTCTTTGGCTGCGGCACCTGATCGCCGGCCGATACTTCATGATACACATCCAACAAAAGCGATTCCACACAGTGATGTGCAACAAGATCAAACATATAATCCCCCTGCATACGCGCCCTACCAAGACGGATCGTAATCTGCTGATTAAAAACCTGTTCACCAAAGCAGGAATCATGATACAAAACCGGGCTCTCCCCAAAAAACAATGGTGAATGGATTATGGCGGTATCCCCCACCGAACGTTCATAAAATTTGGCCGTGAAACAGAGCAGATAACCTCTGCCCGCACGCAGATCTGATATGTCAATGAACCTGCCCGGACCGACAAAAATCATCTGGTTTGCCCTAAGATGATAATTTTCTTTCTCAACGACGATAGCAATCGGCTCGAAGGTCTTGATTATCGTAAAAAAATCTCCCCCGGTCTGTTCAATGTACTGATGGGGAATGCTCCGAAAATCAAAGAACCGGAAGCCGGCAGCCGTAATATTGCCAAGTTGATCAGGAGTTGTCATGCGAAATGATTGAAATATTTTTTCGAACAACTACGGGACTCTCATATCGTGCTCCCGTTTTTCCATACCTGCCAATGGCCTCCAGCATCTGTTTCGGATCACGTTTTGGAAAAACCTGCAGCGCTCCATTCCGTCTGAAATCACGTATTTCGATCAGACTATCCGTAGCCGTATACCCGAATACTTTAATGGACGGGTATCGGCGGCTCATTTCTCGAACTGTGTCTACCCCGTTCATAACAGGCATATGCAGATCCAAAATACAGATCTGGGGCAGTACTTTGCAAGAACCAAGATACCGTAGCAATTCACTCCCATTATCTGCCATAAATTGCAGGTCGAACAGATCAAGTTGCGTTGAAAGCAGCTCAATAATTTTTTGCTGGAGCCTGCAGTCATCCGCAAAGATCAACTTAATCTTGTTTTCCATGTGTGCTTATTTTTTGCATTAAACTATAGGACATCACCTCCAGAACATCAAAAGATTAATACGGAAGTATTATCATTCCACCAGTTTAACATTTGACATCTTGTTACAATTCCCCTGTCTTTTTTCTTTTCCGATGGTAAGTAGAAGTTTTATCAAAACAATTCTCCGATTCGACAAGTATTATTGAGACTTTGGGCCGTATATAGATCTGTTTGGCTTTCATTTTTTTTGTGTTTATTGATTTCTAAACGTTTTTTTAATAAGGGATTGAGTTTAAATTATTAGTCTAATTCAGACTAGAAAAAAAATATTTTTCATTGATTATGAGGAAGATAAATTTTGATGAATTTTTATTGCGCGGGATTAGGCGGGTAACTACACACTTTTTTTAATCTCACAGTTATTTTAACGCAATCTATTGCACGTCTTTAAAATAAAAATGGTATATTTGAGTAAGTGAAATTGTAGTCTGAATTAGACTAATTCGTATATACTATTATCTTTATGCTCAGATAATAATAAAAAGTGTACGCGATGATTTTCAATTTTACTCTGTTGAGTACAGGCTCAACTTCTATAATTGCCCTAAAATTTATTGATGAACAACAAAAAGAGTTCATTGTAAAAACGACTTTAAAGATCAATCCTACCCGATGGAATACGGACAAACAACGCCCGGAAAACATTTATTTAAAAATCTACAAAAAGCTTAACACAAAATTAGACGCGATCAAAATCGCCGTATCCAATTACCTGAGGGAGGTAGCATCTAAACAACGTAAATTTTCAACCAATGTTGTTACCCGCCTTATAAAAAAGTGCTGCGTTCTGAGCGAAAGTTCGTTTGCAAAAGGCAGTCTGCTGGAGGCGACCGAAAGTTTTATCCAGAGCCGTCTGCATCTCATATCCGGCAATACTCATCGACGATATAAGGTCTTTTTCAGCATGCTAAAACGCTTCGAAGGATTTCAGAAAAAACACCTGATGCTCAACGAAGTAAACAGTAATTTTGTGAAAGATTTCATTAAGTTCGGTGAACTGGAAACCTATAGTTCAAGTACCATTTATCGCACCATATATTTTGTTCGTACTGTTCTCAATTTTTTAGAAAAAAGAGGAATACGGACCTTAGTTTACGAACTGGAACTTCCAAAAATCAAAAAATACAACCGGGTCATCAGTCTCTCCGAAGATGAGCTCATCCGTATCAAAGATACTGTTGTCCCCCCGGAATTGAAAGCAGCCAAAGACTGGCTGGTCATTAGCTGCTACACCGGTCAACGCGTTTCGGATTTTATGAATTTTAACCTGGATATGATGGAAATCCTCGACGGAAAACCCTGTCTTTCTTTTACGCAGCAGAAAACACAAAAGACGATACTGTTACCGCTACATCCCACGGCCATACATATTATGTCCGATAATGGAAATGATTTTCCTTCCAAGCTTTCCGCTCAGAAATACAACGAACAGATTAAGGAAATCGCGCGCCTAGCCGGCATAAATAGCCTGATAAAAGTTCGCACTCGAACTGGCTTCAGATCGACGGAAAAGCTGATACAAAAGTGGGAAGCCATTACCAGTCACATCGGCCGACGCAGTTTTGCCTCCAATTTTTACGGAAAAATACCAACACCGTTGCTTATGCAAGCAACAGGACATAGCACCGAGCTGATGTTTCAACGCTATATCAGCAATACGGACACCGAAAGAACCCGCTCATTAGGTGCTTATCTTGATGAGGTTTATAAGAGCAAATTTTTAGTCTAATGATTGAAAATTGGGAGCGAAAAAAAGAAACCTGTTAAGATGATTAAATCAATATAATACAGATGAATGGTATCGTATTTTAAGAATAAATCATTGAATTGACATCATATTAATTGCAATAACAACAGATTAATATTTTCGTCGTATCTTTTCTGGCATACGGTGATTGTCCCGGAGAGTTTCGGTGATCTTAAAGCTGATAAATCAAACGAAAAAATGAACTTATTGTATTTTCCTTACTCCCAACGGGGAAACCAACGGCCATACCGATAGCCAATTTATCGGTTAAGCCCAATTTCACCTGGGGACGAAGTGTTGTTTCCAAGGTACCAGAGGCAATTTCCTGGTTGACCTCTAATCCTATAAAATGGTCGGTCTGGGGCAAGGTATAATGGAAGGAGGTGTTGATCTGCCAATTCACTTCCGTTTTATGGGATTTATAACGATAGGCGACTTCTGGGCCGGAATAAATTAAGGTATGCCAGTTGCCATGCCAACTTTTTGCGGCCACAATAAAGGGATTAAAAGCTGTCCCACCTTCTACAAAATTAAAAATCTGCGTATAACCGACAGCTAAAGTTGTCGCATGTTTCTTGGACACAAAAAAAGAATATTGCGAAGATAAACGTAAGCGCTCCAATTCATTGCTCGAAGAAACATTGGCCATCTTACTTTTGGAATAGGCAAAGTCCGTTTCAACCTCCAAGCCCAAGCGATCTACGGGCGCAAACTCGTATTCCATTAAATAGCCATATTCATCCACTGCACGCATTCTTTTGATATCTGCACCAACATTAAACTCCTTCTCCCCTTTCCTTGCCCCCAAATCCCGAACAAGATCATTATATAATGGCTCGGCATGGTGGACCTTATCCGGCAGGAGCTTAATTTCCTGTGCATGGACTGCATCTACCAGAAAAAGGATGCCTATTATCAGAAAAAATCCGAATCTTTGTATAGCGTGTCTATTGTAGTTCATACTACAAATCACCTTGACAATTATGGAAACAATTGGGAATTTATCTTATTGAGATTTCAATTTAGAGGCTAGCGTCGCATCAAGTGCATCCTTATGCAATAGCAAGGTGATGGTTTTAAAGTTGACATATTCCTTTGTTACGTACATATAACCTTTAAACTCGTTCGCTTTGCCCCAAGAATTTTTGACGAGGTAATATTCTTTACCATGCTGATCCTTGGCAAGTCCCACAATATGCATCGCATGATCGTCGGTGGTACCCCAGTTGTCAAATGCTCGTTGCCGCTCTTCGGCGGTAATCTTCTTTTCGGGCTTAGGTTTGACGAACATGGTCTTTTTTTCTTCCTCAGACATGCTGTCAACTGGCTTCGCAGGGACATATGCAATACCATAGGGCCAGGAAAATCCCTTTTCAGAAACATCAGTAGTCCAGGCGACCGTAAAGCCTAGTCGCAATGCTCTATCAATAATACGCGTTAGATCCTGCATGGGCACATTATAGAAATGATCGAAGGACCAGTTGTCCGGCACCAACAGCACAAAAGGCTTATAATAAGGTTGATCTGTTACAGAGGCAAAGCGCATGTACTCATCAGGGTCAATGCCAATTACTTGATCCGCAAAAGTGCGTGCGGTATAGGTTTTGCCCTTAAAGTCAAATTTCTCAGGTACTTCTCCAAGATGCGCATCAAGTGCCGCACGGTAAGCCTGCTCCCAGTTTGGTGTCAATGGTCTGCTCTTCACCAATACTTTAAGCATGGTATTCAGCATAGGGGTCATTTTCTTAAAATCATTGTAGGTTTGGTTACCACGCAGGCCAGCATAGGCAGACCGAGGTATCGCACCGTACTTGCGAAACACATTCAATACATCATGCAATTGCCCGCCTTCACCCATGGTCAGCCCCCCGTGGAGACGTACAAAATTATGCGCTTTTTCCACATACGCCTGTCTGGCCGTATAGACCTGCGAAATTTCGACCGGCTCCCTGCCCAAGCGGATCATCTCCGACTCCAAAAATGAATTCCCCGTATAAGACCAGCAGGTATTCGATGCCCCCTGCTGCTTCACTGAGGTACAGCCCAGGTTGATCACATCCGTAAATACATATTCAGATTTAATCCGCTTGTACTTATTTTTATTGAGCAGCATACGCCCATATAGCGCAAGCAATGACCCAATAAGCACTACAAGAATAATAATGATAAGCCTTTTATATTTTTTCATAATTTCCTATTAACGTCCACCGCTGATCATTGCCGTAAACCGGGGCCAGAACTGCTTTAACAAACTATAAATCACTAAACCAAATACAATTATAATGGCCGGACAAGCCACGTATAGAAATAGCAATAACACCTCAGACTGCGGGCGGAGTACCCTGAATAAAAATTTAATGACAAATACCAAGGGCAAACGATGGTAGGCAAAAATAAAAAAACTGCTATTGGCCAAAAATGTGTTTGTACGCCAGCTTTCCTTTTCAATAAAATAAGCAGATACAGACACAACGGCAATAAGACCAATGATAATTCCAGCACAGTACAGATCTGCCCACCAACTCCGGCCAAGGAAAAATAACTGCGCCGCGACAAGAAGCACATATAATGATACTGCGATCGGTAACATGGGCCGCATGCCATCGACAAAATTTTTGTTGTTAATGCTAAAATAAGCGCCAGCAGTGAAGAAAAAGAAAGACACAGTGCTCAGTCCTGGCAAATAAAAAAAAGGATTAGAAATCCACAACAAGCCCAATATTATCACCGCGTAGGTTCCCAGCTTTTTGATCAGCATATAAATCAGCGGTGAAAACAGCACGACGACCATTAAGTCACGAATAAACCAAAAGGGAGAATTAATGGGCAAGGACTTATTTAAATGGGGATTCACCTGAGATGTATCCCAAAAGGACCAGAGCCAATCCAATAGGCTATAATCTGTTATCAATTTATTCCTACCAGAAACCAGGCTCCCTGATAAAAACATTTGTGCAAGCAAAAGCAATAGGATTACCACCAGATTCCAAAAAATATAAGGAATCAAAAGCGAACGAACGCGGCTTTTTAATTTTTGAAGGTAAATCTCCATGGAAAAACCTGCAGTCTTATAGAAAAATAAAAAACCTGAAATAAAAAAGAAGAGCGGTACACAGATCTCAAAAATAACTTTGGAAAACAAGAAAAAGATATGCGAAAAAATAGGATAGTTTGCAAAATTAATCTGCTTTACACCCGCAATAACGATATCTGAAAAATCGGTATGGATAAATACCACGCCCACAATCAAGGGGAAGCGCAAAAAATCAATGATCTTCGACTGCAGCTCATCTCCAGACATTTTATAATGATAATCTTTATCCATTAGTTAGATCTAAGGAATTGTTTAGTCCAGTGAAATTAAGAATTTCCAATGAAAAAAACAGTAATTTGTTTTTAATCCCACCTAACAAAGAGTTTGGAACTGAGGTATTTCAGCCTAATAATAGGTTTAGAACAATATAACACGTATCAAAAGCGTTACATAATAACTAAACCCAATGAAAAAATGAAACTATTTAGCGCAACGCACTGTTTAAACTATAGCAACAAATATTAATAAAGGATTAATAGATCATTCAATTTATCGCACAACATTCAACCTAGACAAAAGCTAAAATGATCCGTTTTATTCAGTACTTTATTCCAATCTCCTGTGCCCTATTTCCACTTATGGTCTCCGCACAAGAAGTTGTCGTAACTGGAATTGTCCGTGATGCAGCAACGGGAAAACCACTGCATGGTGCCATTATATCAACCGTAAAAGGTAGCCTAGGTACGACGACAGACTTACAGGGGCATTATCAGATCACACTTCCCAGGGGAACTCAGCAGTTCACCGTAAATTACATCGGCTATCAGCAACAGGTTACCACCGTCGAATTACACCAAGCGCTTGAGAAAAACTTTGCCTTAGAGCCCTTAGCCAATCGAATAGATGAAGTCGTGGTATCCGCCAAGGAGAAGGGCGAAGCGGTCGATGATCCACAGATGAGCACAGTTCATCTCAACATGAAAGATATTAAGAATGTCCCCGTGCTTTTTGGTGAGAAAGATCTCGTCAAGACCATACAGTTGTTACCAGGTGTACAAAGTGGCGGTGAGGGCTCTACCAGTTTCCATGTACGCGGCGGGGATGGTGGACAAAACTTAATCCTGCTTGATCAAGCCACTGTGTATAATGCTTCGCATCTGCTTGGATTTTTCTCCACCTTTAATTCCGATGCCATCAAGGACGCCCAACTCTACAAAGGCGGCATCCCGGCCCAGTTCGGCGGACGCATATCTTCTGTCCTGGACATTTCCATGCTGGATGGCAACAAAAAGCAGTTCTCGGGCGAAGGAGGCCTGGGAATTATTGCTTCCCGGCTCAAACTTGAGGGACCACTGACAAAGGATAAGAGCTCCTTTCTATTCAGTGCCCGTCGTTCGTACGCGGATTCATTTTTAAAGCTGGCCAAAAATAGAGATATGGCCAACAATAGTCTGTATTTTTATGATCTGAATGGCAAGCTCAATTTTCATCTGGGAAAGAAAACCACCCTATCGCTATCGGGCTATCATGGAAAAGATAAATTAAAGTATAACGATCTATTTAATATTGCCTGGGGAAATACCACCGCAACAGCGCGGTTGAGCCATCGATTTAACGATAAAATAACCAGCAACACTTCCCTGATCTACAGCGGCTTCAACTATCAAGCAGGTGTCTCCAGCGAACAGATCGATTTCCAGGTCGCCTCCAAAATCCGTAATATCAATGCCAAGCAGGATTTTTCCTATTATGCGAACGCCAATAATACCATCCGGCTAGGTGTGGGCGCATTGGCACAATCCATCCGGCCTGCCAATCTCGCTTCAGACAAAGATCAGTCCGTCAATCCGACGGCGATTGAAAGCCAGCGCGGTGTTGATCTGGGCGGTTATATCTCCCATGAATGGAAACCTACTGCTGATCTATCTGTACAATATGGTATTCATCTCCATGATTTTATGGTCCTGGGCAAACGGACGTTCTATCAGTTTGACAAAAATGGCAATCCTATTTCCGAAAAGCGGGATAACAGCCAGATCGCCAAACACTACATCAATCTAGAACCGCGCCTATCCGCCAGTCTGATGCTGGATGAACGGAGCAGCATAAAAGCTTCGTACAACCGCATCGTGCAGAACCTCCATCAACTGACCAATACCACGGCAAGTCTGCCCACCGATCAGTATGTCCTCAGTAGCCTCAACATCAAGCCCCAGCGGGTGGACCAAGCTGTCTTAGGCTACTTTCATACTTTTGCGAATAAACAGTATGACTTTTCGATTGAGGCCTATTATAAACGCCTGGGTAATCAGATTGATGTGCGTAATGGTGCTACCTTGCAGGCCAATGCCTATTTCGAAGGCGAACTTCTCTTTGGTGTCGGCCGGGCGTATGGACTGGAAGGCTACCTCCGCAAAAACAGCGGCCGTCTCAAGGGCTGGATCAGCTATACTCTATCCAAAAGCCGACGTAAGTTTACCGGGATCAATGAAGGGAAATGGTTCAATGCACGTCAGGACCGTACGCACGATCTTGCCATTGTAGCCAACTACGCGCTGTCAAAAAGCTGGACACTCAGCGGTACATTTGTATTTAATACCGGAAATGCCGTTACCTTTCCAAGTGGGAAATATCTTGTCAATGGCAAATCAGTGTTTTACTATACGGAGCGAAATGGTTACCGTATGCCAGACTATCACCGCTTGGATGTATCAGCGACATATGAGCCAAATAAGACCAGCAAACGTTTTCATTCAAGCTGGACAATTGGCATATACAATGCCTATAACCGCAAAAATGCCTATACCATTGACTTTCGGGAGAACGAGCACAATCCGAATCTGACCGAAGCTTACAAGATTGTATTATTCGGGATTATTCCCTCCGTCACCTGGAACTTTAAATTTTAAACACCATGAATGCTAGACAATATCTCCTTCTTTTCGGTCTCTCGCTGCTAATTTCATCCTGCGAGGAAAAAATGGATCTCGATCTCAACGAGGCCGCGGCGCGTGTAGTCATTGATGCCCAGCTTTCTGATGCGAGTGCCGTTCAGCGAATCCGGATTTCACAGTCGGTCGGATTTGATGATCCCGTCAATACTTCGGGGATCAAAGGGGCAACAGTTTCTGTCAAAGACAATGAAAATAGAAACTATTCTTTTCAATATGAAAAGGACGGTTACTATATCCATCGCAACTTTAAGCCTATGGCCGGCCAGACCTATGCACTGAACGTCACCGTTCAAAAGCAGAAATACAGTTCTAGTAGCCGCATGCCCATCTATGTCCCTGTGCAGTCTACCGGTATTTCTGAAAAAAGCATTGCAGGAGAAAACTATATTTTTGCTACCCTGACCTTTAACGATCCCCCCAAAGTTTCCAATTACTATATCTATACACTTTCCATCAATGGAGGCCCTTTTCGTTTTGCAAGGGCCGAGTCAGACCAGTTTAACGATGGGCTGAAAGTGACCCATTATATATCCGACCTGCAGAAAGACCTATCCCGCGGTGACAATGTCATTGTACGCCGCTACTGTGTGGACGAGAAAACTTACCAATACTGGAATGAATACCAGAACAACAACCTCAGCAATGCTGCGCCAAGCAATCCAAAATCCAATATTTCCAACAATGCGCTAGGTTACTTCTCTGTTGCACCGGTAAAAGAGTATCCGTTAACCATCGGACAATAATGAAGAAAAACTTGCGTCCAGAAACTATTCGCGATTATCACTCTCTTCCTGACGACCTTCGTTAATAAGCTCGTCCACTTCAGCCATTTCACCCTGTTCGAGGTGTTCGATATCTTCGGCCTGTTCGTCTGAATAGCGGTCAATAAAAAAAGTGCACCCCATCGGGAAGTGGTCCGAACCAACCGACGGATAAATAAACAACTTATCGATGAATACATTGGGGCTATGAAAGAGCAAATCCAGGGGAACCCGAAAAAACCAATAGTTAGCATGGAAGGTCGATAAGATTCCCCGCCCAATGCGGGCATCAATCAGTTTACTGGTTTTCTTAAACAGGATAGAAGACCTGGCCCAGGCCACGTTGTTAAAGTCGCCCGTCACTACCACAGGCATTTTATAATCGCGTACACGTTTTGCAACGCTGAGCAAGTCACCATCCCGTTCTTTGGAATTCTCTTCCTCCGTAGGGCTTGGCGGTGGCGGATGTACAGCAAAAAAGATAAAACGATGACCATCAGCAGTTTCCAATTCCGCCTCGATACTCGGGATATCATCGGCTACAAAATTATGCACCTGACTTTTATTTACCTGCAATTTGGTATAGAAATGCATACCATACGTATTATCTAAGGTAACCTTAACAACATTGGGATAATCGGACTCCAATACGCGCAAAGCCTTCTCCCAGGCCGCGTCACTTTCCATGGTCAGAAAGATCTGCGGTTGTTCTTTCCGGATCAGATCGATAAAGCGGCTATATTCTTTATTGAACTGCAAAACATTACAGGATATAATTTTAATACTATTCGAAGCATCTTTCCCTTTTTGATACTTTTCCTTGCGCCAAAACTTGGTATAGCGCACCAGGATAAATACATGATAACCGATCAGCAGCGCCTGCGCAATCTGAATACTCCAGATCCAGGGTGATTCCGCGACGAGGTAAAAACCCCAGGCCAACACCGGTACCTGAAAAACCAACAGCTGCAGTTTGACAAACTCGGCCACACGAAACACCCAATGCTGGCACCTGATAAAAGGAAGCAGGCTGAGGACAATCAATAATCCCGATAAAATAAGAAAGAGAATTTGCATATAAATTTCAAAAGTACACTACAAAGATATTGCTTGGGCAAGAAATTTCTGCATCTAAAAATTGATGGCAGAAAGATCCAATAAGGCTTGTTATGCTTTTACTTCTTTTGCAGTAAAATCTACCCGAGTTTTGGACAGCGCATCCGGAAAATAGTTTCGGATATACGCGATCATCTGTTCACGTATGTAACAGCGTAAGTCAAAAGCTTGGCCTGAATTGCGGCAACTCATCAGGCAACGAATTTCCATGGTCTGTTCCCTAAAATCAGTGACCTGCAAGACATTTACTTTACCATCCCATAGTGGGTGTCCAGTGAGTAAATCCGTCAGCTTGTCCCGAAGCTGCTGCACGGGGATGGTAAAATCGGTATAGATAAAAACTGTTCCCAATATCTCGGCCGTCGTCCGGGTCCAGTTCTGAAAAGGCTTCTCGATAAAATAGGTGATCGGCAGTACCAAACGTCGTTTGTCCCATATATTCACCACCACGTAAGTGAGGTTAATTTCTTCTACCTTTCCCCATTCCCCTTCGACCACCAGCACATCATCCATCCGTATCGGTTGCGTGAAAGCAATCTGAAAACCAGCCAGCAGGTTGCCCAATGACTTCTGTGCTGCAAAGCCAATAATAATACCACCGACACCCACACCAGTCAGCAGTCCGGCTCCAATTTTTTGCATACTCTCAAAACTCAGTAAGACGATCGCCAGGGCGACCACGATTATAATGGTCACCACCACCTTTCGGATAAAGACAATCTGGGTACGGACCTTCCTTTCGCGCAGGTTATTCTCCTTATTGACATCAAAACGATGGTACAGATAATCTTCAAACACCTTGATGGCCTGAATCAATGCCAGCGCAAAAAAAACGACCAGCAGGATCTCATTAATCTTGGTCACCACCTGTAATGTTCTGGCATTAAAATGCGCAAAAGGAAGTAAACTGTTAAAGATCAGCAACGGAATAAAAATACTCAATATCCTGTTGAATCGGCGAATGAATGACCGAAACAGGGAATAAGAAGACTGCTCAATCGCCTGCCTTCGCAACAAGGGTATAAACAACATTTTTATGAGAATACCAATCAAAAATGAAAATAGGATTAATGCCATATTCCAGAGCCAGGCAGGCCAATTCTGTGAAAGTTGGATTAATGCTTCGGTCATAACGTTATTTTTCTATTGCACTACATTTAAATTACTACTATGTATAACTGTTGGACAGAGGTAACGTTTGCTTTATTTTGAAAAAATACCATTTATTATCACAAATGGATCAGCTAAGAAAGTAAAATTAGATCAAGATTCATCTTTGGTATATTTTTTGAACAAAGCTGGTCGTTTCAAATAGACACTAGATCCACTTGCGATATACGGCAAGTATATACTATTAAACAGACAAATCCGTTTTATACAAAAAAATGAATTAAAACTATCCAAAAATAGAATTAAACCAAACACACACATAAAAACTATGAGCAAGAAAAAAGACAATTCGAGATGGCTGAATGTGGCCATATCCTGGGGTGCGAGTATCGTCATTATCGGCGTATTGTTCAAGATCCTCCACATTGGCGGCAGCACAGCCAACTACATGATCGGTATCGGACTTGGTGTTGAGGCATTCCTGTTCTTTCTGATGGGTTTCAATCCCCCTCCACCAGAACCTGATTGGAGCAGGGTATATCCTGAATTGGACGATAATTTCAATGGTGAGCTTCCTGTTCGTGGTAAAACAGTGGTCGCACAGCCCGCAGGGCCATCAGCTACCGCCGCCTTGGACAAAATGTTTGCCGATGCCCAAATTGAGCCTGCAAGCATCGAAAACCTCGGCCGTGGGTTACGTGATTTCAGCGAAAAAGTATCTGCTATTAACAAATTGTCTGATGTCTCGCTGGCGACGGATGAATTCACACAAAAATTGCGGACAGCAACCTCCAAATTTGACAACTTAAGTTTAGCCTTTGAAAAAGCATCACAAAATCTCGTAGCGATGTCAAATACCTCCGGTGATACGGCAAACTACCACGATCAGGTGAAAAATCTGACCACAAATCTTGGCCAATTAAATGCCATGTACGAACGCGAACTCCGCGACTCTGCCTCTCACCTGCAATCCATGAATAAGTTTTATGAGAACTTAAGCTATACCATGCAAAACTTCAACGAATCCCTGGATGATTCCAAAGCGTTTAAAGAAGAAGTGGGCAAATTGGCTAAAAATCTGAACGCATTAAATGCCATCTACGGCAATATGCTCAGCGCCATGAATCAGCCGCGTGTATAATTTACCCTTGTATTACTTAAATTAAAGAAAATGGCATTAGGAAGAGAAACGCCAAGACAGCGGATGATCGGCATCCTCTATCTGGTCTTGCTTGCTTTATTGGCACTCAATGTACCAGATTCCATCTTGGATGCATTCAAAAATATCAACAATAGTCTCGAAACATCCAAATCAAATGTCAACACCGCTGTGCAGCAGCTATTCACGGCATTTGAAAACACCAAATTAAAGGAAGAACCCGCGAGGGCCAAGCCTATTTACGATAAGGCTAAAAAGGCCCAAGCCATTATTGGTGAGCTTGATAAATATATTCTGTCCCTAAAAGAAGAATTTGTTAAACAGGGCGGTGGTTACGATGAAGAAAAAGGCGATCTAGTCAAACGGGAAAATGATGATATCTCGCCCAATATGATGATCAATGAGAAAAAGGGAACGATTTTAAAAGATAAGATCAATGAGACCCGTGCCAAATTATTGGCATTGCTTACGCCAGAAGAACAAAAAATGGTTTCCTTTTCCCTTGAGGCTAAGAATCCCGAAAAGTCGGTGAACGGCAAAAAATCCTGGGAAGAAATTAATTTTGGCAGCGGCACCCCATTGACTGCAGCAATGACCATCCTTACCAAGATCCAGACCGATGCACAAAATGCCGAGTCAGATGTTGTTAAGATTATCCTGGGCAAAATGGATCAGGCCGTAGTCAATCTGGATAAATTTGCAGCAGTTGCTGTTGCACCTACCTCCTATCTGGTCCAAGGCCAACCTTATAAAGCCGAAGTCTTTTTGACAGCATCCGATTCCAAATCCGAGCCAGCGATTTCCGTCAACGGGTCAGCCCTACAGATTGTAGACGGTAAAGGTGTATATTCCGTACCGACAAACCGCGAGGGTATTTTCTCTTGGACGGGGGTTATTAAAGTCAAACAGACCGACGGTTCCTATAAGGAATACCGCACACCACAACAGACCTACCAGGTGGCCCGCCCTTCGGCGGTGGTATCACCTGATAAAATGAATGTACTCTATATCGGTGTCAATAACCCGATTTCGGTTTCGGCTCCCGGCACACCTACCGATAAAGTCCGTGTGAGCATGAGTGGCGGTAGCATATCCAGTGCCGGTGCTGGCAAATATAATGTGCGCGTAAGTTCACCGGGCACTGCCCGCATTGCCGTATCCGCCGAAGTGGCACCAGGCAAAACACAGACCTTGAGTTCGACCGAATTCCGCGTCAAAAGAATCCCAGATCCGATTGCCAAATTTGCAGGAAAGACAGGTGGCTCTATGGCTACAGTAGCCATTAAAGCCCAAAATGCACTATTTGCGAAATTGGATAACTTCGATTTTGACGCCACGTTTAAAGTAACCAAGTTTACGATGATCATTGCCAAACCACGCGCAGATGCGATTGTACTATCCACCTCAGGCGGTCAGTTAAGTTCGAGCATGTCCTCAGCCCTGAAGGGTATAGTACCAGGCACACGCGTCATTTTCGACAATATCGTTGCTGTAGGTCCAGACGGGACTTCTAGGCAGCTCAATGCTGTGGCATTGACGGCTAATTAAAATACCCTACTCTACCTTTATACATCAGGCCTTCTCCTTTATTGGAGAAGGCTTTTTTTTGGTACCTCACCAACAGTTCAGGACAGTTGAATAAAAATTTATTTTCATTATTGCAGCATAAGCCTCTTATAAACGTATATCTCAACACTACAGTCCTATCATTAGACACATCAGTGTACCATACAGCAGGAGAGGCGTTCAAATGACCAATTATTTTAAGCCGTAACGCCAATTTCTTAAGACCTATAATAAACATAACCATATACGCATGAATAATCGATTATTGACAAAATCACTTCTGAAAAGTAGTATTAAGTTGCTTTGTCCTTTGATGGCGCTCTCCCCCATCACACTTTACGCCCACAACTTCTCCGAAAGACCTATTTTATTGACAACTAAGTATGCCGGTATAACAGGTCGTGTACTTGACCCCGAAGGTAAACCTGTCTACGGTGCGACCATCCTGGTCAAAGGCAGTAAAGCCGGGGTCAAGACAGGCGAAGATGGGGTATTCCATATCAATCTCCCTGCCGATAACCAGGTCATTATTGTCAGTTATATTGGCTATAAAGTGCAGGAGATAGACATGACCGGAAAAACAAGCATCACCATCCGGCTTGAATCCAATACAAGTATTGATGAAGTCGTCGTCGTAGGCTATGGCACAAAAAAACGTGGTGAGGTTCTCGGCGCTGTAGCTTCGGTCGATCCCAAAGAAATCCAGGATATTCCCGCAGCAAATATTGCCGCAGCTCTTCGTGACCGTGTCGCGGGCTTAGGTGTCAGCGAAACATCCGGCCGACCAGGAGCAGCAGTTACCTTAAATGTTCGGAATGCCTTTGCTTCAGATCAGGCCAAATTACAGGGTGTTACCAACGAGCCCCTATATGTCATCGATGGAATCATCTCTACTTCGGATGTATTTGAAAATCTAGACGCTTCCATGGTCGAAAATATATCCATCTTGAAAGACGCTTCAGCAGCTATTTATGGGGCTTCGGGCGCAAAGGGAGTTATTCTAGTCACTACCAAAAGGGGACAAGTCGGCAAGACCCAATTGAGCTATAACGGCTATATAGGCATCTCAGATGCCACGGTCAAACCCAAAATGCTTTCGGCCTATCAGCATGCTAAATTACTGAACGAAAGCTACGCCCTGAACAATGCGCAGCCCACTTCGTTCTTTTCGGATGAAGACCTCGCCTACCTCAAAACCAATCCCTACAAGAGTTGGTATGACGAACTCTGGAAATCCTCCAAAATGGAACGGCATAATCTATCTATTTCTGGAGGAAGCGAAAAAGTTACCTTTTTTGCCGGCGGCAGTTACCAAAAAGAAGATGGCAATTATGCTGGCATGAACCAGCAAAAATACTCTTTCCGGTCGGGCTTCAATGCCGAAATCATCGATGGACTAAAAGCAGATGTGGCTTTTAACGTCAATAATACAAAAACCAACAGCCAAAATAGCCTGTCCGATGACCGAGACCAGAATTTTTACCAGACCCTGATTACGACCCCGCAATGGGTACCTATTCAGATCGACGGCCTGCCCGTCAACTTTAATAATATCAATGCCAATAGCAATACCAATCCATTAGCCATTATTAATTCGGGTTATTATCAAAAGCAAAACAATTCAAACTATAGCATCAATGCTTCGCTAAATTATGCACCAAAGGCTTTGAAAGGCTTTAATGCACGTATTCAGGTGTCGCATTCCGGCACATCATCCAGTGGTCAGGAATACCTTCCAGCCTATGACCTATACGACTTTGTACGTTGGGGCAATAACAACTTACTCTACACCAATACCGTCAACAGCACCTTTCGTATGGATGGCAACAAAACAAAAATTGCTCCGTCACTGGGCAAGGGGAGCAGTTACCAAGGTAATCTCGTGTTACAATATGCCAATACCTTCGGCGATCACAACATGGCTGTGATGCTTGGCGCGGAGCAGTCAGCATCCAATTCTGAGGGATTATCGGCCTATTGGACCAACCAGCAATTATTGAACATGGATGAATATTGGGCTTTCGACCAATCTACTTTTACCAATAATGGCCGCACCATTGAAGAGGCCGTAAAACGTTCGTTTTTTGGCCGCTTCAATTATGACTATAAGAAAAAATACCTCGTGGAGGTGATCACCCGCCTGGACGCATCCTCGCGTTTTGCCAAAGGCAAAATCTGGGGCTTGTTTCCGACAGTCGCGACAGGCTGGGTAGTCAGCGAAGAAAACTTCTTCAAAGACCTGAACTACATCAGCTATCTAAAAGTGCGGGCCAACTACGGGCTTGTGGGTGAGGATCGCGTCAACGCCCGCCTTTGGCAGGAGCGCTTTAGCGTAGATTTAGTCAACACAGGATATCTCTATGGCGAAACTCCAGTGGCATCCCTCAACCCGACAATTATTGCCAATCCAGATATCTCCTGGGAAAAACACCGCACGTTTAACTTTGGTATTGAATCGCGCTGGTTTGATAATAAACTGAGTTTCGGATTCGAGTATTACTTCCGCGATTCCTACGATGTATTTGACAAAGGGAATGACGAGAATTTCCCCATGTATGCCGGATTCAAAGCACCGGTGGTGAATTATCAAAAACGCAAAGGCTGGGGGACCGAATTCTCCCTGGGTTACCAAAATACATTTTCCAACGGGCTTAAGCTATCCACCAACATGAACTTTGGCTACTCGGGCAGCTATACCACGCAGATGTTTTTCAACAAATTCCAGCTATATGATTTCTCCTATCCCGACTGGAAGGTCGAAATGGGTACCGACTCCCGCAAATACAATACCGGCAATTATGGGCTGATCTATGTGGATATGCTGCGTACACAGCAGGATGTGGATAATTTTCTGGCTAAAAACCCCAACTATACCATCGATGGGAAAGTGCCACAGGTCGGCTGGACAGTATACGAAGATACCAATGGCGACGGAAAAATTACCGAAAAAGATCTCACCACCATGTTTGAGAATACATCGCCTATTTTCTCTACGGGTGTTACCATCGGTTTAGCCTATAAATCTTTTTCATTGAACACCAACTTCCGTGCAGTTTTTGGCGGCAAAGCTTTTTATGAATCACAGGCTATGACTGCCCCTACCGATAAAGTCAATGTACCCAGCTTCTGGGAAGACCATTGGTCTTTGGAAAATCCCGATGGTAGATTCCCCCGTTACGATGATGCAGCCATGATGAGAAAATGGAATTCGACATTCTGGGCGAAGGACGGGACGACGATCCGGATCAACAATATGGTGTTTAACTGGAGTGTACCCAAAAATTTTACCGATAAGATCAATGTACGTTCACTCAAGTTGATGCTATCGGGCAATAACTTATGGACGATCGTAGCCCCCTTTAAACACCGCGATCCCTATTCCTCATCCTTATACAACTATCCTACCATCCGGACAATATCCTTTGGTTTAAACTTTGGCATTTAACATACAAAGACATGAAAAGACATTTTAACTATATCATAGCCCTACTGATGGCATCCAGTACAGTTCTTATGAGCCAAAGCTGTAAAGATGATTTTTTTGAGCTGGTCGATCATGGAGGTCTTGACGCCCGCATCTGGGACAACGAAGGCGCAATAGAATTCTATTTGGCAGGCACTTATGCCATGATTATGCCGACCCATCCCCATGAGATCACCCCCAATGACATGCAGATGCACTATGCCAGTGACGAAAACTATTTCTCGGGAACCAATGCACCCAGCAAAAAAGTATTGGGATTAAGCGGTGAAATTACGCCCAATGATGTCAAATACATTGCAAGCAAATACCAGGGCACCAATGTGGGTGACAACCGGTATTTTGACATCGCCCGTTGCAACAATGCCATTGCCTATATCCCAACAGGCACACTCTCGGCTGATGTAAAGAAAAAATTTTTAGGTCAGTTTTATGCGTTGCGGGCTATGGTTTATTTTGAGCTCACCCGGCTGTACGGCGGTGTCCCCTTGGTTCTTGACCCTCAAAATCCCGATAACCTGAAACTGGAGGGCCGAGCTTCGGCAAAGGCTTGTTTTGGGCAGATCGTAAACGATCTGGATTCGGCAATGGTCAATCTTAACGGTGTGTCCTGGGACGATGCCACAGGTCGCGGAAAAATAACAGCAGCCGCCGCGGCGGCACTGAAAGCCAAAGCACTACTGTATTGGGCAAGTCCGCAGTTCAATCCTACGGATAACCCGGCACACCCCTATGAGGCGCAACGTTGGGAAACAGCCCTGCAGGCCAGCAAAGAGGCCTATGACCTGTGCAAAGCCGCTGGCCGTGCACTGCTGCCCAATTATAACGAGATCTTTCTAAAAGAAGGCATTGCGAATACTGAGGCCGTGATTGTCCGTTCCTATTCAGCGACATCACCAAAGCGGTTCACGATTGTTGAGCGCGCTTCACGTCCTGTATCTGAGGGCGGATCACCTGCAGATTATTATGTTCCTACGACCCTATTGCTAGGCGCCTACCCCATGCAGGACGGCACCCCGGCCAACAGCAGCAATACAAGCTATGACGACGCACTGTTTTGGAAAAACCGCGATCCCAGATTTAAACATACCATTGTTTATAACGGTGCCGAATGGCCTTTAAGCGGTAAGAATGGAAGAAGGCAATGGAATTACAGTAATGCTGCCGGCGAGTCCTCCATTAAATCTTTTTATTGTAAAAAATTTGTCAATCCGGCACTTTCGTCCGCAGCTGTTGGGATTGCCAACGATATGGGCGGCAACGGCATGGACTGGATCGAAATCCGTTTTGCTGAGGTGATGCTGGATTATGCTGAATCAGCCAATGAAACAGGCAACCTCTCCCTTGCCAAGGAGCTCGTCCGCAACATCCGCCAGCGCGCCGGAATAGAACAGGGAAGCTTTGACTATGGCTTGTCGCTGGCATCCAACAAAGAGCAGATGCGCGATCTTATGTTGAATGAGCGGCAGATTGAATTTGCGTTTGAAGGCAAACGCTATCATGACTTACGCCGGACACGGCGTATGCATACCTTACAGGGGACCATACAGACCTATTTATTCGAAGCAAAATCCGAGGCTGCAAAAACGTACCTCGAATCGGGAAACGCGGCCGGTATTCGCCATCGGGAAAACTTGGATATGAACAACCGTGATACGGTACTGACCTATTTTAAATATCCTTACAATCTGCGTGCAGAGAGTTCCAATGGGGCCTTTGCCTTCCGTGACTATTATTATTTCTATCCCCTTCCCAATACCTTTATGAACTCCTCCCCTTTGTTGGAGCAGACTATAGGTTATGAAGGCGGTACATTTGACCCATTAAATGATTAGTTATGAACCGTTCCTATTTAACAGCTATTATACCCCATTACTTACAGATGAAAGCAAACTATTTATTCGTTGTGCTCCTATTGGGCACATTACTTTCCTGTAAACGTGAAGGTGACAATATTTTCAATTTATTTGAAGATGTATCAGTCACGCTTCATATGGAAAACGAACACAATATCGGTACCTATAAGGATGTTGCCGTGGGCGACTCCATCTTCGTTGATTTTACTATCAGCTCCAAATCCAAAGACATGCACCAGGTCTGGATTTTTTATAATGGAGCTGGTGCCCCTGTCCTAAAAATACCTTTAGGCGAAACAGAAAAAAGAAATTTTCGTTATTTATACAAGATCCGGGCCGATAAAGTCGGCGAAAGCACCTTCCGGATTATGGCCGTTGATAAAGAGGGCGTATTTATGGGAGATGGCTACACCTCTGTCACCTACAATGTACTGTCCGATTACGTTCATCTCAACAACCGTGTGCTTTATATGCCTGATAGCGTAAACCGGAGCAGCACCTGCTTTATCGACCTGATGGAAGGTAAAACCTATACCTATGCTGAGGCCAAACTGCATCCGGAGAAAATAGACCTGGGCATGTACCGGACATACACTGTGGAATCCAATGGAAGTCTCACCTTTAGATACAACATCTATTCGCTTCAGGCCAGTCCCATTCCATTTGGTGCCTTTGATTTTACTGACATTGCCGGTAAAGGTCGCGCGACCTACTTTTCAGGTATCCAAAACAATCAGACCAGTGCATTTTTAAATACATTGACTTCTGGCGATGTCATAAAAACCAATGCGATCTCGCGTAAAACTGCTAGTCTCAAATTAGACGACCTGAAGGTGGGAAGCCTGTTTTACTTTAAGACTCCGGACGAAAAATATGGCGTCGTTATTGTCAATGCGCTGAGTGGTTTTGACAACAACCGTTACCTGAACATTAGTATCAAACGTCAAAATTAAAGCTGATCCCTTTTTCCCTTAATAACTGGGGTACCACAGCCCTGTGCGTACCCCTTTCTATTTATTCATGCGTCTACAGAAGTCTTTGGTAGATTAAGACAACGGAGCACAGATTTTGCCATTACAGGGAAAATTATTATCTTTAATCGACTTTATCACAGCCAAGATAAACCAATACTATAGATAATTTTAAGAAATGCAAGAAGAGCTCATTGAACATGCCTTTTCTAAAGTCCGTGAATTTTACAGCAAACATGGCAGAACTCCAGTTCGCCGTGAAATGGAACAAGTCAATACCATAGCACGTCGCTATTTTGGTTCTTGGAACAATTTTATCAAAACGGCTGGGCTCAAACCAAATGTAAATAAAACAAAAGCTGAAGTTGAGGCCGAACTGTTAGCCCTCATAAATGAGTTTTACGGCACCCACGGACGCATTCCCATGCGAAGGGAATTTTCAGCAAAGTCAACCAGTATCAATAAGTATTTCGGATCGTGGAACAAGTTTATTGCCGCTGCAGGCTTTGAACCAAATGACCGCCGAATCCCTTCCCTTGGGAAGCTAAAAAATTCACTGGTCAAATTTTATATCAAACATGGGCGGTCCCCCTCGATTGCAGATTGTATCAGCAAGAATGGCCTCTACAACCCGGTATCCTATTATAGGTATTTTAACGTCAACAGCTGGGCTGATGTACTGGAGTATGTAAAGTTAAAATCACATTTCCGGGTTACCACGATGACAGCATCTGAGGCCAAAGAAAAAGTGATCAAGTTGATCAAAAAGCACCGCATCAAATATTATAAAGATTACCAGCGACTAAAGCCTGCCAATTATCCCTCGAGCTGGTATCTCAAGGAAAAATTTGGCTGGAACAACCTCTGTTATCTCGCCGGCACGAAAGTCCCCGTGACCAAATTCAGCATTAAAGATTATTACCTCAGTCTAGCAAAGGAACTCGGGAGAACACCAACGACGAAAGAACTGGAAGCCAAAATGGGCGTCACTGCCGGCGCCATGACCTGGAAAACTGGTCAGCGTTTAAATCACTATATCCAATCTTTCGGCCAGACACCGGCCAATAAGACACCAGCGCGTTGCAAGCTCAGCAAAAAGCAGTTGGCCGAAATTTATAAAGCCAAAAGTATCGAATACGGTTATCCAAAAGGAATGCCCCGTGGTAAACTGAAAAAACTTACCGGATACTCCAGGGAGGTATACGAATATCGTTTTTTCTCGATGAATGGATTAAGGCTCTTCTGTGGGTTTCAATTGAATAAACGGGGTAGTAAACAATATACAGAGGGACAATTACGCGAGTTATTGAAAAAAGCAAAGCATGCCAAGAAACAAAAAAGCCCATTCAAGGAGTCTTAAACAGGCTTTCTTGGCTATGCGCGGTCCATTTTACTGTTGCTCCACCGATTTTGCAGCAGCCTTTCGGTGATCCTCCAGAAACTGGGCAAGCCCAGCGTCTGTCAATGGATGCTTGAGTAAACCCACGATTGCACTCAGCGGCGATGTAGCCACATCTGCGCCCAGCTTCGCACAATTGACTATGTGCATAGCGTTGCGCACCGATGCTGCCAATATTTTTGTTGGAAGCTGATAATTGTCAAAAATCTTACGGATATCGGCAATCAGGTTCAATCCATCAGTGGAAATATCCTCCAGTCTACCAATAAACGGAGAAACATAGGTGGCACCCGCTTTTGCTGCCAGCAAGGCCTGCCCTGCCGTAAATACCAGCGTACAGTTTGTCCGGATACCGTTTGTGGAAAAATAGCGCGTGGCTTTGATTCCGTCGGCAGTTAGCGGGAGCTTCACAACGATCTTGGGATCGATGTTCGCCAAAAGCGTTCCTTCGCGCACCATCTCTTCATAATCAGTACTGATGACCTCGGCACTGACATTATCCGTCACAAGATTACAGATTGCCTTATAATGGTTGCGGACAGCATCCTCTCCCGAGATACCCTCCCGGGCCATTAAGGTGGGATTAGTCGTCACCCCATCCAGCACACCCAATTGCTGCGCTTCGCCAATATCCTTTAGATTAGCGGTATCAATAAAAAATTGCATGTTTAGGTTATTAAGTTTTTGATTTGATTAATTTTTTGTAATTCCTTCTGAAGTCATCTGTATACGTTTTATAGAACCATCTTTATTATAATATAAACGGTCTATACATACCGAGCGGCGATAGCTTCCACCATTGGGCTGCAGCGCACCATTGTGGTAGACAAAATACCAGCTACCTTTAAATTCGACGATGGCCTGGTGATTGGTATTGCTATTGCCGGACAACTCATTCAGCAGCCCTTTATACTGCCAGGGACCGTTTATATTTTTACTCATGGCATACACGGTTTTCTCGGGGAAACCCGAAGCATAGGAAAGATAATACCAGTCGCCACGTTTATGTATCCACGGAGCTTCGGTAAAGCCAGTGAGCGCCACCGGCATGATCTCGCCATCAAGCTCCACCATATTATCTTTCAGTTTGGCATAATAACACTGTCTGTTCCCCCAAAAGAGATAGCCCCGTCCATCCTTGTCCACATATACCGTGGGGTCAATATCATCCCAGGGAATATCGGTCCATTTGGTGGTCATATTATTGGTTACCAGCGCTTTTCCAATCGCATCTTTAAATGGACCCGTCGGACTATCGGACACCGCTACGCCGATTGCTTTCCCAGCTTTTCCAGCCACATTTTCATGTTCGGTCGACACATACCAATAGTACTTCCCTTTATGCGCCACCACCTGCGAAGCCCAGGCGCTATTGCCGATCGCCCAGCTAAAGTCTTTAGGCCGCAGTGGCACAGCGTGCTCAGTCCAGGTTTTCATATCTTTTGTCGAATAGACAAGCCAGTTGGGCATATTATAGTCACGGCCGTCGCCCGTGTCCTCGCCAGCATAAAGGTAAAAGGTATCACCCAGGACCAGGGCCGCGGGGTCTGCAGTGTAACGGTGCGTGAAAAGCGGATTTGCCGTAGCTGTAATCACGGTATCGGGGGGCGAAATTTGTTTCCCGCTTTGAGCTGAACCAGTTAGTGCTGCAAGCAATAGCAGCAGGGGCAAAAGTGTTTTTTTCATCTGTATAATATGTCGTTTATTTACTTTGTTAATACCGGCCAATCCGTTTTGTCCCATGCTATTTTTTCCAGGCGCAACTTTGGCTTACCCTCATCATGCGCGTCGTAACCATGAAAAATAAGGTATTCAGCTTCGCCATCTTTGAAGACCGCATTATGCCCTACACCATGCCAGTCCGCGTTACCTGAAAGCACCAGTTTACCGCCCCCTTTTGCCATATCCTTTCCCTGATCGTCCAGATAAGGTCCCTGTACTGTTCGAGATCTACCGACAATCATTTTATAACTGCTTCGCGGGCCCTTACAGCAATAATCGATCGATGCAAAAAGGTAGTAATAGCCCTTGTGTTTATAGATAAATGGAGCCTCTATCGCATTCCCGCCCGCATCTTTGGGATTATCGTCGATAGCTGGCGGATTAGGCGCTGTAGGATCTGTCTTCCGGCTGGCTATTGTCGGAATGCGCGTCGGATCTTCGTCGATCGCGCTACCGTCGGTCTTCAACCGAACCAGCTTGAGCCCATCCCAGAATGAACCAAAGCTTAGATATGGCTGTCCCTGTTGATCCACAATAAAATTCGGATCTATCGCATTCCAGTTTGTTTTACCCGGAAAAGACTGAATGATCAGACCATGATCCGTCCATTTGAAATCCGGATCACTGGAGTCGAGTGTGGGCGTCGTTGCCAGCCCGATACAGGAAGTGTTTTTTCCAAATGCCGAGATACTATAGTACAAAAGATATTTTCCATTATGATAGGCGATATCTGGCGCCCAGATATGGCCGGTAAATGTAGGTACAGCTTTCACGGCCCATTCAGGGGCCTGTGCAAATACAGGGGCTTCGGGTTTCCAGTTTTTTAAGTCCTTGGACGACATCACCGTAATTCCCTGTCCCGTCGCAAATAGATAATAAGATCCTTTTTCTTTGATAAGGACCGGGTCATGCACAATCGGCATGGTGGGGGACTGCCCAAAGGCCGCGGTCAAGGCAAGACAGCAGACCAATATGACTAGAACAAATCGTGTATTCATTTCGATATATTTTATTTGATCATCAATAACTTGTATTCAGAAGGCATTCGCTCGACTGATTGAGCAAGCTTTCAGTTTTTTTGTTTATTTTACTTTTTTCAGCCATATACCCAGCCCACCGCCATTATAGCCGGTCATGACGAGGGTAGATTTGATCTTTCTTTCCCAATCGCGCTCACGCGACACCTTGAACTTGTCTATAAAAGCTCCTCCGCCCCAGCGTAGTTCAAGGCTGTTAGTCTTGGGATCAAAAACCCAGGTATTTGCCGGATCCCCGAAAATAGTGCCATTGGCCTGTAGCACGGGATTGGCATCGACAGCAACGTTTATATTGGGGTTGGTCTGCTCCTCAGCATAGCCAGGCACCCGCACATACCCATGGATGATCTGTTCGTATTCGCCTATGAGCTCCTCCTTGCCGATCGGATCCTGTGCCACTGCAGCATACCGCTCGGGACTTACCATCGGCCAGCCATTGTCGGACCAAAACATTTTGCGCAGATGCATTACCATATAAAAGCGGTCTACTGCCGGTCGGCCCTGTGTCGCCATAAAATAATCCCCTTTTTCATTTTTGAAAACAGCACAATGAGCGGTGCCCTGCCACCCTGCATGGCCTTTAAAGGCATATGGTCCCAACACGATCTGGTCTGCATGGTCAGATTCCAGGTCGGCACGCTCCCCATTCCAGTCGACAAAAGGTCCCGTCGGGCTATCCGCACGAAACACCCTTACATTATACTTGGTATCGATCCAGTCGTAGGATACAAAGAGGTAGTACTTTTTTTGCTCTGCATTGTAGATAATCTCCGGCGCCTCAAGGTTGCCATTATATACCCCATTGGTTTTGCCCCGTCGCACGACGAGCTTACCCAGATCACCTTTTTGCGCAGGCAGGCCAGTCTCCGGGTCCAGTCTGACCACAAAAAGACCGTCCCAGGAAGACCCATAATACAGGTAATGTGCTCCCTGTGGTGTCACTACCACCGAGGGATCAATGGCATTGGTACCAGGGCCTTCTGTTTTCGATTGGATGGCCAATCCTTTTTCTGTCCAGGGCCCATCGAGCGATGTCGAGGTCAGTAATCCGATGGCACTGACACGGAAGCCGCTGGAGGCGACAGAATAATATAATCGATATTCAGTGCCTACTTTCAAGATATAGGGTGCCCATACGCCCTCGTTAGGCCTATAGCTGCTATTGACACCGGTTATATAGCTGACGGCCTGCTTGGGCAAGCCATCGTAAGCCCATCCTCGAAACTCCCAGTCGACCAAGTCTTTCGACCGGCGGACCATGATACCCGGTTTGAGGGTCTGCCCGTAAGCTACATCGGTACTAAAGCAGTAATACCAATCTCCATCCTTGATGATCGAAGGATCATGCAGATTATATGGCCCCCACTGGCCCGTAAAAGCGTAGCTCTGGATCTTGCCATAGGTATCCTGGATATTGGCAATATCAAAAGCCTTAGGTGCAAATATACCAGGATCCGTTTCAGTAAGCGGCTGGTTGTCAAACTTATCCTTCTGACAGGAAATACCGATATTTGCCAACAGTGTTACGATCAGACAGCGCACAATATTTTTGTTCATATTCATTCAAGTTTGCATCGGCCAGATGATTAGTTGGCGCTGTTGGGTGATAGATTTTTATTATAGTTCAATTCATTAAAAGGTATGGGCAAGTATTCCCGTCCGGCCTTCCAGCTGGAAAAATCGGTATCCCTTTCTTTAAGTTCAGCCAACTTTTTAGGATTATATAGCCAACCCCAGCGAATAATATCCTGGATCCGTTGCCCTTCCACAGCAAATTCCAGCAGCCGTTCATGGGCAATCTGTTCGCGCATTTGTACCTGGTTCATGTTCGGCTTGCTGGTCGATAGTGCCGGCAACTTTGCCCTATCCCTGACCTGCTGTATATACGTATACGCCTCGGCCGTACGGTTGACTTCGTTGAGCGCTTCGGCATAGAGCAACAAGATATCTGCGTAGCGAAGCACGCGATAATTGATCCCTCCCGATTCAAAGGATTCCTTTTCCAGCACGTTTAAGCCATCATGTGTCCATTTGCGCAAGTACTTAACATCTTTGGAGGCATAAGGCCATTCCCGTCCATAAACTTTGGTCGAATTGTCCGCAGCCTCATACGAAGCGATAGTCACCAGGAGCCGCGGATCGCTTTTGCCAGCAGCGGTTTTTTCCTGTTTGAAGGCAGCGTATAAGCCAGGACTGGGTTCGTAGTCTTTATAGCCACCCCAAGATTCCCCCGGTGCTGCATAGGAAACGGCGACACCGCAAAACTGCCGCCAGTTGGCATTCGGTTCACCTGCCCAGTTGCCGTCTGTACCACCTTCAGCGGTAAATTGTACTTCGAAAAGCGATTCGGCATTATTTTCATGCTGAAGATCAAAGTTGTGACGGTAGTCGGGCATCAGCTGATAGACATTGTTCAACGCTCCGCCTGGTTTAGTGAATTTTTCAAACTGTGTGACGGCGGCAGCATATTGTTTCGTGTACATATAGGCCTTACCCAGCAGGCCAGCAGCAGCGCCCTTAGTCACGCGTCCTATCTGGCCTGCATCCGGGCCAACCACGTCCTTGTACGATATTGGCAACAAGGTTTCCGCCTGCTCCAGATCTTCAATAATCTGTTTCCATATATCTTCCGGATTGGCAGTAGCTGGATAATATTCATCCTTACCTTTCGGGGGCTGGGTAATCAACGGCACCTTTTGAAAGGTATTGACGAGATTGAAATAAGCAAAAGCACGCAAAAAATAAGCCTGTCCCAAAACCCTATTTTTATGACCTTCGGTAAACAGGGCCGCATCGATTGCAGGCACTTGCGCCAGTACCTGGTTGGCGCGGTTGACAATAATGTAATGATCACGCCAGATCCATTCTACAGGCGCGGAATTGCTGGGGATTGTAAAACGCCCCACCAACACCAGGTCACTCCAGGGACTATTACCCTGCACATCGTCACCACGGCTATCCGACAAGCCAGGAAAAGAGCGGGTATAAGTGCCCTCCAGCGCCAAAGCATTGTATATGGCAACTGTTCCGGCATCGGCCTGTGCGGCATTCTCCCAATAACTTGCTGTGGTCGGATAGTTCGGGTTGACCAATTCTAATTTATTATCGCAGGCGGTCAGCAGTGCCGCTACTGCTACTATTAACAATTTCTTATTCATTGTCTTCGTTTTCTAAAGATTAAAATCCAAGCTGCACCCCAAATAGGATTGTCCGCGGTTTGGGGTAAGAGCCATTGTCAAGTCCCGGTGTAAACACTCCGTAGGTATAATCCGGGTTATAGCCCTTATACTTCTGGAAAGTATAAAGATTTTGTGCAGTGATATATACCCTGGCTTTTGCTACATAGGGGAGGGCAGATTTCGGGAAATTATAGCCCAACGAGAGCGTATTGATCCGTAAATAGGTACCATCCTGCAACCAGCCTTTTCTGTTTGAGCTTTCCCAGTTTCGGTTAGGGTCTTCCCAGTTTAAGCGTGGAATATCGGTCTCTGTATTAGTGGAAGTATAACGGCCAAGCATATCCTGATGATAGTTGGCATCGCCACCGGTATGCATCAAGTCGCGATACAGCCTGCTATTGATCAGGTATTTTCCCATCCCCGAAGCGAAAAGCGCAAAATCGACGTTTTTATAAGCGGCATTGAAGTTAAGTCCGTACTGATATTTTGGTAGGCCGCTTCCTAGATCCGTGCGGTCATTATCATTGATCAGCCCATCGTTATTGATGTCTTTGTAGATAACATCACCCACGGCAGCGCCGTCAAACTGCTTGGGATGGTTATCCACCTGCTCCTGCGTCCGGAAGATCCCTTCACTGATGAAACCATAGTGTCGCCCCACTTCTTGACCCACTTCGGTACGGAATTGTCCATCAATCCTCGACTGGATATCATTCCCCAGGTTGAGCACCTTATTTTTGATCGTCGTAAAGTTGGCACTGATATCATACGTGAATTCACCCCCCGTTTTGTGATAGCCCAAAGAGATTTCGACACCACTATTGCGTAAAGAACCGGCATTGACGATCGGAGCTGTATTGATGGAACCCACAGAAAGCGGAATCGGAATTGGGACGAGAATATCCCGGCTCTCACTGCTGTAATACTCTACTGAAAGATCAAATTTATTCTGCCATAGACGCACGTCAAAACCAATGTTGCTGGTCATGCGCTCTTCCCATTTGAGATCTTCAGAAACTACACTGGTCTGTATACCACCCAATACCCGCTGTCCCGAAAAGGTGTAGACAATCGCAGGATTAATTACTGCCTGATACAAGTAATTACCGATATTTTCATTTCCCAGCTTACCCCAGCTGCCCCGGATTTTAAGGTCGTTGATGATACCGTTGGTCTCTGGAAAAAACCTTTCATTGGAAATACGCCAGCCCGCTGCAAAAGACGGAAAATAACCCACACGGTTGCTTTTCTTGAAACGTGAAGAAGCATCGCGTCGCACCGTCGCTGTCAGCAGGTAACGGTCGTCATAATTATAGTTTGCTCTTGCCAGATACGAAGCCAGTGCATTAAATTCATCAAAGTCTAACGCACTTGTTTCAGTGGCATTTCGGAGATTATCAAATTCTTCATTGCTGAATCCTGTCCCCGTGATATAGCGGTTCCAGGTAGAATATTTCTGATACATCTGCCCCACCAATACGCTCAGCTGATGTTTATCCTGTTTGAACTCGTAGTTCAGCGTATTCTCGATCAGTACATTCTGATAACGTCGGCTATTGTCGTTCAGACGGTTGATATTATTAATAAAAAAGTATCCTAGGTTGAATTTCGGTGTAAAAGTCTTGTCCTTGACCTCATTGATATCATAGCCAAAATTGAGTTTATATTTGAGCTTATGCTTATCGCCTTTCAAAATGTCCAGTTCGCCCCACAAAGAGGATGTAAAACGTCCCACGGTGGTGTTATTCTTGATCAGGCTATTGAAGCCGACACCATTTAACGAGATGGCATCATGTAAGTCACTTGCGGTCCCCCCAAATCCCCCCAATCTGTTTGGGTCATACAGGGACATTGTCGGAATGGCAAATACCAGATCATTGATCAAGGGCGGCCTTCCACCAGCTAAAATACCATCTCCGGTGACCAACGCATTTTCATGAGAATAGGCATAGGCAATCGATTGCCCCAATCTCACCCGACCAAGGTCCTGTGTCAGGTTTGTCCTTCCGGTGTAACGCTTATAATCCGGCCCGTTCCCGACGAAAGTTCCCGTATTGTCAAACAGATCCAGGGAAACCATATACGTATTATGCGCGCCACCGCCGCTCAGGGAGATATTTTGGTTATGCCTGTGGCCCGACTTAAGACCCGCCTTTTGCCAGTCCGTATTCACATCTTTAATAAAACGCGACGAACTAGGGTCATTGCCTGGCGCCAGAGGTTTATTGTTCGCGTTAAAACGAGCTTCGTTATTCAGCATCTGGTAGTTATGTGCATTGGTCACCGGCATGATCTGCCACACCTTGTCAATGCCATAGTAGGCACTATAGTCAACGCGGGCCGGAGAATCCTGACGCCCCTTTTTGGTGGTGATAATAATGACACCATTTGCTGCCCGCGAACCATAAATAGCCCCGGCAGAAGCATCTTTTAATACCTGCATGGATTCAATATCATTCGGGTTGAGTTCTCGCGGTACTCCGCCCAGCGGCACACCATCAACCACATATAAGGGATCCGCATTATTAAAGGTGGAAATACCACGCAGTTTGACCTGCGGTATGGCGCCAGGTTGCCCATCACTGGTGACCGATACCCCCGCTACACGCCCCTGTAGCATACTTCCGACATCATTTGTTGAGAATTTTTTAGCATCCTCCATGTCGACGACCGCCACTGCCCCTGTGATATCCTTTTTGCGTTGGGTCCCATATCCCACCACAACGACTTCTTCGATTTTATAGCGGTCAGGTTCCAACATCACGTTATAGGTGAGCGTCCCCGGAGAAAGGACCAAAGTCTGTGTCGTGTATCCTAAATGGCTCACCGAAATTTTACCCTGCATGCTGGGCACCTGGAGTTCGTAATGTCCATTGCCATCTGTTTGTGTGGCCACATTCGTCCCTACAAGCCCTACGCTAATACCGGGGAGCGCCTTGTTTTGATGATCAGTGATTGTTCCTTTCAACTTGGAAGTACCCTGACCATACGCTGAACATATGGTGGAAAACAGGAATAGTAGTACCAAAAGTCCCCATACACCTCGCTTTGATTTGTGAATTGGTCTCATTGTTTTAGAATTGGTTATTGTATTATTTCTGTTGCAATATAATAACATTTATTAAATGTTCAAATGACATTTAATAACTTTTTTTCAAACTAAGGAAACATTATCAGCTTAATCATTAGCTGTCAGTAGTTTATATAAAGTAATTTTGATTCAAAATAGTTAACAGAAAAATATTATCTTTATATTAACATTTTTCTTTAGGTTACCCAGTTTAGCCTATTTCATTAACATACTTTTTATGATAAAGATCCAAAAACACGAACTTTCGAAAGCGGTATCCCAGCGTATGGATGAGATACTAAGCCTGACTAAACTTTCAATTCAACAACTCTCGAATTTAACGGATATCAATACCCGGTCGCTAAATGGTTATCATTGGGGAACGCTTCCCATTAGCCTGGAATCCACCCTAAAAATTTGCGCGGCGCTATCACTTGACCTAGATACATTCTGTGACTTTAACAAAAAGTTAAGTTTAAAAAAGCAGCGATTTACAACAGTAACTACTACAAAAAAAGAAAAAGCCGAAAGACCATTGGATAGAGAAGCGGAAGCCATCCAACTCCAACAACGAGAAAAGAAGGAGAAGGACAGAATACTTCGCGATCAAATAATCACTCTTGTCCGCACCAGCGATTATTTTCTATGTCCCCACACCTTGTCGCAGATGGTCCTGGATTTTGAAAAGTATTACCACCTGAATATAAACGAACAAAGGTTGCAAGCCATTCTGCAACGCTGCATAGCAGAAGGAACCATCAAGAGGCAAACAACCCCTTGGGATTATGGTATCGGTTACTATTTACCGAAACGCACTTGGGTCTATTTTAAAAATAAAAAAGATCTTTTAAACGATCCTAAGAAGATTGCTGGCTATGACTGGATCCGCAATAGCATCGTAGTATAGCAGAAACCTACAGTATTTACGGCGCCCACTGCTACAAGCAGCATGGATAGCGAAGCGCATAGTGTGATACAGCCCAGTGTTTCAATGCTAAGGAGCCACTTTATGTGCATTTCTCTGAAATTCGCTAGGTGTCATGCCAAATACGGCCTTGAAGCAAGTGGCAAAGTAGCGCGGATCCGTAAATCCGGTTTCATACGCGACTTCACTCACGGTGATCGACTTATCCCGTTCCATCAGTGAACAAGCATGTTTTAGCCTAATATTTTTGATAAACTCACTTGGGGAGATGTTCAACAATACTTTTGTTTTTCTATACAATGTGGACTTGGACAAACCAAGCAGGTCACCAAGCCGGAGCACATCAAATTGGTCATCTGCCAAATGCTGTTCGATGATGGTGATCATCTTCTGAATAAACTTCTCATCCAGCGGCGTATAGTCCAGCGCGGCAATATTGATCTGTGTATTGTTGTGAAAACTCAACTGTTTGCATCGCTTATTGATGATAAAGCTCTGGATCTTTGCTTCCAGCACCTTGATTTCAAAGGGTTTGCTGATGTAACCGTCCGCACCCGCCTGATAGCATTCGATACGATCTTCCAGGCTACTTTTAGCGGTCAACAGCAGCACGGGAATATGATTATATTCGGCATTGGACTTAATGGCCCTGCAAAAACTCAGCCCATCCATTTCGGGCATCATAATATCGCTGACGACGATGTCAATTTCCTCCTGTTGAATTTTTTCCAGGCCCTGTCTTCCATGTCCGGCCAGGTGCACATGATAGCTTCTGGAAAGGATATTGAACATGGTACTGCTCAGTTCTTCATTATCTTCCACAAGCAGTAGCCGAAGCCTATTTTCTGTTGTATAGGCATCTGGTATGACTGCATCTCCTTGCGCTGCTCCAAATGAGCTTTCCTGCAGAGAAGTAGAAAATGACCCGTCGATAATCTGCATATCCTGATCGGCGTAGTAACTTCTGTTTACAGGTATCGCCACTGTAAACGTACTCCCCTGCTGCGGTGTGCTTTCGACCGCAATATAACCATGATGAATATCGATGAGCTGTTTACTGACAGACAGTCCTATTCCATTGCTTTCCAAATGATTTGAGGATTTATTTGCATAAAAGGGCGTAAATATTTTTTCCAATTCTTCCGGATGAATCCCTTCGCCGTTGTCGCGCACAAAAATATGAAGAAAGTCATTCTCTCCCTTTGGTGCGACATAATAAGACAGTGACACCGTTCCGCCGGGCATTGTGTACTTAAATGCATTAGAAAGCAGGTTAAACAGGACTTTGTCCAATTTATCTTCATCATAGAAAACGACGGCAGGGCATTCGCCATGCACGATTTCAAATTGTATATTTTTCTTTTTGGCAATGGGACTGAAATAAGCCTGTCCAAGCCGCTCCACAAAAGTGGGAAAATGAGCCTGACTGACCTGCAGTTTAATCGTATTGTGTTCTATTTTCCTGAAGTCAAGGATCTGCTGAAGCAGTCTTTTGAGACGGCTGAGATTGAGCCGCATATTGTCAAACTGCGCCAGGTTATTTTTAGTCGTCATCTGCACATCGTCCACCAGACAGGAGATAATCGTGAGCGGCGTCAGCAAATCATGGGATACATTGGTAAAATAACTCAATTTGGACTGGGCCAGTTCGTCGGCTTTTTCCTTCTCTATCTGAGCGACTTTCAGGTCGCTACGCAACCGGATACGATTGAAGGAATAATTGATGAAAAAGAATAATACTGCTCCCAAGGCCAATGCATAACATACATAGGCGATATTGCTCTCATAGAATGCTGGTATTTTAGTGATTTCAATAGCTGTGAAGTCGTTGTTCCATTGGTTATGGAGGTCGGTAGCTTTCACCAGAAAACGGTAACTTCCCTTACCCAAATTATTATAGGTAGCAAATAAGCGGTCTCTGGGTGCCATGATCCAGTCCTTATCTACGCCCTCCAGTTTGTACATGTACCTGATCTTGTCGTGCTGTGTAAACGGCAGGGCCGAAAAAGATATCTCCAAATTTTGGTCTTCGGGTGCCAAGGTCAGCTGACGGAAATCTTGGCTAAACTTTTTACCCTTGGCGGATAAAATCACCGACTTATTATTCACTTTGACATCTGCTATGCGTACCTTTTCTTTAAAGTTGCTGATCGTACTATGATCGTCGACCCGTACCACACCGTTGTATCCTCCAAAGAAAACAGCATGGCGCTTATCATCAGCTGCAAATGCCCGTTTGGAAAACATATTGACCTGCAGACTGTCAGAGGCAGAGAATTCAATAACATCTTTATTTAAAGGATTGATCTTATACAAATTACGCGTAGTCGAAAGCCAGGTATAATTGCGCAGGCAGACTACATCCAGTACTTGATTTTTACCGAAAAGGGCGGTATTTGCAATTTCTTCGACCGTCTTGCTGCCAGTCCGATAATATACCAGCCGGTTACTTTTGGTGCCGATCCAAAGGTTTCCGTACCGATCGATGTCCATTGTTTCGATCTGGTCCGTCTTTAAGCCAGCTGTCTCCTTGCCGAGGTGTAGTGTTACCGACTGACGCTCTTTATCGCGCAAGTAAAAGATGCCATTACTTTTTGTCGCTATCCAGATACCATTGTGATTGTCTTCGGCTATACTGACGGGTTCATCATGAATACTTGCCACCTGCTGGAGTCGTTCTAAATGTGGCTTTTTACACAACAGCCCCTGACTGGTGGCTACCCAAACGTATTGCGCGCTGTCTTTATAAAAAAAAGAAGGGATCCCGCTGTGCGACAGCTGCTGCAATTCTATTTTGTGCGACAATAGGATGCCATTTTGCGTGCGCTTAAATACGTTGATCGATGCTTCATAGGCGGAGCCTACCCACAGCTGGTCTTGCACATCGATGGCCGCAGTAACTGCGCGTATCGAAATGAGATCCCTATAGGTGGAATTACTATATGTGTTTAACCGATTGTCGCCCAGCTGGAGACTTCCAAACCCCAGACGTTCAAGGTTAAACCAGAGCGTTCCTTGGGGGTCATGATAAAGCATCTTGAGATTAGGTGTAATACTGTAGTTTTCTTTGATCTGGTTAAAGGCATAGCTTCTGATCAAAGGCCTGTCGAAATGCAGCATGGACATCCCTTCACCGCCAACAGCCAACCATAAGGTGCCATTTCGATCGGCATAAATGTCGTTAAAGATATTTGTCGTATGATTGAAATAAGTTGATAGATCCACTTCCTCCAGACGGTCTCCGTTATACCGCAACGTAGATATCCCCGAAAAGGACAATACCCATATGTAATGACGCTGGGGATCCTGCATCACATTGTAAAACAGATCTTCCTTGTCAACCTGGCGCCGTTTGTTCTTTATTTTGATCTCCTGATACGGATTGTTGGCTCGCTCTGGATGGAAGAGGTAAAGGCCGTCCCCCCAGGTACAGATCCAACGCTGTCCCCTATCATCCTGCATCAGCTTAAAAGGCGCATTGCGCGCTCCAATCCGTGGGTAGGCTTTCAGCTTACGTTCGCCCGGAACTAATTGAAATAGACCCTGGTTCCAGACGCCAATCCAGATATTGCGCTCATTATCTTCAAAAACGGTATTAACCGTCAGCCCCCGCATATTTCGATCGAGGATCTTACTGAGCTGACTATCTGGTATCGGGTTGAGATCTTTATCATAGATAAATAGCCCATCATCCGTGGCGATCCAAAGACGCTGGCGATGATCTACCAATAAGCTATGGATGCGCACCTGTTCCAATCGTCTGTCTTTGAGTGGGGCGATTGTATAATCGCGCTTATCAAGAATATAGACCCCTTCTTCGCCTCCTAATATCAGGTTATGCCCATAGAGGGCCATGGTCCTTATATTTTGGTCAACGGCGGCCTTACCCGCGGTATTTTTCAGTTTAAAATTAAGGATATTATAGGCATCAAAACGGCTAAGCCCTTGGGTAGATGCAAACCAGATATAACCTTCTGCATCTTGTATGGTCTGATTAATGGTCAAGGATGGAAGCTCATAGTTTTTGCCCATTGTGTTGAGGGCCATCTGCTGACCATAACCCGATACTGCGGCAAAAACAGACAAGTAAAATAAAATGAAAATTTGCGTTATACGTCCCATAGTCCCTCCGTTTACCGCACTGGCTAAAATATTGGTTATCCTTCCGTTTAAAGATAGGGAATGTTTTGGATAGAATATATGTTTATTTTACATTTATACATTCAACTGGTCGTCATCGCGGTCAGCTTAGTTTAACGGCTTCAGTGATACACAATGATGCTTCTCCTTTATCAGGAGTGGAAAAATGATCCGATTTTAGGTCATGAATAACCTTATTTTAAACATTGGCTGCCCACATAAAAAGTAGCTTTGTTTTTCTCAAAAGAGATCACAGACATTTTTAAATCTAACAACATGCGTAGCTATTTTATTCTATGTTTATTTCTTATTGGACAGCTGTCTTTCGCGCAGAACATCAAACAAAAGGCCGTGCTTGACCAGCTCAATCTTGTCAATGAGCACTGGCAATCACAACACAAGCCACAGGTATGGGCTTTCTGGGATCAGGCGGCCTATCATACCGGCAATATGGCGCTATATCAGATCCAGCCGTCCAAAACCTATTTGAACTATACAGAAGACTGGGCCAAATTCAATGCCTGGAAAGGGGCAAAATCCGATGATAAGCCAAACTGGAAATATAGCTACGGTGAAACCGACGATCATGTCCTTTTCGGTGATTGGCAGATCTGTTTTCAGGTATATATTGATCTTTACAATTTATCGCCCAAGCCACATAAGATCGCCCGTGCAAAGGAGGTCATGGATTATCAGATCCATACCGCCAATAACGACTATTGGTGGTGGGCGGATGGCCTGTATATGGTGATGCCCGTAATGACCAAAATGTATAAGCTGACCAAAGACTCTTTATATCTATACAAGTTATTCAGCTATTTGTCTTACGCCGATAGCATCATGTACGACAAAACAGAAAAACTCTATTACCGTGATGCAAAATATGTGTATCCGAAACATAAAACCACATCGGGCAAAAAAGATTTTTGGGCCCGGGGTGATGGATGGGTATTTGCCGGGCTGGCCAAAGTGTTGCAGGAGCTGCCCCCCGACTCCCCTCATTATGCCCATTACAAAACCCGCTTTGTAGCGATGGCCGCTTCCATTATCGCTTGCCAGCAGCCTGAGGGCTATTGGACCCGTAGTATGCTGGATCCCAATCATGCGCCGGGACGGGAGACCAGCGGCACGGCATTTTTTACCTACGGCTTACTCTGGGGAATAAACCAGGGCCTACTGACCGGGCAGCCTTATCACGATGCAGCATTACAAGGCTGGCAGTACCTCAGTGACACGGCCGTACAGCCCGATGGACGGCTAGGCTATATACAGCCCATCGGTGAAAAAGCCATTCCGGGACAGGTGGTGGATGCCAGCTCCACAGCGCCCTTCGGCGTAGGCGCATACCTGCTGGCCGGGACGGAGATGTATCGTTATCTAGATCGAAAATAAACCCTATAGGATGAAAAAGCGATTATTATGCTATTTATGGTTGCTCCTCTTGCTGTGCAGCAAGGGATACGCACAAAACACAAAAAAACAAACAATCCAACTGGCGGAAACCAAGCGGGCATACTGGTTGCTGCAGATGGACCAATTGGTACGCCCTGTACTTCGCAGCTTGGCGCATGACAGCTTGCGCCTGACCATGCCCCAGACAACCGCACCGAAGGTAGACGATAAAGCACAGCGGATCAAGGTCCAATATGTTGAGGTCCTGGGCCGTGTACTAGCGGGTATTGCACCCTGGCTGGGGCAGGAAGATGGCTCAGCTGCTGAAATCGAGCTGCGCAGGCAGTATCGGGCATGGACACTGGCAGGGTTAAAAAATGCCCTGGACAGCAATGCCCATGATTTTATGCGCTTTGATATTGGCGGCCAGCAGCTGGTCGATGCCGCTTTTATCGCCTTGGCTTTTGTGCGCAGCCCCTGGCTTTGGGAACACCTTGATGCTAGCTCCAAAGAACGCCTGGTGGCCTCCATAAGCAGCACCCGCCAATTTCGTCCTGTCTTTTCCAACTGGCTGCTCTTTTCGGCCATGAATGAAGCTTTTCTGGCGAAATATGCCAGCGGCTGGGATGTGATGCGCGTGGATTACGCGTTACAACAACTGGAACAATGGTACATCGGGGATGGCATGTATAAAGACGGCCCCCATTATGCCTTCGACTATTACAATAGCTACGTCATCCACCCTTTTCTCGCCGGAATCATGGACGTCATCCAGGACAAGACAAAAAGTTATGACGCCATGTTCGCCAAAATTAGGCTGCGCAACGAGCGCTATGCCATCATCCAGGAACGGTTGATCAACGCGGATGGAAGCTTTCCCCCTACTGGCCGCTCGCTGATCTATCGCGCTGGCGCTTTTCATCATTTGGCCGATATGGCATTCAAAAAACGCCTACCAAAAGGGCTTAGCGAAGGGCAGGTCCGGTCTGCACTGTCTGCAGTATTGAAAAAAACAACGGAAAGTGTCGATACCTACCGCAACGGTTGGCTCAGCTTGGGGTTATATGGTGAACAACCCGGCCTCACCGATTTTTACAATAACCAAGGAAGCCCGTACTTATGTAGTACGATATTTTTGCCCTTAGGCCTTCCCGCCGACGACAGTTTTTGGACTGTCGAAGCACAGGACTGGAGTGCAAAACGCATCTGGTCGGGTCAAGATTGGGCCAAGGACCATAGTCTGGCTATTCCATAAGGTAAAAAACGTTAGCAAAATTATTTCTGTGCTGGACGAGAAACAATCCAGCGCACCAGAAATAAGTACATAGTATTTCAGGACACAATGGACAAACCATCAGTATACTAATTTAGCGATGAACATGCACGCAATGATAACCCGAATTTTGATCTATGCCTACTTGCTACTTGGCGCATATCCGGCGGTAGCCCAACAGCCGCAGGTCAAAACGCTATTCGTCGGAAATGGCTGGGCAAAAAACACTGTGAATACCGCGGTATTCCGTAAAAACGCTTTAGTCAGTAATGATAAGTACCAATATATTGCGTATTATGATGAGGCTGGCTACGTAGTGCTGGGCAAGCGCCCATTATCCAGCGAGCATTGGGAAATCACCCGGACAGCCTATCAAGGAAATATCCAGGATGCCCACAATGTCATTAGCATTATGGTCGACAAGGCCGGCTATCTGCATGTCAGCTGGGATCAGCACAACAGCAAATTACGGTATGCTCGTACCCTAGCCCCCCACAGCTTGCTGCTTGGTCCCGAAAGGGCAATGACCGGCGACAACGAAATAGCAGTTACATACCCCGAATTTTTAAAATTACCCAATGGTGAGTTGCTTTTTCTGTATCGCGACGGCGGATCAGGCAATGGCAACCTTGTCGTCAATAGCTATAATGTACAGCAGGATAAATGGAAGCGGCTGCACAACAACCTGATCGATGGTCAGGGAAAGCGGAATGCCTATTGGCAGAGCTGCGTGGACGAGCGGGGAACCATCCACCTGTCCTGGGTCTGGCGGGAGAGCCCTGATGTCGCCAGCAATCATGACATGGCCTATGCCTGCTCCAAAGATGGCGGAATGACCTGGCAAAACAGTGCCGGTGCACGCTATGCATTACCGATGAATGCAGCCACAGTAGAATATGCTGCCCACATCCCGCAAGACCATGAATTGATCAACCAGACCTCCATGGCCGCCGATGAGCGCGGGAACCCTTATATAGCGACCTATTGGCGCGATACGCACAGCAGCATTCCACAGTACAAAATTATCTATCGCCAGCAGGGAACATGGCATATTCGTTCGTTTGATTTCAGGAAAACAGCGTTTAGTCTAAGTGGCCATGGCACCAAAGAGATCCCCATAGCCCGCCCCCAGTTGCTCATACTCGGAAAAGACGAGCAGCTGACGTTGACCTTGATCCTGAGAGATCAGGAACGCGGCTCTCGCCCCAGTATATTGCAAGTAAAGGGACTGAATGACGTTACCGGAACACTTTATGACCTCAGTGAGACCACGGTGGGATCCTGGGAACCCAATTATGACAGCGAACTGTGGCGGCGGAAGCGCAAAATCGCCCTGTTTGTTCAGGCTACCTTGCAGAAGGATGGTGAGGGGCTCACGAGCAATGCCCCCACGGCAGTAAACGTGATGGAGTGGACACCACATGCAACCAAATAAGCTACAAAAAAGATGAAAAAACGCATACAATCGGCTACATGGGCCATCTGCCTGTCTATGCTGTTTGCCTTACATGCCTCGGCTCAGAAGCATAACAAATCAGTTTTTGAGGTCGTCAATCCGGATTTTAAGCAAAGCCCCTATACGGGGATGACACGACAGCACTGGCTGGATGCGGCATCCTATCTGCTGGAAGGCGCATTTTCGGTCGTGCAAGACCTCAACAGCCCCATGCAATTTGCCAAACAGCCAGGCCGGAGCTATCCGCGGGATGGCGTGCATACGGAGACCGAAAAACTGGAGGGGCTCTGCCGTACCCTTTTTGTCGCATTGCCACTGCTCAAGGAGAATCCCAACTATACGATCCGGGGTATCCGCGTCGCCGATTATTACCGGCATCAATTGCAACGCCTGATCGACCCCCAAACAGACAGCTACATAGCCCCTTTACCGGATAAAGGCGGACCTAGCCAAAAGCTTGTTGAGTTTGGTGGACTGGCAGTGTCTCTTATAGCCGCCCCCGAAGTATTATGGGATCCCCTGCCCCAAAGGGTAAAGGACAGCCTGGCACATACCATGCTGAGCTATGGACAAGGACCAACTATCGAAATGAACTGGCGTTTTTTTAATATCATGATCATGAGCTTCTTTAAGAGCCGTGGTTATGCGATATCCGAAAACTACCTCAAAGGCTCGCTCGAAAAATGCCTCGGTGATTACAAAGGCGACGGCTGGTATAATGACAGTCCCTATTACGATTACTACAGCATGTGGGCCTTTCAGCTCTACGGGTCACTTTGGGCCAAGTATTACGGTGCGACCATGTACCCTGAGTTTGCGGCACAGTTTCGGTCCAATTTGCGGGATCTGGTCAAAAGTTACCCCTATCAATTCAGCAGGAATGGTGAAATGATCATGTGGGGGCGCAGCATATCCTATCGCATGGGCGCCGCCGTACCCTTCGCTTTATTGGGCGAAATAGAAGATCCAACGGTCAATTATGGCTGGATGCGGCGCATTGCCTCGGGCTGCTTGCTCCAATTTGTGCAACATCCGGCTTTTCTCCAGGATGGCATACCCACCTTGGGGTTTTACGGTGCATTTGATCCAGCGGTACAGGAGTACAGCTGCCGTGGCAGCGCCTATTGGTTGGGTAAATTTTTCCTCGGCTTGCTTATTTCCGACGACAGTAGTTTCTGGACCAGCTCGGAAAACCTGGGGGCATGGGAAAAAGAAATTCCCCAAAGTAAAGTATACAATACCTATGTCAGTGGAGCCGAACTGCTGATTACTGACTACCCAGGCATCGGTGCATCCGAGATCCGCTCCTGCAACAGCAGTAAGACGATTGGCTACTATCAGGGCACCGAGAATTACAACAAATTGGCTTACAATAGTGCATTTCCCTGGCAGGCAGACGGAAAGCATGGTCTGGTGTCAATGAACTATGCTTTTGAAATCAAAACCGGTGAATGGGAGTCCTTACGCCGTTACCAATTCAAAGGTTATAAGAAGCAGATCTATAGCCGGATAGGCTCCCTCGCTGGGGATTCCACTGTGCAGATCGAGCTGCATGAAAAAACGTTGCCGCAAGGTATTTTGCGCTGCGACAGGTTGCATAGTAACCGTCCGATTGTACTGCGTTTGGGACATTATGCACTCCCGCAATGGAATAATTTACCGATCAAAACATCCGAGCGTCGTTATAAAGGTCTAAAAGCGATGATTATCGATAATGGACAATACCAATTGGCCATGGTCCCTTTGCTAGGTTGGCAAAGCCTGGAAGATATCGCCTGCGAGGGGCTTCATCCCGCTGCAACGAAAAGCACAGTCCTCAGCAGCTACCTCAACGCTAGCCCGCTCTCTCAACCCTGGCTCGTCACCTTGCAGCTTTGGAAAAAATCGGGAGAACACTGGTCCAATGAAGAACTGTTTCCAACGGTAAAACAAAGCCATAATAGCATTCAAGTACTTTGGAAAGGAAAGGGAAAAGACCAATTTGACACCAATTTCAACTGAATTGACCCCTAATTAAACACGTTAATTTTCATTCTCGCCGACCTTTGTATTAGGCTTTACACCATGTAGCGCCCAGAGAATATATTTTCCAATCAATTATTAAATCTATTATGTTACAGCATTACTACAGCAAGTATGCCAGAAAAGGCCTTTTGTTAAATAGTCTTTTTTTAATTGCCCTGTCCAGTTATGGACAGGAGACTGGCCTGAAAGGTACTGTCCGGGATGGGGCCGGCAAAGGCATTGCCGGCGTCACGATCCGTGTAAAAGGCGGTACCGCGAGCGTACAAACCAACGCAGAGGGCAGTTTTTCAATCCAGGCAGCAACCGGCAGTACCCTGATCATCACATCGGTCGGATATCAGGAAAAACAGCTGATTGTCGGAGCACAGAAAACGGTTGACATTGCCCTGGTGCCAGCAGAAAATGTGCTGGAAGAGCTGGTTGTGGTCGGGTATGGCAGCCAGAAGCGTTCCGATATTACCGGTTCGGTCGCTTCGGTACCCAAGGATCGTCTTTCCAAAATTCCGGTTAACAATGTCATGCAGGCTATCCAGGGTGCGGTGTCGAATGTCACGGTGTCGCAAGCATCATCCATCCCAGGCGATGCCCCCTCGGCACAGGTACGCGGCAAAAATTCGATCAATGCCACTTCCGAACCCTACATCGTGGTTGATGGTATTCCGTTGACCCGCACGGATGGATCCATCAATGATATTAATCCCAACGATATTGAATCGGTAGAGGTCCTCAAAGACCCTTCTGCTGTGGCCATCTACGGGGTCAATGGTTCTAACGGCGTTATCCTGATTACGACCAAGAGAGGTATCACCGGAAAACCTTCGATCCGTTATAGCGGTTACGGTGGGATAGAGCAGGCTGCCCATATTCCAGAACCTGTATCAGGCGAAGAATTGCTCAAGCGCTATGCCGAGTATGCACGCATCACCAATACCAGCCTCTTCAATGGTGGGCCGGTGCGCAATGAATATGAGTACGACAATTACAAAAATGGTGTAACCACCGACTGGCTGGATGCCGTGATGCAGACGGGCGTGGTGCAGAATCATAACGTCAGCCTATCCGGAGGAAGTGAAAATGCCAAATATTTTGTATCGGGCGACTACCTTGACCAAAAAGGCGTGGTAAAAGGTTACAATTACAAACGCTATTCCTTCCGGACAAATACCGACTTTAAAGCCACCAAATATTTGTCGGTGGGAACCTCTTCATTTATCGTTGCACACAATAAAGACGGCGGACGTGCAAATTTGCTGCAAGCCGCGGCCATGAGCCCCTATGCGCGGATGTACAATCCCGATGGTACATTGACACAGTATCCGATGTATTCCGAGCAGCTTTGGGCCAATCCATTGCTGCCAACGACATTGGATCCGCAGCGCCGGCAGTTCAATATTTCGTTGAACGGCTATGCCGAACTGAATTTTGGCGAACTCTATAAGCCACTGGCCGGATTAAAATATAAACTAAATGCAGGCTACTCCTATGTGCCGGTGCGGGAAAATGAATACCAAGGCGAATCGGTCTATAACTTTGCCGGGCTGGGCCGCATTACCAACCGCGAGACCCAATCCTATACCGTGGAGAATATCCTGACCTATTCCAAAGATATCGACAAGCACCATTTTGATTTTACGGGCCTCTATGCCGCAAAGAGCAAATACTGGCAAGAATCCATTGCCACGGGGGAGGTCTTCCCGAACGATGCACTGGGATGGGGCAATCTGGGCGCTGCAAACACACAAAAGGTCAGTTCACGCGCCGATCTATACCGGACCATCTCCCAGATGGGACGGCTCAATTATGGGTATGACAGCCGGTATATGTTTACCTTCACGGTACGTCGGGACGGTTCATCAGTCTTCGGCCGCAACAATAAATATGGTGTTTTCCCATCCGCAGCTGCAGCCTGGAATATCCACAACGAATCGTTTATGCAGAATAGCAAAGATGTGGTCAATAACCTGAAATGGCGGATCTCCTATGGACTATCCGGAAATGAAGCGATCAGTATCTATCAGACCCAATTTTTGATGAACTCCTACCCGATGGCGATGAACGGGCTATCCAATACTGCACTGCAGATCCGCACACAGATGGGCAACGACGACCTACAATGGGAAAAAACTAAAGGTCTGAATACCGGTATCGACTTTGGACTGTTTAACAACCGTATCTCAGGTAGTGTTGATGTGTATAAATCGAGTACATACGACATGCTGCTCAGACAGTTGCTACCCAAATTAACTGGATTTGTGGATGTTTTCTCCAACATGGGAAAACTCGAAAACACCGGTATCGACCTGACGCTCAACACCAAAAACATTGTAAAAGACAACTTTAACTGGTCATCGACCTTGGTTTTCTCGCGCAATAAAAATAAAATCAAGGAAGTCTACGGCAATGGACAGCAAGACCTGGGCAACCGCTGGTTTATCGGTCAGCCGGTAGGTGTTATTTACGATTATACGAAGGTCGGGATCTGGCAGGAAGATGAGATTGCTTCAGGCGCCAATAAGGGCTGGGATGATGCCGCACAAGCCGGAGATCTTAAACTCGCCGACCTCAACGGCGATGGCAAGATCAGTGATGCTGACCGCTCTGTATTGGGGCAGACAGCACCAAAATGGACTGCCGGACTCACCAATACCTTTAGCTATAAAGATTTTACACTTAATATTTTTATCAATACGGTACAGGGCGCACTTCGCAACAATCCACAGATCGGCGCCGCTTCGGACGAGATGGGCCGCCGGAGCACACCGGCCGCATTGGGCTACTGGACTCCAGAGAATAAAAGCAACGAATGGCGCTCCCTAGGCAACCACTCCAATGTATATGGCTATGGCTTTCCTTCTAAGGCAAGCTTTACTCGCCTGAAAGATGTGACGTTAAGCTACAGCATGCCACAGCAACTGGCCAGTAAGCTGGGCGTGGGCGGGCTCACCGTCTATGCCAGCGGTCGCAACCTGTACACCTGGACCAATTGGCTAGGCTGGGACCCAGAAGCCCGTGACGCCACACGTGGATCAGAAAATGATGCGATCAATTACCCCATGGTACGTACCTATGTTTTAGGTGTTAACCTCAATTTTTAACGATTAAAGAAAAAACGATGAAAAAATATACCGTGATCTATTCGCTACTGGCGATGGCTACGCTAGGAGCCAGTTCCTGTGGCAAGGACTATTTGACCGAAAAACCCTATTCCAATTATGACGCCAATACGGTGGACCCTACGACAGTAGAAAATAGGCTGTTGGGCTTACACTATAACTTTGGGCAATTGTGGGGCATGAGCAGCCGTCAGGGATTCCTTTCCTGCTGGCAGATCGGGACGGACATTACCAGTGCAGGCTCTACGGAGGGCGTAGAAAATCCCTTCTACCAATATGCGGATTTAAATTCAGAAAATGGCGGCGTCAATTATTTATGGGAACGTTGTTATGCTTTTATCAATAATGCCAACCTGATCATTGATGGTGTCGGTGACAGCAATCCACAGGCCAGTGCCGAGGCGCGTTTTTTCCGTGCATACGCCTACAATATGCTGGTTACCCTCTGGGGCGATGTCCCTTTGCTGACCAGCTCGATCAAAGTACCTACCTTTAATTATACGCGTACCGCTGTGGCCGAGGTCGACAAATTAATTACAGCAGATTTAGCGTATGCCGTTAAAGAGCTTCCCGATCTGGGTAAAGCAGCTGCCCCAAGCCGTATCAATAAAGATATGGCCCGACAACTTGCGGCCGAAGCCTATTTACGCATGGGCATGCGTGATGCAGCGTACCTGACCCAGGCTGAGGCCATGGCAACCGCCATCATCGACGGAAGCAATTATAAATTGGTGGATGCTCGCTATGGCAAGTATCTCGCCGAAGGCGGCGACTACTATCGGGACATGTTCCGGCAGGGCAATATGCGTCGGAACCAGGGGAATACCGAAGCGATCTGGACCTTTGAGGTCGAATTTAACCGGTCTATCAATGGCGGCACGATCGATAATCCACAGCATCGCCGGGTATGGCAGCCCGCCTACCATAAATGGGATGGGATGGTGAATGCAGACTCTCTGGGCGGACGAGGCAATGGCCGCTTACGGCTGAGCAACTTTATGAAGTATACAGTCTGGAAAGGTCTAAACGGTGATATCCGGAACAGCAATTTTAATATACGCAGGACGACAAACTACAATAGGCCCGGATTTAGCAAGACCATCGGTATTGACGCAGACGGGTACCGCGTAGCGGAAGGTGCCGGTGTGAAGAATATTACGATAAAAACCGGAGATAAAGTTATCCCTTTCCGTAACGATAGCCTCGAAGTCTGGTATCCATTTCCGACGAAATGGGGTGGATACGATCCGATCGACGATTTTGGTTATGCACTCGTCAAGGACTGGCCCGTCATGCGGTTGGGTGAAACCTACCTGCTACGTGCGGAGGCACGATTGCGTAAGGGGAATGTAGCAGCTGCGGCCGATGATATCAACAAACTGCGGGACCGTTCATTCAAATCTGCGCGTGCCGAATCCGGAAATACCACATTGGGCCGGGTAAGCGCAAGCGATTTATCTATCGACTTTATTTTGGATGAACGTGCGCGGGAACTGCTGTCTGAAGAAAACCGTCGAATGACTCTGGTACGCATGAATAAGCTGAAAGAGCGTATTTCACGCAACGGAGATGCTGGGCCCGCTAATAAAATTATTACAGGCTTCCAGGACCACAACATCCTGTTGCCTATCCCATTAACGGAAATCCAGCTGAATAACAAAGAGGGTGAACCGTTGAAACAAAATCCGGGTTATAAATAGGCTGTGAAAAAATAATTGGAGAAAAACCAATTACAACAGCGTTAATAATTGCCTATCCGTTCTAAATAGGAAAGGGCCTCTGCATAAATGCAGAGGCCCTTTTCTTTTCCTTACCGACGCTTAACGAGTCGCGTTAATAGCCCGCTCAGTAGGAAACTCACCAGCGTACCGACTATAGCCGTGAGGGCACAAAATCGGTCAAACTGGGAAGAAAATGAATTTTGATTTAAACAGAGATGATACCTTAATTTAAATCACAGGTAACAGGAAAAAATAAACGCACGATTGTACCTTTGCCCAGTTCGCTGGACAAGTTAATCGTCCCACCCATGCGTTCCATCAGCCGTTTGACCAAAGTAAGCCCTATTCCAGAACCCGAAGCGTGGTCCGTGTTGCTACCACGTTCATTTGCAAGGAAGACCTGGAGCAGTTCATCTTCTGGAATCCCGATCCCATTATCTTCGATAAAATAGACTGTCCCCTTATCAATTTTTTCACTGTAAATTTTTAACACTGCCTTTTCTGATCTTTTTGCATATTTAACGGCGTTTCTGATCAGATTCATAAAGATCTGATAAACGGCACCCCGTTCCGCATACAATGCGTGCAAATCGCCTAGCTCAAATGCGACAGCCTGATCCGGATAAATTAGTTTGACCTCATCAATACAATTTGCGATCTTCTTATCCATGGCGATGCATTCGGTCAGATTACTCGCACTACGTATCCGACCAAGTTGCAAGGTCTGATTGATAATAGACTCTATATTGACTATGGCTGCGCGGATTGTATCGAACCACCTTTGGCTTATATTGACTTGTAGATCAATATTTCTACTTAAAAAATCACTACCCATTTTTAAGACCGCAAGCGGATTTTTTATATCGTGGGCGAGCGTATTTGCCAGCAAGTCCAGCTCATAGTTAAAGGAAAGTTGCTCCTCCTGTTGTTTTAAACGTGTGTGTGCTAGATAGTGCTCCGTCACATCACTTGCGGTATGGAGGATAGCGTAGGTATCTCCAAGTTCATCAACAAGCGCCTTGTATTCAAAGTTAAAATACCGTAATGTTTTGCTACCTTGCTGTATAATGTTGGCCGGCGTATCTGTTGCACGATAGGTAATCCCTGTTTTCCATACGTTTTTTAAAATAGAAGAAAAGCCCTCCGCTTTGAAACCCGGGAAACAGGCACAAAAAGTACGTCCCAGAATTGAGTCATCTGCACACCACATCTGCAACATGGCTTGATTCGCGAAAGCGATATTTAGATCGGCACTGTCATAAATTGCTGTCGCATGCGGCGACTGCTGGAGAACGGACAACAAAAAACTTTCACGCACTTTCATCGATTCTTTAAGAAAAAAATAATTGGAAATAGCTCCTGGTATTGTAAGATCTGAACTGCATCAGTAACATAAATGATGCCAGTTTTCATTAAACTTAAATTACTTCCTCTGGGTTAATTCGTAAGCTGATGCGCATTGAGCTGATTATGGCAACCTATTATAATGACAAGCAAGTTGGTATGCATGTACGTATTATGCTATTTTTTGGCTTACGGTAAAAGGAGCATGATAGAGGATTTCAGCGAGGAAGCGAAGCATGTTTTAAATATAGGTCACCTTCTTCAGAAGGTGACCTATATTGCCTGTTAATAACCTGGATTTTGTGTCAGGTTGCTATTACCCGCAATAGCCTGATTCGGTACAGGAAAGCGGTTTAGATGAGCAGCATTGCTGGGGCTATGATCCCACCATTGCTCCGAAGTAAATGCTTTCCATCGGATGAGGTCCGTGCGTCGTCGTCCTTCACCGATAAATTCAATGCTCCATTCATCCAAAATACGGTATTTGTCGATATTTGTTGTGTTCACAGGATTAGGATCTGTGTTATTGGCAAAATTGCGTTTGCGCACTGCGTTAAACAGCTCTGCTGCTTGTTGCTTGTTGCCCAGTCTATAGTTGCATTCTGCAAGCATGTAGAAGATCTCGGCCAAGCGAATGGCGGGTAGGTCTGCTCCCCAACGAAGCGTATTGTTCGCCAGGTTGGGGATCGGCACCTTCACCAGCCGTATACCCGTATTTTCTTCCCCTTCGGACATCTTGGAAGGGAGCTGATCGATTGAACTGTATTTTTTATCCGAACCAACTTCTGAAAAACGCCCCACTTGGTCTACAAAAGTCAGTGGTTTGTCCTTATATTCCTCTCCACCGACAATCGACTCACCAGACGGTGTCTTGTGTGGCCCCACGATAAACATGCCTTCATATTGATCTGTACCATGATAAATATAGGGCGCTTTGCGAAGATCGCCTTGGTCAAAAGTTTCAAATGGCGCACCTAATTTGAAGTCGGCCGTGTAGAGCGCACCATTGGGCTTGCGCGAAGGAGTCAGGTGTGCCCCGTTATTTCCACCCATATCCTGATCAAAAAATTGACGGGTATTATAATGATAGAAGTCGGCATAAAACCAGTTATACTCCAGCATTTTAAATTCAGAAGGCATAGACCAGATGATCTCGGGAGATTCGTTGTTCTTAAATCCATGTACGCCATTCCATTTGGCATCCAGCTGGTAAGCACCAAACACATTGTTGATAATGTCCTGCGCAATTTTACGACTTTCTTCGTACATCGGTTTTCCGATATACGCTTCAGCATTAAAATAAAGCTGAGCGAGCATGGCGGCAGCGGCAGCCTTTCGAATAGCGCCCTCTTCCTTGTCACCCGCTTTTTTTGCCGGCAGGTTTTCGATGGCTGCTTTTAACAGCTTTTCGATGTGGTTAAACAGTTCCTGATCCGTGTTCCGAGGTAAAGATTCTTGGTCGAGAGACTCAAAGATGGGCATTCCCCCAAAATAATCCAGACCCCGGAGATAAAAGTAAGCAATCAAGGCGTCGAGCTGAGCCAGATCGGCAGCTTTTCGCTCTTCCGTTAGTGTAAATTTGGTATAATCCAATTTGCTGAGGTCACTTTTTGCGTCAAGGGCCAAAGCAACGCCCATTAATGTACCGCGCCAGCTACCCCAGATCCAGTTGTCATCAGCTGTCCATTTATGATAATGGTAGCGTTCGTTTTCGCCGCCGTTGTACCAATGCCGGCCTTTGGTCGTCACGGCAAAATTATCTGCGGTATATTCCTGTAAGCGCCAACGATCTTCACCTAAATACCACTTGGCATGTGTGAAAGGCCTAAACAGGGCGGCTTTAATGTCTTTTTCACTCTTAAAAAAAGTATCCGGTGTGACCGAATTATAAAATTCCTGGTCTAATTTGGTGCAGCCTGACACCAGCAATGCCAGGGAAATTGTTGTTATAGCGAAGTATTTTTTCATGTTGTTAACAGTTAAAAGTTTACTTGAAGTCCCATCATAAAAGTCCGTGTCTTAGGGTAGACATTGCGTTCCTCAAAGCCAGGTTCCAGTCCGTTGATATTCACTTCCGGATCCAGGCCACTGTAGTTGGTAAAAACAAAAAGATCCCGTGCCGTGGCATAAACCCGCATCGATTTAAGTGGTTTGATCCAATGTTGATTGAACCGGTAGCCGATATTGAGCGCATCAACTTTGAGAAAAGTACCTTTTTCCAGCCAGTAGTCGCTCAGTTCTTTTTCACCTTTAATATTTTTATGCTTATCATAAGCCTCTTCTAGCACATTCTGGCCTTTCACATTGGGAAGACTGTAATACATATTGATCATATTAAAAACGTCATGCCCGATCCAGCTACGCATATAAATGCTGGCATCCCAGTTTTTATAAGTAAACTGATTATTCCAGGAGAGTTGAATCGTGGGTATTGCATTGCCTACAAAGGCCTTGTCTCCAACTGTTTTATTGCGGTCACGTACATCAAAAGCATTACCCTCTTTGTCAAAGAGTTTCCAATAGCCATCATCCGTGAATCCTGCGAATTTCCAGATGAAGAATTGGCCGATATCCTGACCGGGGTATAATCTAACGGCCGAGCCCGGGGAACCCGGTGCGGGAAAATCCTTACGATCGGTAAATGTCTGACTGCCCCATAAGGTATTTAGCCTACTTTTATTATGGGAGCCGACGATGCTGGTGGTGTAGCTAAAATTGTCATTGTCGACCGCCCTGAAATTAAGCTCAAACTCATAACCCGTATTCTGCATGCTGCCTACGTTCATTGTTGTTTTGTCGTGGATGGCAGGCGGCTGCGATACACTGATATCATAAATAAGGTCATCTATTTTTCGTTTGTAAATATCAAAACGGCCGCTCAAGCGGTTGTTCAGCACAGCAAAGTCCAACCCGACGTTATATTCCTTTTTGACTTCCCATTTAATATCCGGATTTTGGTTGTGCATTACGCCATAGGTCCTAAACCATTTACCATCCTGCAGAAACCAAGTGTCGGCACTGTACATCCGTGTAGCCACCTTGGCATCAAAGCCTTCATTGCCTGTCTCACCGTAGCCCGCGCGTAGTTTAAGGTCATTGATAAATTGGATATTCTTTAGGAAAGGTTCCTGTGAGACACGCCATCCCGCCGATAGGCCAGGGAAAAATCCCCACCTATTCTTAGGGGCAAATTTACTCGAACCTTCGTAACGTGCCGTGGCTGTCAAGATATAACGGTCGAGATAGGAATAGTTGACACGTCCAAAAAAAGCGGCGAGTTTGACCCAAGGATTTTTCCATGAACCTAGGCCTGCACGGCCGTCGGGCAGATAGGTGCCTGTACCCATATCATGTTCATTAATCCCGTCGACAGGGAAATTGGAGTTCTCCGCTGAAAATCCCTGTCCATTAAAGTCCTGATAACTATACCCCATAACAGCATTGAGGGAATGCCTGTCCCAACGGTTGGTATAGTTGGCCGTCCATTCAAAAACACGGTCATTAAATCTGCTGTAATATTGTTTGGCAAAGCCATCCACATTATTCTCTCTGGAGATACGGTGCTGGGCTGAGCGATAATAGTTGCCGTGTTCCGTATTATTCTTTATACCGATCGTCGCACTTGTGGTTAGGTGCTCAGTCAAGTTCAGTTTTAGCGTCGTATTAGCCAGGAGATATTTGAACTGCTTCTGATCCGATCGCAATCGCGCTTCCGCAACAGGATTATAAGTGTCATAACCACCTTCCAGTACATTATATCCACTGACATCATTCGCGTCATAGGGCGTTTCGGTTGGGTTCATGACCAAAGCCATATTGAAGATATCGTTGTTGTTAAAGATATCGCCGTTGGCACCAAAGGCTTTCACCTCATTGTAGCTTACATTGGTATTTAATTCGGCAAAACCATCAAAAAATTTGAAGGCACTGTTGATACGTCCACCGATCTCATCCCTTTTGGACGTGATGGCCATACCGTTTGCATTTCTTTTGGTAAATGTCGTATAGACATTGGCATTCTCCGAACCACCACTGATATTAACCACCTGCCGATGGCTAAATGGATTGTTGTTGGTCACTTCATCATACCAGTCTGTACGATGTCCCAGATCTTGGCCCAAGCCATATTCCACAAATTTTTCCGCAGAGAGTACTTCCGGTCGTTTTCTGATGCTTTCGATAAAATATTCAGAAGTAAAGTTGACCTGCGCCTTACCGACCTGAGGACGTTTTGTCGTGATCAAGATGACCCCACCCGAAGCCCTTGTACCATAGATTGCAGCTGCCGAAGCGTCGCGTAGTACGTTGATCGATTCAATATCTTCCTTAGCGACCGAATTGATATCGCCTCCAGGCACACCATCAATAACAACTAAAGGGCCCTGTGAAGCATTGACCGAATTGACACCGCGCAATTGCAAGGATACACCGGCATTTGGATCAGTACCATTAGTCGAAATGACGCTCAATCCCGGGACTTTGCCCTGAATGGCCAGCAGCGGTGAGACCGCTCCGGATACCATGTCCTTTTGCTTGATACTGGTTACGACACTGGTAACTTCCCGTTTCTCTAAGGAGCCATAACCGACCACGACAGCCTCTTCCAAGTTTTGCGTATCTGATGTAATCTGTATTGCCAGCGTGCCTCCCCCACTATAGACAACTTCTTTGCTGACGAACCCGATCATACGAACGACAAGAACATTATTTTTTTTAACATTGGGCAGACTAAAACTGCCGTTGGCATCCGTAGATGTGCTGGTAGAGCTACCTTTAACCGATACCGTGGCGCCAACGACGGGACTGCCCTGTTCATCCTTGACCGTACCTTTTAGATTGGGCTGTGCTTCCTGCGCATAAAGCGTAGTCGGCATAGCGAAAGTGGCTCCAGCAGCGAGACTGCTACTGAATAGCAATAATTTAGTAGCCACTTTAAAACTGTTGATTTTAAAATTCATGAGCTAAAATGTTTATTAAGGGATATTGATTGTATATAAAGGCGTACTAAAAGAGTACCTAAAGAGACGCTGTCAATTGCCTATGGCGCCAAAAAAAATTGAAATAGTTATTTTCCCGATACTGCATATAATTGGTGTGATTGATCCGGGTAAAATTAAAATATTCTATCACTTTAAATTAACACTGAGACAATTTGATGTTATTTTGAGACAGATTGGAATCTCATTAAAACAGCATATGACAACCTACCGAAAACCCACATATGTTAGGGGTCATAGCAGATACATTGGAAATATTATCTCGGGATTGCATTGTTCCTCTCCTCGGAAGACAAATAAGCGTCAAAAAGAATCCCCGGTACTTTATAGCACCAGGGATCTTTTTAACGGGCTTTTGGCGGCCCCTGATCAACTGTAGGTTAATAAAATGATATCGATATTTGTACCACCGTTATCATTATTTTTTTATTCGCATTCCGTTAATGATTTGAAATGCATATGGCAATCTTGGTTCTCAACTTAATCCGGCCCTCTCTTATAAAAGATTAATATTTTAAAAAACAAACTAAGAAAACTAACCTATCACAAAGTATCATCACAAGCATAAAAATCTAATTATCAGAAAAATAATACAGACATAAATTAATTTACCATGCACTATAGCAAATACTGTATCAGATAATTTCAAGCTGATGTATGGGCATTCATGTAGCCTCCAACGAGCCTTGCTCTGATTCAGCAACTGCATTTCGTTGCGTCTGTTCACGCATCCAATTGTTAAAATCAATGTCCGAAGCGATATTAAATTTTTTGCGTAATCTGTTTTTACGCACTTGAACGGCGCGTATCGTTACAGAAGTATATTCGGCAATATTTTTGGTCGAAAAATTCAGAAATGTCATGGCACAGAATTCCAGCTCACTGCTACGGATTTTGGGATTTAATGCTTTCAATGATTCAACAAATTCAGGATACAATTCGTTGAATAAAGCCAAAAATTCTGCATTATTATTCTTGGCCAAAGTGATTAAGTTATTGAATTTGTCGGTTTCCATTTTGCATATCGTTTTTCAGTAAATTGTTATATCTAATTCCGTCTTTCATTCGTAAGTATTACCGCTAGCGAGCATAAGATTATATTCAATTTTTAGCGGGAATATTAACTGCTAGCAATTAAACTCGATGGGGTTCAAACTCTCCCCATCGAGTCATCCAAATATATTATCATAGAACCTTCACGCAAATTAGGTCCCAGCGACAATTCAGTAAAATCCGGTTTTTAAACTTCCACAAAAAACAGCTCCACCATGCTTTTGCTTCTGGAACTTCTCAACCAGAATATCTTACCTGTCTTGCTGACAAATATTGTCATTTGAAGAAAGAATAAAGAAAAAGCGCATTTCACATTGATATCACATCTTCACAATACCCTGAAAGACAAAGTTTTACAACTATTAAATCCTATCAATCTATAACACACAATAATGAAGAATAGAAAATCCGCTAATTAATTGAACTGTATTTTTCTTTGTTTCTCGCTGTTAAAATTCTCCGTTCGAAGAAATGATCTACCACTTTTACGCGCACAACACACAGTCTCTTAACACCTCATTTCAAGTATGTGCTTCGAATTCTTTGGTCAATCTCGCTGAGCGCGATAGTAAATTCGGGCAATATTTGACAAAAAAAACTCGACAGGTATACAAACCTGTCGAGCAGTTGCTGCCTATGAATAGCAGCACTATGTAATAGGATAAATTACCAGTTGATCGTGCGGTTGTCATCGTCCGCTTGATCCCATGATTGTTGCGGATCATTGCTGGTTGTACTTGCAGAACCTGCAGCGATACCTTGCTCCAACTCAACATTTGTCGCCTCAATCTTTGGGCTGACATATATTCTTTTTGACTGTTTTGTTTTCATTTCTTAGTATTTAAACGCTGTTTTCAATTTATTGCTAAATTTTATGCTGATTATTATGGACAAGCAATTTTCTTTCTACCGCTTCCAGCTCCGATCATTTTTGTAGCTCCCTGAACGACTTGCGTAATTTTCACGTTGTTGGCTGTAGAGCTCCATGGCACAATGTTGAAAGAACCTTGGGTCAACACCAGAGGAAACAATTCGCCCCCATTGCTTTTGCTACCATACATAGATACTTCACCGGAACGACTAATGACTACCCGAATCACCGGATTGGAGGAAGTACCAGTCAGTGAATAAACTTGTGGAACGCTTCCACTACCATACAGAGATCCATCTGCAAATTGAACGTTTCTTGGCGCTATAGCGATTCCACTTTCAAATTGTATTTCCTGTGTTGCCAATTTCACACCGTTCACTTCCATATTAAAGGAGTTGTCCAATTGAAGAATATCAAATACAAATCCATAGTCTGCTCCCGGAGCAGTAAGGTCTTTGGTCACTACGTATCCTGCAGGCTGAGCCACACCATCTACAACAGCTCCTGATCCTGAAGCAGGATAGCTCCAGTTAAGATCCGCCCCACCAGTAACTGGTTGGGTACACGTTTTGAAGTTCAGATTTAAGTTGTAACGTTGTCCTGGCAATATTTGTAAACCGGCAACAGAAACATTTGATTTTGTCTCACCGTCGATAGTAATCGAGCCGAAGTTGAACGAGCCATTTGACTCTCCTGGATGAATCAATACAGTAGGAACGCTGGATACTGTACGCAAGCCAGCTCCCAAAAGCGGGAATTGCACCGCAGCAGTTGAAGTCATACCGTTATAGGTTATTGTACCGTCTACCAGTTTCAAATTTGCACTCGCATGTGTCGGATTTATCGTTGGGGATACCAAACTTGTTATTGCTCCTGTCATTTCAGTCGCCATAGTCAAGTTTGTCGTCACTTCACTGTATTTATGTTTCAAGACAACATCCAGGTTGTTATCACCAGAATGAACTGTTAGATCTTTCTTGAAATACATAAGGTCTGCGCTAATGTTATCAAGGCTGGCATTACTTAGGGTGGTCTGCGCTGTTACAGCCGGAACCGATCCTGTGCTGTTCACGGAATACGCAACAAAGGTATAAGTCTGTTCAGCATCCAAGGCGATTTCTTCGGTATTGTTATCCGAGTTTGTATAGGTTTTCTCGGTCACATACTCACCATTGCTGTTATAAACGACGATTTTATACTTAACATTAGCAGCCAAAGGCGTGATTTCTTCTGTAACAGCAGCGCGGTTTCCGGACGAGGCCCGCAGCAGGTTGCCACTTGTCGCGGACGACTCACTCGTCAACGTAGCTTCAAAAGAACTTGTACGGGTAAATGGTACAACGACAGTCTGTGCTGTAGCCGAAGAACTGGTTCCATTACCTGCTTTCTTGGTAGTTACGATTGGGTTTTCCACGCCAAGTAACTGAATGTTAACACTAGCTTTGCCGCTGGCAGCTACACTATCCTTGCTTTCTTTACAGGAATACAAAGATCCGCAAATCAGAGCTGATAGCGCAAGAGCACTCCAACTCTTCTTTATTTGCACTTGTAGATTCATTTCTTTAATTAGTTTGATGATGAATAAATATTTTAATTGTTAATCGGGAGCAAATATTGCGATAATTTCTCATAACGAAACTACACATAACTATCACAGATATATCACATCTTAATATTTGAAAAAATTTCTAAAAAAATTAAATAAATAAATATACTAGAAAACATATATCAACAAATAAAATATAAAAGCTTTTTAAAAACAGTATTTTAGACTAGAAGTAAATTCACACTATCACGAAAGAAATAGAATGGAAAGTTTGGAGAAAAGCCTATGTAAAACAATAATAATCTGATTATCAAATAAATACAAAAGTGTGATACCAATGTGATATCTGTATTTTAAGGATTCTTTGTGTTGTCTACTATCTTTGACAGAGGAAATGGGATATGTTGCAATGTATCAAGGTTCTACATTATCAATGTAATGAATAATCAAAACAATGGATAATTATTTTTACAGAACAAGCCATAGACTAAATGAAGAGAAATTCAAAATCGAAGCACTAATTTTTTAAATCATCGGGATCAACGCCAGCCATAGCAGGATGGTAACAAGAGCTTTGCCGGTAGATCCTGCTGAGTCATCCCTTTCAACGGATGCTGGGTCATTGTAGGACACTTAATTAATAAGATAAACCAAATAATAAAATACACATGAAAAAAAGAACTGAAAAAAACATCTACCTAAGACCCGCCATCGAGCGATTACAGGTAGAGATGGAACAAGGTATTGCCGCGGGCTCTGCCGTAAATCCAGGCGTAGACGACGGTGGATTCACACCGGGCGGCAGTGAGATCAAAGATCCCAGCGCAGGTACCGATAATGGCGAATGGTGGACACCGTAATTTATAACCTTACACATGAAAAGAACAATGTTTAAATTTACAAGAACAACAATATCATTCGCTATGGTTCTCTTATTGATAGCCTCTTCCTGCAGTAAGGACAGCGAATCTATGCCCGTCGAAAACAAGACAGACGGTATCACTTTTAAAGCCTTGGGTGCCGAGTTTGCACAAAGCCCCGTTACGAAAGCCCAAAATAATCGGACAAGCAGTCCCATTATTGCCGTTGAAGAAATTCAATCCGGCCCATTTACAATCACTGCTGAACTATCCGAAGACCTAAGCACCACTTCACAGCCTTCATTAAAAGCAGGCACGAATGTGAAAGCTGCCGTACCATTTGCCACTGAGGTAAAATATCGGGTTGTCGCTTACCAACTTGATGGCACTTACATCGACCAGGCGATCGGTAGCAGCGCCCAGCCAAACGCCGTGATGTTTTCCGGACAGCTAACAGCAGGACAGACTTATAAGTTTGTAATTTATTCACTAGGATCTGCTACGGACGCACCACCAGCAGCACCAACTTCGAACATCAATGCTGCCGGAGACCTAAGCAAAGCACTGACATTGACCTTTGACTCATTCGAAGAGCAAGGTGCCGACTTTATGTATGCACTTGTAGAAAAGGAAATCGAAGCTACCGGGCAACCTACAGCTTTAGCAGCTACTTTGCAGCATAAATTTTCCAAAGTAAGCATTCAGCTGCACACGGCAGATGCAACAGGGACATTTGGCACAAGCAACTATGTCAAGGGAGGATATTTATCCGAAACTCCTGTTAATGCCGAAGTATCCAATGCAGGAGGCCTAAACAAAAAGTCGTCCATAGACCTCAGTACAGGGGCAGTCATTGGCGGCGAGGCCGCAACTCCTTTTCGCGTCTTAGGTATTAATGCAACAGCCAAGTCGTATATCCTGAATACAGCTGCGACCACTGGTACGACCAGTTTTGCTGTCGCAATTGACGCAGGAAGTATTAAAATAGGAAATGATGTCAATACAAGAGTCACTCCTTTTGAATTTACAGCGAGTGCATTAGAACCGGGAAAAGCTTATACACTTCGCATCCGTTTGAACAGCGACCGTTATGTCAATGCGGCTGGAGCAACTCGTACGGCAAACCAGCCTGATGCCCGCTATGCTGTAATCGGCGGTTACCGCTGGGATCGCTATAACCTGGGTGTAGCAAATGTAAACCCGGCGACCAATAATCCAGATGCCGTTCCTTCCGTACAAGCACTATACGGTAATTACTATCAATGGGGCCGTCAAGTACCTGTAGCAAATGCATACAGTGGCGACGGTGCCATCGCAGGCTGGAATACAACACCTGCAGCTGATGGTTCCTGGAATAATGGTACTGCGGCTGCTCCTGTGAAAGCTGCTGTAGATCCATGTGGTTTGGGTGATAGAATACCTAGTCAAGCTGAATATACGCGTTTAGGAAATTCGACCCGCCATACCTCCATTGGAAACTGGACGGCTTTTAATGGTAACGCCACAGTTGGGCTATCTGACTTTACGGCCGCACATATTATGACCAGTAGAAAGAGCAGTGATGTTAAATTAAGCTTCCCCGCAAATGGTCACAGAAGTCCAACAACAGGAGCCCAACTTGTCCGCCAAAGCTCCGCAATTTATTGGCTAAATACCGCATTCGGTGGCAATGATTATGCGTTACATGGACGTGGATTCGTAAATGGTTCTTGGGATACCTCGAATTATCTTAAAAATGCGGGCTATCCAGTACGTTGTATCCAAGATAAATAAAATTGTTAAAAAAATATGGCTTCTACCACTCTAGAGGTAGAAGTCATATTTTTACATATTGCACTTTAGACGGCATACTCCCCTCCCGTCCTTGCTTTTAAATATCGGCTCAATTTTGGGCACAGTAGATTACCAATTAGTAGAAACCTATTTATACTTCTATAACTTAGTAAATAGCAAAACAGACCAATAGGACCTGACACTATCGGATCGACAACTTAACAAAAGAATTGAAAATATGGGAAAGATAACGGATCATGATGTGGCAGCACTTGTATCAAGAAGGATAACCGAACTTATTGATTTAACAGATTTGCCATTGGAAGGTTTAGCAAATTTTACGGGATTATCCTTTTCAACCCTACGAAGCGCCATCAAAAAGTCCTCATCACTTTCCGTTGATAGTTTCGCAAGGCTCTGTACACCATTCTCCATTTCACTTTCGGATTTTTTCAATTCAAAAAAGCAATTGTCGCTCAAAACGAAGGACCTCCCGGAATTGGTCAAGTTTAAGGCGATATTTTTATCTTCTTACGCAGAGCCGCATTCGAAGGAGAGACCGAAGTCCAAACCGGAAGGGATCAATGCCCACCTCAAGCAGCAGCGGAAATTTCTTGCGCAGCTGATCTATACTTCTGACTACTTTTTAACCGCACGGACAATTGATCAAATCGCAACTGACCTGGAGGAGACACATCACATCGTGATCAGGCCCGAACGCCTATATGCACTACTCAAGAAATATGTCGGTCTTGAGCTCTTGGAGAAAAAAGTTTTACCTCGAACAGAGCGCAAGCCGGACGATTCGCGCAGGCCCTACCTCTACTTTAAAAAGGCTGTATAGAAATAAAAGCATTAATTACCACTGTTATATGCTATGGGAGCTGGATACCCCTCACCTTTGAGCGCTGCTATTGGCACAGCAATATCCTGCTGTCCAAGGACTTTCCGGGTGACTTGTCCCTTTTCCTTACGGTTCTCTTTGGCAGCCTCTCTTTTCTGGGCACTGTCTTCATTTGGACCTTGATCTGGGTGATCAACTCCAGCAATCTTATTGCCACGCGCATCCTGATTCATCTCATCGAGTGCCCGTGTCAGGCTGCTTTTCTCCTGCTCACTGAGTTTCTCAAATTTAATTCCGTAGGCGTCAAGCACGCGGGTCGCATTCTCAATGGTATTGGTACCCCGTTCGTATACATCGCGATAGATATGCAGCTGTCCATCCTGTGCGACAAGGGTTTCATAACGCAGCTCCACCAGCACCGGTTGTTTTAATTTGGCCGATTCTGTTTTTGTATTTTTCTTTTCGTAGTCAGCGATTTTTTCGGCTGAAATTGGACTGCCCGACACCTGGGCCAGCACTCTGGTAAAATCCTGCACCTGTGCATCCGTAAGGCCTACACAACCGTGGGATGCGAAGGCTCCCAGCTTGGATGCATCTTTTCCGCCATGAATCAACGAAGGCATGCCAATGGGGATCTTGATCAGACCCAAAGGATTTAATTTGCTTCCGGCTGGCACCTTCTCTCCAGGAGTTACCTTACCTTTTACCCATGGTTCATCCGGTGGCGTCCAGGTAGGATTAAAGATTATATTGGTCGCCCTCCGCACCCCCGTAGGCAAAGGAAATTCAGGATAACCGACGCCGATCTTATAGGTTTTGATCAGCTTCCCCTGCTGAAATACATCCATCCGAAAAGCAGGTGCATTGACAACGATCCGTGTATCTTCGGGTACCTGATTAGGCTGCAACGGCAGTTTGTTCTGTTCATCTTCATAACGTGCTGCTATAAAATGAAAGAATTGTCCGGCTTTCTGTTCGCCCAGAATCCGCACTATTTCTGTCGTCGCCTGTTTGATGGACGCTTTAAACGACTTGGTCGAGGGCTCCTCATCCTCACTTAACTTCCCGACAGCCGCACTGGCCGCCGCCTTTAGCGCACTGATCTGGTCTTTATTGAGCTGCAGATCTGATTTTAATGCGTGTTCAAAATCTTCTTCATAGAATAGCGCATTGAGCCAGGCGAGCGTAAAATCGGTATTTTCGGCCTGCTCGGTCAGGTCTGCCGCCCTGTCGCTTGCCGATCGTGTCTTTGCATTGCGGTCGCGGCAACCCGTTAATACCAGTGCTGCCAACAAGATTCCGAATAAATAAGTGTTGATGTATTTCATATATCTTATCAACAAGTCTGCCACAGAAAAAGTTTAGCCGCACAGATAACAATACGCGATGATCATTCAAATACAGCAATATAATTTAGGTCCAATCCGAAGGCATAAAACGAAAAATCAAAATTAAATATGCGTTTTTTTGCAAAGTGTGTTCGATATTGCATAATTATATATTTAGATTGATTAAAAATAATTTTAAAAAACGGCTTTTTTGAGTTAATTTTGACCACACAGAATTAAGCACTTAGCACTCGGGCAGAGTTTTGCGTTTTTCTCCGTACTTATGAAAAAAGAATTAATGGTATCTGTTTTATGTAGCCTGGCTTTTATCGCCAATGCACAAGAACGGTTTTATGGAATAGTAAAAGATGAGCAGGGATTGGCCCTACCCTTCGCATCGGTCACTTTCCTAAACAATGGTACTAGCCACATGACAGACCGGTCGGGTAATTTCAATTTTGATATTCAACCGACTGATTCCATCCGGATTAACGTGGCTTACCTCGGAAAGCAGGCCGTCAGCCGCTCCTTTTCGACGAAAAAGTCAAAAACGCCTCAGGTCATCGTGCTCCGGGATCTATCACTGACCTTAGACGAAGTCAATATCTTACCCGATGTAAATGCCCATGGGCACTCCAATTCATCCATTCAAATTGAAAAGCAGGCGATCGATCAGCTGCAAGCCTTTAGCTTGGTCGATGTGATGAATTCCTTACCCGGAAAAAAAACACTTCCTTTGGATCTCAACAGCCTATCGATGCTCACTTTACGCGGTGGCGGGCTCTCCAATTCTGCGTTTGACTTAAATAATTCGCAGGGCATTGCCATTATCATCGATGATATGCGAATTTCCAATGATGCCAATCTACAAACCAGAGGGCTTGCCCGCGATGGCCTGCGCGGAAGCACAATCGCCATGAATGGCTATCGCGACAGCTATTTCGGAACGCAGGAATCAAAGCATTATGATACCCCTTTTCAGGGAATAGATTTACGCGATATTCCCGTTAATAACATTGAGAAAATTGAAGTAATCCAGGGAATTGCTCCCGCACGATATGGCGAAGTGACCAACGGTGCAGTCATTGTAGACCGGCAAGCCGGGAAGAGCCCTTATGTCGCCAGTTTTAACATCAATGGCGGCTCCACTAGCAGCTCGATCAGCAAAGGCCTGCTGTTATCCCCAAAATGGGGCGCCCTAAATTTCAGCACCAACTGGACTTACAGCAATGCCGACCCGAAAGATAAAGTGAAATCTTTTCATCGGTATGCACAAAGCCTGATGTGGACCAATGCTTTTGGAAAAATTAAAAACACCCTTTCGCTGGACTATTCAGGCCGGAATGATAACAAACGTCAGGATCCCGATGATGCCACACTCCGAACCTCCAAATTTACCAACAATAAATTTTCGCTCAACAACCGGATGGGCATCCAGGTAGGTAAACAATGGATGGATAAGCTACAAGTCAATGCCAGTATCTCGATGGGTAAACAAGAGTCCTATTCCAGCTATGCGCTTAACCGCGGCCTTACACCAATCGCCTATTTGGATACAACCGGTATCTATGAAGGCAAGTACGTCTACTTATCAACAATGACGGAGGAATTGATCATCGGAAAGCCCGTTACCGCAGCAGCAAGCCTGTCCTCCAACGGACAGGTAACGTTGGGCGCTGTCAGTCATAACTTTAGCTACGGTGTAGGCTTTAACTATTCAAACAATGGTGGTCAGGGTGTGGTTTCTGATCCCGAGCGCCCTAGATTGACAGGTTTCAATCAACAGAACCTACGCCCTTATTCCTTTGAACATATTCCATCGGCCAAAAACTGGAGCCTTTATCTCGAAGACCAGTTTGACCTGAAATTGGGCCGACGCACCGTTTCCAACAATCTAGGCCTGCGCTATGATGTTCAAAACGGCTACGTGACCATGCAGCCCCGTATCAATTCGCGGCTGCAATGGAATAAGCGATGGACATTCACAGGAGCGCTGGGCATAGCGACCAAAGCACCTTCCCTTGCCCAATTATATCCAGGGCCTACTTTTATCGATTATGACCTGATCACTGCAAGCGCTGGTGGCATTGATCCGTCGCTGTATCTCCTGTATACGGATAAAATACAGACCGATAACAGCAGACTTAAGCCCGCCAAATCATTTCAGGTAGAATTTGGTGTAGAACGCAAAAGCCGCTGGGTGAATTCCTCGTTGTATGCGTATTACAAAAAAAACAGCGACGGTTTTTATGCGACGACCAACTTGCGCCGCTATGAACTGCCCAAATATAAGGTCTGGTTAAACGAAGCAACAAATAAATTCGAATATGTTCCCACAGGAGAAACGATTGTTAACGGCGGCTTCATCGACCAGCAACTGACCAATGGATTAGCGTCTGAAAGCTACGGATTCGAATGGTATCTATCTACCCCTAAAATTCCGGTTATCGCCACCTCATTTTCACTGAATACCTCTTATAGTTATACAAAAGCGGAAAACGCTGTTAACGAAGCTTTTAATCCAGGGACAAAAACTTACGTGAATGATAGTCGCTACATCAAAACGCTATACTATAAGCCCCTGCATTATTCGTCAAAATCGCTCATGTCAAAGCTGAATACCGTAACCCATTTTTCACGGATTGGATTTGTCATCAACCTTTCATTGGATATCAATATACTGAGCGAAGACCAGACACTCAGCAGCCTGGAGCCGATAGCCTATCTTGACGACAATATCAGATACCATACGCTTACAGCAGCTGCGGCACAGGCTGCGCCATTCAGTACATTGGTCAAACAGACCAAAGACAGTAAAACGGAAAATAACCCTTTTGTTTATACAACGATGAATATGGGTTTTGAGAAGGAGATCCGAAAAAATTTCAGGATCAATATGCGCGTCTACAATCTTTTGGACCTAAGGCCCTATAAGCTCATCACGCTCGATAATGGTACCGACCGGATATTCAACCCAAATCACAAGCCCAGCTTAACCATAGGAACAACAATCAAATTTTAACAGATAACACCATGAACAGAAATCTAATCATCATCGTACTGCTCCTTATAAGCACCGCATTCGGCTGTAAAAAGTCTGAAGAGGACCGTGTACACCCTGTCTCGCTCAACCTGACGGTAAAAGCTGTAGAAGGGGATATTTCCTTTGACGTCACAAAAACAGTCGTTAAAATTACCAACCGTACCACGAGCGGCACCTACAGCGCCACGGGATCAGCCACAGGGAAAGTCGCCTTTGCCAGTGTCACACCCGGTGCATACGATGTCGCCGCCGTACTTGTGGTCAGCGCACAGGAATACACCAAAAAAACAGGCATTTATACCGAAGAAGACGTCACCTTCAACGGAGCCATAGAACGGTTGGACGTCAGTGCGGATACCGAGAAACAACTCGACCTTGTCATTGGTAAAGTTGGCAATTGGGTCTTTAAGCAAATCTACTACGCCGGATCAGACGTTACAAAAGGCGCGACTTTTAGGGATCAATTTGTGGAAATTTACAACAATTCCAATGCAGTGATGTACGCCGACAGCCTTTACATTGGCCAGATAGAAGGCAAGAACAACAATAATAGCGGTCAATATTTTCTACCCGGTAGCAATCAGTACGACTGGAGCCAATCCCTTGACATCCGTGTTGGCGCCGGAATGGATGCCAATAAGGACTATGTCTATGCACATACGGTATTTATGGTACCCAGCGACGGTACAGGCAAGAAATACCCTGTTCAGCCCGGTCAAAGTATTATTATCGCTGCAACAGCAGTTGACCATACCGCATCGTATGCCGACAACAACAATACCAATGTGATTATTACTGATCCAAGCCTGACTGTCAACCTATCCAAAGCAGATTTTGAGACCAATCTCGTCAACTATTTAGGTGGTACGCCTTACAAATATGACCTTGATAATCCAAGTGTACAGAACATGGATGTCACCTACTTTATCTCGGGTAATGACATGGTATTAAAGGCCAATGGACGCGATGCCTTTATCCTGTTCAAAGGCAATGGGAATCTTCCAGCAGTAAAATCATTGTTAACTGTCGCCACACCTAATGAACGGGAGATTACCGCCACCACAAAAAAACTGCTGCAGATTCCGGTCAGCTATATTGATGATGCCGTAGAAGTGATGCACCCAACGGAGAGCCAGCGGGTACCTAAACGGTTACCTACCGCACTGGATGCCGTGCGTACTTACGTTCCAGGCGGGCAATATTCTAGCCAGTCGCTGGTACGTAAGACCTTAAAAACAGTCAACGGGCGCCGTATCTTAAAAGACACCAATAATTCCAGCGAAGACTTTGGTTACCTCAACAAAGCCGACGTTTCCAAATCGGCAAGTTCCTTTATTGATTAATATTTTTAACAGATTGGGCAGCCTGGGCTGTCCCAATCCTATTTGCTATGCGATATTTTAGCTTTCTTATTTTGTTATGCTGCTGTTCTTGGGCACACGCCCAAAGAAATTACCGTTCGGACTCCGTACTCTGGAGCAAATCCGGCGAACAAAAGATGCAGTATCTTTTTGGTCATAGCGCTTTATTGCAGGATACCGCACGACAAAATTTTGGCGACCTGACGGTATATTATGACCGAAAAAACCTGAACTATCGCACAAGCCAGATGGCACAGAAAACTGGTATTGCAGCCTTTGAAGCCAGAGGGATCAACTATCTTTCCGATAAGATCGTGATATCAGGTGCATTTAGCTATGCTAAGACCTGGCAAGACAGTCTCGCCTATTTTTTGGGAGGCCTGGATGACAACAGTATTCCGGGGTATTATTATACCCCCAAAGCCGGGGAATTCGAGCGTCAGACATACGATGCACAGGCACATTTAGGCTATAAACTAAAGCCAAACTGGCATGCTGATCTACAGGCCAACTATACCCACCATTGGTCCACACGTTCGGTTGACCCGCGTATGGAGCTATATAGTATGAAATTTTTATTGAAACCCAGCCTTTCTTATATTACCGCAGGCCAGCAGCATTTTTCTATCTCAGGCATCTGGGGATACGGCCGGGGACAGACCGATATTTCCTATAAAAACAGGAGGCTCAATGATGGAACAGCCCAGCCGGAGTACCATCATTTTACAAGTTTTGGCTATGGCTATATCAAAGAGCTTGATTCAACTTCCCTCCGGCAATACGATCAATACCGCGGACTGGAGTTGGCCGGAACCTGGAATCAGCCCCGCTGGACATTGTACTGGTCAGCCAGTTATCTGAAGCGCAACAATGAAAACACCAATGATGTCCGTTATATGCAGAATTACCAGGTCAAACAGACATTTGATCTCGATCAATTGGACGTGGATCTGCTCTTCACGGACAAACGGATCAATGGAAACCTCATACGCTTTAACTTAAAGAGCATAAGCGGTCATGATGGCGTCTACCATAGCGGAAAAAATTATTTTTTATCCCAGTGGAACATGAGCCTATTGTACAGCAAAGCATTTGCTTCGGCATCCAGATCACCCAAAGAGGCTGGCATTTCCGTCCAAAGTGCATACGACAAACGAGATGACGCGCTAACCGCGCATCTCGCCGAACGCCGCTGGATTGATCTGGCAGCTCCCCTATCCTGGTCCAAAAGAGGAAAGTCAGAAGACCGTTTTCGCCTTCAGCTTACGCCTTCTTACCGCATTCGCTTGACAAACCGACTGCAGGTACCAGACAGCCAGATCAATTCGTTCAGCCTCGGAATCGCTTATCCTGAATTTTATTACTTTGATTCCAATGTCTTTTCAGTACAGACAAAACTGTCCTACCTGTCGAGCAAGCTATTCAACAAAACAAAAACCGCATTCTTTATCGATTTTCGATTTGAATCAGCGCCCAGATTAAACACTACCCCAGAAGACCATCAGGCATTTAGGGGCCAAAATACCAATTGGCGCATGGGTGTCAATTTCTATTTATAAGAGAGAGCAATGAAAAAACGCATCGTGTTATCCCTATTGGCTTTGAGCGCTATACTATCCTCCTTTATATATTCCTACCAGGAGGAGCTACGGCTATCTTACGCCCGTCCCGTGAGTGAATGGCCCCACCCCTCGATCGATTCAGGCGTAAATTGGGCCGAATTCAAGTCGCTGCCTAAAATTGATTCAAGTTATTTTTCTTTAATGGAACGTCCCGACGTCAAACTGGGCAAGTTATTATTTTTTGATCCCATTTTGTCCGGTAGCAACCAGATATCATGCAGCAGTTGTCATAACCCACAAACTTCCTGGGCAGACAAGCTCACCGTCCCTGTGGGCAACGATCACCTGGAGGGCAAACGGAATACACCGTCTTTATTAAACGTCTATGCCCGCAAGGCATTATTTTGGGATGGCAGGGCCGGCTCCCTAGAAGAACAGGCGTTAGGTCCGATCGAGGCCCATCATGAGATGAACATGGATCTCACCCAATTGATCCCCAAATTGAAGGCTATTCCGGCCTACAACACGCTATTTAAAGCGGCATTCCACGAGGAAGACTATTCAATGCCCGAAGTGCTGAAAGCCCTGGCCGCTTTTCAGCGCACCCTCAGCAGCAGAAGAAGCCGCTTTGACGAGTTTTTGGATGGCAATTATAAGGTACTGACCGATCAGGAGATCCAGGGATTACATCTCTTTCGGACCAAAGCCCGCTGCATGAATTGCCACAACGGCCAGTTTTTTACAGATAATCTCTACCACAATATCGGCCTCACCTACTACAAGCGCAAATTTGAGGATCTGGGCCGTTATGAAGTCACCAAAGATCCCGACGATGTTGGCCGTTTTCAGACGCCCTCCCTCCGTGATATCATGAACACAGATCCCTGGATGCATAATGGCTTATTTTGGAATATGACGGGTTTATTAAATCTATACAATAGCGGTATGCAGATGAATTCCGCAACAGCAGAGCAAAAAGCCAAAGATCCGCTTTATCCTGTAACGGATCCGCTCATGCAACCACTCCAGTTAAGCAAAGCTGAAATCAAAGCTATCGAGGCTTTTTTACACACAATTACAGCAACCAGCTATCGCATGCGTAGACCGGAAAGTCTACCACGGTAATTTTTCAATCGATTACCGAACATACAAGTTAAGACAACTAGCAGAAAGCAGAACAAACGCTGTAAATATCTCCATAAAAAAAATAAAACACTATTTAATAGGTATGCAATTGACAAAAATACATTAGAAACAATAAATAAATAGCGAAAAATCAAGAAAAATAACACAAAAACACAAACATAACCCAGAAACGCATAAAAAAAACAAAAATATAATAGCTAAAAATATGGTAAAATATGATTTTCATCATATTTTACAGCGTAAAAATGTTAAATTTTTATTAAAAACAGATTATTATTGATAATTATTTATGAAAATAAAATAAAAGAACTTATATTTGCAATACCTTATTAGGTTTATAATTGGTTATTGAAGGTTTTCATTCTCCCCGTTTGAAAACCTTTTTTTATTTTAGTTTTCGCTGATCCCTACTATGCAAATCATATTTGAAGCAAAAGAAAAGCGGATAACATGATTGCTATCCGCTTTTCTTTTCACAAAAACACCTATTCTACAAACCGTTTAACCAGCTATTTACCTCATCTTGTGTTTTTCCAGTCTTCTTTTGAAGTTTACCGACCAATTCATCTTCTTTACCTTCTGCATACAGTAAATCATCATCTGTAAGATCTGCATATTGTTGTTTTACTTTACCCTTGATTTCATTCCAACGGCCTTTCCATGTTAATTCACTCATAATATTTTCCTTTCGTTTTTTGTAAATAGAACAGCCTACAGCGCGAATCGTTTCAGAAATTTTGTTATTAAAATGTTAAATCATACTTTCCAATCAATTCACTCCAGGCAATTTTCATCGCATACGAGAATGTTCCAACTGTCCTTGTATCCGGACGGCATTCGTTTGACAGCATTCCTATCTTTGGCGACAGTCGAAACGCAGGGTCCATGCCATTTAGCACCGGCAACGATTGCATAGAACTAGCTTGGAAGTAATAGCCAAGTTTGCTATCCTTGTGTAACCAAATTATAAATCCATGAGCACCACTGCAGCAATCAACAAAGTACCGATAGCCCTCAAAGCTTCTATATTAGCCGGCCTGCTGCTATTTTCATCTTTTCTTAACAACAAGAAAGAGGTCGTTATCTACCTGATTGGAGACTCCACTGTCGCTGACTATTCACTAGAAGAAGGATATACAGAAAAACGTTTTCCTTTGGTCGGATGGGGCCAGATGTTCCAATCATTCTTTGCACCAGACAGCTTACCGCAGCTACGCCATCTGATTGGCAAAACCGATGCAGTCCGGATTGACGATCGGGCAAAGGGCGGCCGTAGCACCCGTACTTTTTTTCAGGAAGGAAGATGGCGGGAGGTATATGACAGACTAAACAAGGGAGATATTGTGATGATGCAATTTGGACATAACGATGGCTCAGTATCCCATACCGAACGCTATGTACCTATTGAAGGCTATAAGGAGTTTTTGCGCTTGTTCATCCTACAAACCAGACAAAAAGGAGCTATACCGATCCTATTGACACCAGTGGCACGCAATTATCCCTGGAAAGAAGGCAAATTGGCTAATGTCCATGGCGATTACCCTGCCGCAGTGCTAGCTATTGCGAAAGAGCAAAATGTACGCTACATCGACCTGAATGCGCTTTCCATGAAATTATTTACCAGTAAAGGTCAAGAATACGTGACTCAAAATTACTTTATGAATATTTCTTCCGGCATGTACAAGGCTTATCCCGAAGGGCAAAAGGACAATACCCATTTTCAGGCCGCTGGCGGTACCGCCGTGGCAGCACTTGTTTTCAACGCATTAAAAGAAAAACTGCAATAGATACGAAATTCAAATTAAGTGTTTTCATAGTTAGATTAATTAAAGTGACTCCCCTTCATCGCTCGGTGATTGGGGAGTTTTTTGTGCACTCTTATCTTGCAGGGAAACTGACGAAAGATAATTGTATGATCTGTCTCCGAAGTGCAGGACAATAATCAGAGCTGCCTAAGAAAGTGCATTTTACCCGATATGGGATCTACTTCTACGAGTACCTTTCGGTGGTTTTCATATTCATAGATATACCAATCAGGATGATCAGGGTCTCCAGCTGAATAAGTATTCAATAAACGATCGTCAGATTCTGTTGATAAGTCTTGCGGATTATTATCCATTCGGGGCAATAGTATTAGTGTGCTCTAATTTACGATTTTCTATTTTAGTGTGCAATACTTTCTAGCGCCCTTTAAAACAAAACGCCAGGAAAGCCATGCAGCATCTATTTTTATTTATCCAATATTTCAAAAAGAGAATTTAGCGATTTGTATTCCGGGACGATTTCCTTAACCAATCTGACCAAATCCATTTTGTCATCGTTGGAGTTTGCTTTTTTTACAAATGTGCATAAACGTTCTACGCGCGCTTTTTGGAAGGCTAAATCCGGTGTATTCACCTTAGCTATCATAATCTTTTCATGACAGGTTTTCCCCATGTTCTCTTCATTTACCAAAAGCTCTTCATAGATTTTTTCTCCGGGCCGAAGGCCAACGATTTTAATCTCGATATCTTCGGGATAACGATACCCCTTGAGCCTGATCATCTTCTTGGCCAGCGCCATAATTTTCACAGGCTCACCTATACCAAAGACATATCACACCACCTTTTCCATTACCGTAGCCTCCTATATCAATTGACAGGCTTTGGGTATCGTCATATAATAGCGGGTTATATTTGGATCGGTGATTGTCAATGCCCCGCCCTTGCACATCTGCTTTTCAAACAATGGTACTACCGAACCATTGGCCCCGAGCACATTACCAAAGCGGGTCACAATAAAATTAGTCTTTGAATCTATATTGACAGTTGATATAGCAATTTGGACCACGCGCTTGGTAGCCCCGATGACGTTGCTGTACAAAAATAAAGACAGTCCAGCAGTTAAATTAAGCACACGAGCCCAATGGGTACCATCCTAACTACAACACTGGCAAAAAGAACTAAAAAAAACATATATTTTCGCATAAAAACTAAAAAATTTAAAAAAATACGAGACAAATCATTTTTTCTACAAAAAAAATCAATAAAAATTTAATAAAAAACACACAACAACAAATAAATAACATATTATTAATATATAATAAATATATTATTCACTTATTAATACAAAATATCAACAACTAAACAACATAAAAATATAAACTCTGTATTTTTTTTTGAATAAATTTCCAAACTAAATAACAAAACAATACATCATTATCTATTTTTTTATACAATTTTTAAAAAATTGACCTATTTTTAATACGATATTACCAATAAAAACAAATAAAATATTCAATTTTATATTTTTAAAACATTTAAAGCACTATAAACCAACCAAAAAACATTATTTTTCAACAATTAACCGCTTAAAAAAACAAATTACCCTATAATTGGCCTGCAATTTGTACAGAAATGATCAAACTTAGATCTACAATCTACAAACAACACTGAGTACGCAGGAAACTGCAAATCACCTGTCACTAATATATCAAAGAGACAGGCTAAAAATTATTTTGGATAATATGGCTAACTAAGAAAATTAAAATCACGGAAACGAATCTTATTTTCAAAAACTAAGACATTTAAATCGTTAGTTTATTTAAATACGTTATAAGGAAATTTTACACCCTTACACAACATTAAATACACTATTTGGTATATCTATCGTGATGATTTTCAAAACGGCCTTATCATCCATTGAATTTGACTAATCATTCAGTGTTATGCTAAAATATGTTCAAAACCGTGCGTTAACTTGTATTAAAATGTTACTTATAATAACAGACGCCATTTGCTTAAATTTGTCTTTTTTACTTGTAAATTCATGGAGCACAGCTAATGGATTCATTGACACAGAGGAGGTCATTTCAAGTAACTACTATTCATTCTGGGCCATGTTCAATCTGGCCGCATTAGCACTATCACTCATCCACCATCTGTATAATGATGCAACGATCGAGCACATTGAGCGCATCTACAGAGCCACCCTGAAAACTGCAATAGCTTTGATGATAGTCTTCTCAGGCTACGCACTTTTAGCACACCCATTTACTGGCATCGGTTCCTTTCTGATTTCCCTTACGATCATCGTTTTTCTGTATTGTTTGATTTCCCGATTTTTGCTCACCTACATTTATGTTAAATTGCCAAAACGATTTAACTGGAATAAAAAAGTAGCCTTGATCGGACATAATGAAAATTTAGACAACATTGCAGCCGCTTTCTCCAGGCAAAATGCTTTCTACACAGTAGACACGATTCCCTTTGAATCGGACGAAAAAGACCTCAGTAAAGAAGAAAAGATTGACATCTTTAAGCGCTACTTTGAAGAAGTTTCCAAAGCGGGTATTCACGATGTATTTCTCATTGGTTCAAATGATATTACAGACTGCAGTCAAGAACTAATCCTAGCCGCAGATCACCAATGCGTACAGCTCAATTTTGTTCCCACTATTACCGCCAACATTGCGTATGGGAACGGTCGTCAAGAATCTTTGACCATGCAGCTTCCGGTGCTAAAATCGCATGAAGAACCCATGTCATCCATGGAAAACAGATTAAAAAAGCGTTTCGTTGACCTTTTGATTTCATCCTTTGTCATGGTCTTTATATTAAGTTGGATGATTCCCTTAGTTGGCATTATTATTAAAATACAAAGTCCCGGCCCTATCTTTTTCAGACAGCCCCGCTCTGGCCGCAACAATAAATCTTTCGATTGTTTCAAATTCAGAAGTATGGTTCAGAATAAAGATTCACATGCCAAACAGGCCTCAAAAGATGACAACCGCATCACGCCAATTGGACGCTTTCTCAGAAAGACCAATCTTGACGAATTTCCACAATTTATCAACGTCTTTTTGGGACAGATGAGTGTCGTCGGGCCGAGACCGCATATGCTTTCACATACCGAACACTATAGCAAACTAATTCAGCATTATATGGTACGTCATTTTGTCAAACCCGGTATTACAGGCTGGGCACAGGTTAACGGATATCGTGGCGAAACAAAAGACCCACAGCTCATGGCAAAGAGAGTCGAATATGACCTGGACTACTTAAGCAACTGGTCTGCCATGTTGGATTTTAAGATTGTCTGTATGACAGCGATCAATATGATTAAAGGAGAAGAAAATGCATTTTAAAATCAATATACAAATTAAAATATCAAAGAACTCAAGTGTTGACTTGTGATTGTAGGGAGATATTCCGGCCGGTCGCTCCGGCCGGGTATTTCTACAATCTTCAGGCTCACGGAGTAATCAAAAACAAATAAACACATGTGGCATTTTTTCAAACGTAATACTTCGAAATATAATTTAGAATGGCTTGGGGTTGATATTCATTCACATATACTGCCGGGAATAGACGATGGTAGTACATCCATTGCCCAGAGCGTTGCCCTAATGGATTCACTCATGCAGCTAGGCATATCCACATTCTACTTTACGCCCCATGTGTATCAGGAAGTACATCCCAATACGCCCAGATCTATCGCAACTGCATACCAAATCCTACAGCAACAGTATACCGTGAATGGGGGCTACGCAGCAGAATATATGGTTGACAGCCACTTTCATTCCCTCATATCCAACGCGAAAGAGCAGGATTTGCTGACACTCCCTGGAAATTTCATCTTGATAGAAATGTCCTATATCCACGAAAGCCGAACCATCGAAGAGGATATTTTTAAGCTGCTGACCTTGGGCTACAAGCCCATATTGGCGCATCCAGAACGCTATATCTATTACCATGGTTCCATAGAAAATATCAAAAGATTGCGTGATCGCGGATGCTACCTGCAACTTAACCTGCTCTCTCTCTCTGGGTACTATGGCTCGCGGGAAAAAACAGCAGCCCAACACATGATTGATGGAGGACTAATCGATTTCGTTGGTACCGATGTGCACCATAGCAAACATACCAAGGTGCTGGAACAGTACTATACAACTCATAATATCAGCATTTTATTTAAAAATTGCAGGCTAAAAAACCAAGAGCTAGGAGGACAGGTGCACGCTGTTCTACAACAATAAACTACAATTCTACAACACATACAACACCATTAACATGAGTATTCCTAAAATCAACTTACACAACGCCCAGTATTTATTATATCTCCTACTTACCTTTTTTTCACTACAGTCCTGTTCAGTAAAAAAAACGGTTTACTTTAACGATCTTCCGGCCGATTCAACCCGCTTATTGCGTGCGTCAACAGCCTTCACGGATCCTACCATCCAACAGGATGATATATTAAATATTACCATCCAGACCTCAGACCCTACCTCGGCCGCTATTTCCAATCAGGCTACGCCTGTACAGGCTGTAGGTGCCAGTTCAGCTAGCAACGTGGGTAATCAACTGATATCTGGTTATCTGGTCGACAAAAACGGTTATATCAATATTACCCTGTTGGGCGATATCTACGTCAGGGGATTAACCACCTTTCAGGCCAGAGAAAAGATCACCAATCTGGCAAAAAAATATTATAATGATCCGAATGTCCTTGTGCGCTTCGCCAATTTCAAAGTCACCATCCTAGGAGAGGTCACCAGACCAGCGACCTATAGTTTACCCAATGAGAAAGTCACCATTCTTGACGCGATGGGACTAGCAGGGGATATGACCATTTATGGCCGTAGGGACAACGTGCTTTTGGCGCGGGATCACGATGGACAAAAAGAGCTCGTCCGACTCAATCTTAACGACAGTAAGCTCTTTAGTTCTCCATATTTCTATCTGAAACAAAACGACGTAATCTATGTAGAGCCTGGAAAAGGCAAGGCAGCAATGAATAATGCTTCACGGACACAAACTTTTGCACTGGTAGGCTCATTTTTATCTTTGCTAGTCGTCGTATTCACCCGTATACATTGATGTACCCAAATCCATCATTGTATTTTCATTCAACTACTAAACTTACACGCTCTAACTATCTTTTATATGAAGAAAATAAACGACTGGGAAGACGAATTAACTTTTGAAGACACCAAATCGGACAATCGTGATTTGATACAATTTATTCGACGAATCTATAGCAACTGGTATTGGTTTGCCTTATGTGCGCTCGTCGGATTAAGCCTGGCTTATCTCTACCTTCGGTATACTAACCCTACCTACACCATTAAGGCCAAATTGCTTGTGTCGGACGATAAAAAAGGTGGAATGGTGGAACCCTCAGCTTTGCTGGATCTCTCAAGCCTTATGGGCGCAAAAAATTCTGTCGACAATGAAGTAGAGGTATTAAAAACGGCTGACCTTTTTCGGGAAGCAGTACTTGCCGAAAAAAGCTATATCACCTATTTCAACGCCGGACAGGTACATAATGCTCCAGTCATGTTGGCTCCCATTGAACTTCAACTACTTTCAAGTCCGGACTCTATTCGTGACGGCATGAGCCTTAAAGCCCTTTTAATTGACAGCAAAACCGTCGAATTGTCCAATGCAGACACGAGCTTTCGCACCACCTATGATAAGGACTTTCACCTACCCAGCGTAGGCACCGTGATCCTGCACAAAAAAGAATATCCTACTGTTGAAGGAATGACCTTTGGCTTTTCTGTTATCCCCATCAAAAAAGCGGTCGGAAGCCTAGCTGAATCGCTCAACATTGAAGTTACCAATAAAAATGTGTCAACTATAGACCTAACGCTAAATCACGGCATTGCCCAGCGCGGCGAACAGATCTTACGGACCCTGATTCAAAAGTACATAGAACGAAATTTGCATGATAAAAATGCCGTTGCTGATTCGACCCTTTCTTTCATCAATGCACGACTTAAATTTGTCACAGAGGAACTCGCAGGGGTAGAAAATAAAATATCCGGTTATAAGAAGAATGCCCGCCTGTCTGACATCTCCGAGCAGAGCAAGATCCTCTTGCATACCTCTTCCGAGTATACCAAATCCCTCGCCGAAGCTGAAACGCAGCTTGCCATACTAGATGATATAAGCAAGTATCTCAAGGACAGCAGCAATCCACGGATAGTCCCGGCATCTATTATCCCGCAAGATATTTCCTTCAACACCCTGATCCCGCGCTTCAATGAGCTGGTTTTACAGCGTGAAAGGTTACTCTTGGGCAATACAGTCAATAACCCGATTATTCAAAATATTGACAAACAATTGCAGGGCCTGCGTGCGGATATGATCGCCAATATTCAAAATACAAGGCAACAACTGGATCTATCGCGGAATAAACAACAGCAAAGAAGCGACTTGCTGACAAATCAACTTTCAGAAGTACCTACCATCGAGCGCGGGTTTATCGATCTTACGCGGATGCAGCAGATCAAACAGGAGCAATATATATTTCTACAACAAAAATGGGAAGAAACAGCTATTAGCCGAACGGCCAACGTTGCCAATGCCAAGGTAATTGATTCACCCAAGGCAGATGAATTTCCCATCGCCCCGAAAAAAAAGCTTATCTACGTATTAGGATTGTTGGCAGGCCTGATCACGCCATTAGGAATTATTTACCTCAAAGACCTACTTAATGTACGTATTCGTTCGATAGAAGATATTACGAGCCGGAGTAATCTGCCAGTCCTGGGAGCGATTGCACACAACCAAAGCCATGAGCAGGTTGTGATCACCAAGACTTCAAGATCACCTATAGCCGAACAGTTTAGGGCATTGCGGACCAATCTTGAGTTTGTGTTGCAGGGCGGCAAAACCATCCTATTTACCTCATCCATGTCCGGCGAAGGGAAGTCGTACATTGCCTTGAACCTAGCCGTCACACTAGCCTTACTAAATAAACGCGTGGTATTGATGGAGCTCGACCTTCGGAAACCCACCTTAACTTCCAAATTATCTATTGACGCAGGGACTGGATTTTCGCACTATGTCGTCCGTTCCGAAATGGAAATAGATGAAATCATTACCCCATCGGGCAAACATGAGTTTGTGGACCTTATTCAGGCTGGAATTATTCCCCCTAATCCCGCCGAATTGTTGGTGCTTCAACGGACAGCAGACCTGATAAACAGCCTCAAAGACCGTTACGATTACATTCTCATCGATGCTCCGCCAGTGGGGCTAGTTACTGACGCACAACTATTAAATCGCTATGCCGATGTCTGTCTTTATATCATCCGTCAAGACTTCACTTTCAAGGAGCAGTTATTTATTCCAAACGACCTGGAAAAGAAAGGAAAAATCAAACCCATACAGTTTGTGGTCAATGATGTTCAGGCCAAAGGAAGCTATCAGCGAAATTATGGCTATGGTTACGGCTACGGTTATGGCGATTATGGGCAAGAAGAGAAACAGCCCTGGTGGAAATTTTGGAACAAGAAATAAAAATAAAGCAATCACTCCATGAATAATCCCGCTAAACGAATATTATTGAACACGAGTTTTCTATATGGCAAGCTTATCTTCTCGGCCTTTGTCACATTATACAGTACCCGGATCTTAATCAGTGCACTGGGCATTGCCGATTTTGGTATTTATAACCTGATCGCAGGCGTTATCCTGATGCTTGCTTTTATCAATGGAGCCATGACCATCACCACCCAGCGCTACCTTTCGTATCATCTCGGGAAAAATGATAGCCATACGTTAACAAAAATATTCAATTCGAGTGTGAGCATCCACTTTATGATCAGCCTTATCATTGTCATCATCCTCGAAGTACTTAGCATTTGGCTCTTGGGTGGTTTTCTTAAAATTCCGGGCGACAAGCAGTTTGAAGCTACCTGTTGCTACCATATGATGGTCATCAGCACCTTTTTTACTGTCAATGCTGTCCCATATGATTCACTGATCAATGCCAAAGAAGACATGCGATTTGACGCCATCATTGGCATCGTCGAGACAATGCTCAAGCTAATGGCAGCGTATTATATCACCTTTTTCAGCGCGCATAAATTGATTGCTTACAGTGCCGGCATCGTGTTTACCACCATTGTGATCCGTATTGCAAAATCATTATGGTGCCGAATAAAATACCAGGAGTCCAGCATACAGATGAAATGGTTAAGAGAAGGATATCTTTTTCGTGAAATGCTATCCTATGCCACCTGGAACCTATTTGGATCGATCTGTTATGTCGCCTCCAGCCAAGGCATTGCGGTCGTACTAAACCGCTTTTTGGGCGTCAATATGAATGGTACATATGCGATTTCACAGCAAATGAATTCCCAGCTTCAGTCCTTCTCTGTGATCATTTCAAAAGCCCTAAATCCACAGATCATGAAAAGTGAGGGTATTGGAGACCGGGCGCGGATGACCAAGCTCTCTTTGCTCTCGTCCAAAAGTTCCACCCTATTGCTGCTATTTGTAGTCATTCCCCTCATTGCCGAGATGAATGGCGTCCTTCACCTTTGGCTTCCCAAAATACCACCAACAACCGGGCTTTTTTGTACAGTTGTCCTGATCAATGCAGTCATTAATCAGCTATCAACGGGATTAAAATCCGCTGTGCAAGCCAGCGGAAACATCAAGCTGTATCAATCTGTTGTGGGCAGCACTATTATTCTGATTGTCCCCATAACCTATATTTTGCTGCAATTTGGTTGTACTGTATTTCAGGTACTTTTGGCCATGAGCAGCATGGAAGTTGTATCGCTGACATTGCGTTTAATCATCTGTCATAAAGTCACCAAAATAGGAATCAATCGTTTTTTCAGTGAGGTCATTATCAAAGTTTTATTGGTATCGAGTGTTGCCGTATGTACCATGATGTTACTTCAATACTGTCTTAATTTCTCCATCCTCCGCCTGTTTCTTACTGTCATGCTCAATGCCATCGTCATGTCCCTCAGCATCTACCTGTTGGGCATCAATGCATCGGAGCGGACGATGGTGAATGCGGCTATTAAAAAGATAAAGAAAAAAAATATAAGTCTTAGTGTATGAATCGTTTAAAAGCTATATTAGGTAAGAACGCATTAGTTTACATGCGTGTTTTCCGCATCTATTACTATGATCTGGTCAGATTTTACAACTATTCAAATGTAAAACAGCTATTTTCTAACGAGGATGCTTACAAAGGTCGTCTGACTATCCTATACCATGTGATCGAGAAAGGCTTAACCATGCCCGAGACTAGACTTGGATTTGGCCTACCGGTCATCAAGGATCTCATCGAACTCTTACAAAAATTTAAGAAGGAAGGTTATGACACCAGGTGTTTAGAGTATCAGCATAGCAAGAACGTATTGGCAGAATATTTTTACTTTCATCAGGAACAAGCTTATACTTTGCCCGAAGAGATTACTCAAAAGTATCAGGAATTCTCCAATTCGATTGTACAAGCCCCTCAGGTTCATCAACTACGATTTACACGGGAAGAATATTTCAAATACAAGGATCATCCTTTTGATCTTTTCTCATCGTCGCGCTATTCATGCCGCAATTATTCTAGCAGGCCCATTCCCGCAGAAATCTTAAAAAAATGCATTAGTCTGGCCATGAAATCACCAACATCCTGCAATCGGCAGCTCAATCGAATTTATGTGGTCACATCGCCCGGAGTAAAAGAAGAAGTACTTAAACTTCAATATGGCAACCGGGGCTTTGGACATTTGGCGAGCACGCTATTTATTTTAACGGCCAATATATCCTATTTTCAAGGGCCAAATGACCGAAATGAATCCTACATAAATACAGGCATGTTTGCCATGTCATTGCTCAACGCACTTCATCACCATGAGATTGGAGCCTGCCCGCTTAATTGGAGCGTAGACCATAAACGGGATACGTGTTTACGCAAGCTCCTTCATATACCCGATAATGAACGGATTGGTTTAGTAATTTCGGCGGGCTATTTACCAGATACGCTAGAAATTGCCTCTTCACCACGGTTAGAAGTCGATCAAATCACTAAATTTTTTGCTTAATGAAAATCGGAATTGTTACTTTTCACAATGTTTATAACTATGGCGGCATGTTGCAAGCCTATGCCTTATGTCAATTTTTGAATCAGAAATACGCTAATTGCTATTGTATTGATTATCAACAGGAGGCACTAGCCAAAAAATATAGCCATCAATTGTGGGATACGGAAAAAACGTCCGTGCAAAATGTCAAACATTTTATAAGCTATTATTTGCTCAGGCGCAATTATAAAAAGGAAAAAAAGTTTAACGCTTTTTTACAGCACTATATTCCGCTCACATCGCCAGTACATCATATCGGCGAATTTCGTGCAATTTCATCCAGCTTCGACATTTTAGTGAGTGGCAGTGATCAGCTCTGGAATCCCCAGTTTACTGGAGGCCAGTTGGACCCGGTTTATCTCTTGGATACCAATCATTCACCCCGCAAATTTGCTTACGCATCGAGTGCGGGCGCCCGTGACTTTAATGCCTTGGAGCTCCAGCAACTGAAGCAGTATCTCGACAGTTATCAAGCAGTCGCCGTACGGGAAGAATATTTACGGCAGCAGCTTAACCCCATTAGACAGGATGTGCAGGTCGTCTTGGATCCAACCCTCTTACTTAACAAAAGCAATTGGCTAAGCATCCGCCAACCGGTAAAGGGGTTACCAAAAGAATTTATTTTGCTCTACACCTTTGATAACGATACCAAAACCATTGCAATTGCCCACCGTATCGCACGAGAATTATCCTTACCGATCGTTTCCCTTTTCAAAGTAAAAACCAAGCTGCCCATCCAGTACACCCTTGCAGACCTGGGACCCGCCGAATTTTTGGATGTACTCGACCAATGCCGTTTTGTTGTCTCCAATTCATTTCATGGGACAGCCTTCGCTATTAACTTCCAAAAAGACTTTTATAGTATCTACAAGCCGTCTAACCCCCACCGTGTCCTCAATCTTGTAAAAAAACTGAGCCTCGAAAATAGGGTTATAAACAGTATTCAGGACCTCCCCCAAGTAAGCCAATGGACCATAGATTATAGCGTGCCCATGGCAGCACTGGAGGTGGAGCGCACTTTCGCTGACAACTTTTTGACCTTTCAGTACGATGGAGATCTTCAGCAGGCATAACAAACTTAGCTCCACAGGCGCATTCGTGCTATTGTTCAGTTTACTCTATGTCCGGTTATTCCGGCCATTAGGGTTTACAGACGATATCTGGAAACTATTTTTTTACCCTGTTCTCTTATATCTGATGGGATCAGTTGCATCTGGATTTTTCAACAGTCGCTACAAAGATGTATTTTCAAATCCCATTCGCTTATTTGTTGGGATCATCTTCCTCTCCTCGCTGGTCTGTATGATGACCTGGGGGCAGAGTATTATCGATACACTGCTCTCCTGCCTGCCCTATTTTTCCTTCCTGCTCTATTTTTATTTGCTTCAGCGCAATCTTAAAACGAAGGAAGTGGAGAAATTATTATGGTGGTTTACAGTGCTCTTTATACTCTGCTTTTACATCGCACTAGCTGTAGCGCCAACACGGTTATTTTTGGGTTATGGCGAAATAGGAAAGGAAATCGATACCGAACGAGGTCTGTCGAGAATCCGTTTGACACTCATAGGTGGCGGCCCCTTGTATCTGGCCTTTTTCCTTGCCATAAATAAGTATAAGATGCAGCGCAATAAGAACAAATGGCTCATACTGATCGTGATCTTTTTTATCACCATCGTGCTTCAATTAGGCCGTCAGACCATTGTGATTAGCCTATTGCTCGGATTATTATTTTACCTGAAAGGGTCGAGTTTCGCCAAAAAACTTGGTGCCATTATTGCCCTGGGGAGCCTGGTATTTATACTCCCCATCCTTGCTGCCAATATCTTTCAGGGGCTACAAGAACGAACCAATAAAGAGCTGGAATCCCAACAGGACGGGGATGACAATGTCCGGCTTGCGGCCTATAAATTTTATTTTAACGATGTCTCCCGGAGCCCTTTAAACGATATTTTTGGCAATGGCATGTTTTCCCTGGGCAAGTCACGCTATGGAGATTTTGTCGATAAAAACGGTCGTAGTCAGGGGCTGATCCCTGCCGATGTAGGTTATGCCTCCATCTTTCTCTATTTTGGTGTTTTGGGTTTGCTATTTTTCGGCACCTTGCTCTTTAAGGTCATACGGTTGAAAGTCGCGCCACAATACAGTTACCTTAAATACTATATTTATTTTCTGTTTATCGGAAATATTGCAGGGTCTACCCTATTGGGCACCATCCCCACGCTCTGTTTAGCACTATATATGTTAAGCAAAGGCAACTTATTATATCATTATCAACTTCAGCAAAAGTCCATTAGCCATGCAAAAACTTAAGATATTACATGTCGTTCACGATTTTCTCTTTGGGGGTATAGAAAGTTACTTGTATTACCTGATTCAGGCTCAATTACAAAACCCGAGCCTCGAAGTAGCCATTTTATGCTGCCAGGCCAAAGATAAGGTAGCCAACAGAAGAATGCTGGATCTCGACGTTAAAATATACTTTCAAGTCCTTAAGCCCTTTGATCTGCGCTTATCCCGCTATCAAAATATCCACAACATTGTCAAGGACTACGATATTGCGCAGCTTCATATTTTTAAGCCACTCCTCTTGCGCACATTGGCACAGTCAGGTATACCTATCATCTTCACTATACATACTGCCGGCGCGATCCGGAGAAAGCAAAGCTATTACCATAAAATGAAAGCAGGATTACAAGTGTGGCAGATGAACAATCACTGCAAAGGTATCGTCAGCAACTCCACATACTCCAAACAATATTGGATAGACAAAGGGCTGCAAACGACCTACAATAAAGTCATTTACAATGGTGTACATTTTGTCCAAACAGCTGACAGCAGCTTGGTATTTGAGCATTTTCCCGCATGCAAGGGCAAATTTATCATTGGGACAAGCAGTAGGTTTATCAGCTGGAAGCGTGTAGACCTACTCATCCAGAGCTTTGCCAAAATAAGCACAGATTACCCAGAAGCCATCCTACTTTTAGTTGGCGACGGCCCAGAAAGAGAAAAGCTCGAGCGGTTGGTTGAAGAGCTAAATTTAACCGGTCGCATCTATTTAACCGGTTACCAAAAAAATGTGAGTGCCTATCAACAGGCTATGGATATTTGTGTCTTTCCATCCGTTTCCGAACCTTTTGGGCTGGTGGCCATCGAGTGCCTCCATTTGGGTAAGCCCGTCCTGGTCATGCAAGATGGTGGCGGTTTGACCGAACTGATTGAGCAAATAGAACCAACATTCATTGCCAAAGATGAAGATCATCTCAGTGAATTGCTACGCCAACACCTCAACAACTCAGCTGTAAACGATCCATCGCTACAGCGAAAACGCAGGGACTATGCCGAGAATTTTAATATCCTGAAAATCGAAAAGCAATATTATACATTTTACCAAAGCCTAATTAACCATGCCTAACATTTTGTTTTATAAAGGATATACACAATACCATAATATTGGCGACCAACTGATCAATAAAAGCCTGCTCAAATTCTTTCGGCAATTCAGTCACATCGTTGTAAGCGACAAAGGCATGCCTGATTATTATACCGAGATTTTAGGCCTGCAAGAAACCGAAAAATCAAGTTCCCGACCGTTAGAATTCCATCTCCAACTGCTAAAATGTGCTGTACAAGCAATTTTCACTCCCCAACAACAGGTCTATTTTCTTGCCTCTCCCCCAGGAGATCAGTCAACGACATCAAATGTTACTGGATTAAAATATATACTATCAGGATTGTTTTACCTGCTGCTCTATCTCTTAGGCGTACGGATTATCAAGATCGGCTTTTCACTAGGCCCGTTAAGTCTCCTTGGCAACATTGGCGAACGCTTTAGGGCTCTTTTTGTACGCCATTATTATGTTCGGGATAGTCTATCGCTCCAATATGCCCAAAGATTGGGCATATCACAAGCTAAGATTTTTCCTGATCTATGCTGGACATTCCAACCACAAACTGCTCCACTTCCAGCCCATGATACCGGCCTAGACAGTCGGCCAAAGATCCTGCTCTCTTTTCGCAGCGGCGTCCATCAAGGCAGCGCTGCTGACTATCAGCAGGATCTGCTCCAACTCATTCAAGCCCTTGTACGTCAAAATGCCGATCAATACCAGTTTGAAATCGTCTATCAAGTCGCCTCGGATGCAGCCTTTAGCCAGCAACTCTATGCAGCGATCCAAACCGATGCAACGATTCACTTCCATGAGCAGCAATTAGGGCTCGCAAATGCGCATTATTATCAATCCGCAGCAGCAGTGCTCACCAATCGATTACATGTCGCGCTCTTGGCCGCAAAATACGGTTGCCTACCCATCATAGTAACCGATATCAATAAACATGTAAAAATTAAAGGGATATTTATTGACGCAGGCTTACAGTCACTCCTATTAGATACGCAGCAAGAAGCACGAGATATTACGAGCCAGCTCAGCGACATCCTTGTTCAACGGCAAGCGCATTTCGAGCAACTTGAACGTGCCGAACAGCATTATAGCACCCTATCCAATAAAACGATTAACGATATTTTTATTACCTAGCTATGACCTACTCCATCATCATTCCCCACAAAAATTCGGCTGAATTGCTGCACAGGCTATTGAAGTCAATTCCCAAGCGCGAAGATCTAGAAATCATCGTTGTTGATGACGCCAGCCAAGCAAGCGAGAAGGAAAAATTGCAGGATCTGCAAAAGTCCTACAACTTTAAATTATACCTTAATAGCATCGGGAAAGGTGCCGGAGCCAGCCGTAATATCGGCCTGGAGATGGCAAGTGGCACCTATGTTCTCTTTGCGGATTCAGATGACTACTTTACCCATGCACTTGCCCATGAGCTCGACCGTATTCCAGCTTATGATAAAGATTTAATATGTTACAAAGTACATTCTGTCGATTCACAAAGCTATCAAACAAGTCATCGTCATCATTTTTTCAATGAGCTGATCACCAATTTTCAACAGCGGGGCAAGATGGATGTACGCTACAAATATTCAGTACCCTGGGGCAAAGTCTATCGGCGCCGTTTTATAGAACAACATCGGATCCGATTTGCCGAAGTCATCGCAGGAAATGACATGTGGTTTTCTTGTATGTGCGGTATCCTATGCAGCTCCTTCACCGTCAAAGAAGAAATCCTCTATACCGTAACCGTCCGAGAAGGTAGCATTGTCAATACCGTAAATCCAGACTATTTCAAATCCCGTTTTGATGAGACCATCCGGGTCAATGATTTACTAAGAAGCTACCACCTGTCCAATTATCAATACTCTGTTTTGTACTTCGTATCCAATGCCCATAAATTCGGGCTAAAAGCGTACGTTGTCAAGCAGCTACTCGCACATAGAAGCAATATCCTTATCGGTTTAGAAAAAATATTTAAATACAAACAGGTTTTGGTCGATAGAGAAAACAGAAGAGTTAAATAAGCGAATTTATACTATGTTATTAGACAATAAAAATATAAAACAACTTGACGGGATTAGAGGAATATCCATTCTCATTGTATATTTATCCCATATCGGATTGGGACACTTAATTCCAGGGGGATTTGGGGTCACGGTCTTCTTTTTCATAAGCGGATTTCTCATTGCCAAACTTCTTCTTCATGAAATTCAGACAACCCATACCATCAATTTTGTCAATTTTTATATCCGGAGAGCATTCCGGCTCTACCCGGCCCTATTATTCTTTACCCTCGCAGCAGTTATCGTTTTATTGATTCACCGGGTGCCAATCATTACTGCGCAGCTTGGAGCAGCCCTATTCTATTTTGAAAATTACTTTTATGTTTATTTTATTAATTATCAACAAGAACATCCCCTTTGGAGCACATTTAAAATTTTATGGTCACTATCCATTGAAGAGCATTATTATCTCTTTTATCCCCTCATGCTTTTCTGGACCTACAAATACAGAGCGGCCCATATCTTACTCTGTACAATCTTGCTAATTATCCCTTTACTATTCCGCTTCTATTACGTCATCCATTTAAAGGATCCAGCGATCTATGAAAAATACAATTATTCATTGACCCACACCCGTATAGATTCCATTCTATATGGTTCCCTACTGGCTTATTTACTGTATATGAGCAAGTACAAAGAGCGGGTTTATAGTGTACTGAGAAGTAATCTTATTTTTTTTATTTCCCTTCTAGGGCTCCTACTTACCTTCCTATGGCGTGATGGAGCGTTCAGAGAAACCCTAAGGTATACGATTCAAGGAATATGCTTAGCCCCCTTGATTGTCCATATTGTCTACGCGACACAGCATAAGATCAATTGTAGTCTTTTTGCCAATCCTATACTGGTATATATTGGCAAGTTGAGCTATTCCATCTATTTATTTCATTGGCTAGCCATTCCCCTATCGACCTTGCACTTTGCAAAATACGGGCTACAATGGCAATTGTCTGTGACGATATTCACAATTGTATTTTCCCTCTTCTCTTATTATAAAGTAGAAATGCCATTTGTAAAACTCCGCAAAAAATTTGGTTCCAATGTTTAAGCAATGCATATGAAAACACAACCTATCTTCAATATAGAGATGCTCGATATCCAGCTTCCACAACTCTTGGCACAAATGGATCGCGGCGTTCTGATTACCCCTAATGTAGACCATTTAATGAAACTACAGAAGGACCATGAATTTTACCAGATTTATAATCAGGCCGAATGGATCATTTGCGACAGCAATATTGTACAACTAGGCTTACGCCTATTAGGAAGGCCTGTGCAACAAGTCATTCCAGGATCCACCTTGTTTCCCATGTATTATGATTATCACAAAGCGCATGAAGACATCAACCTATTCCTACTGGGAGCCGCACCAGGGATAGCCCATAAGGCAGCAGTTAATATCAACCAAAAGGCAGGCCGTCATATGGTGGTAGGAGCCCATTCTCCCAGTTTTGGTTTTGAAAAAAATGAAGCAGAATGTCAGGAAATCATTGCGCTGATTAATCAATCCGGAGCGAGCGTTCTGGTGGTTGGCGTTGGCGCCCCTAAACAAGAAAAATGGATATATAAATACAAAAGCCAACTTCCAGGCGTCAAACTATTTATGGCCCTGGGTGCTACGATAGATTTTGAAGCGGGCACACTAAAACGAGCGCCACTTTGGATTCAGCGTCTGGGATTAGAATGGCTATACCGTCTTGTGAAAGAACCAAGACGCTTGTGGAAACGGTACATCCTCGACGATATGCCCTTCTTTTATTTAATCCTAAAAGAAAAGCTTCGACGGTACCGCAATCCTTTTGCACCACATCCCGAAAGCGAACTCGTTGATTCACCTAAACCCTAATATGATGCGAAAAGACTATGTTATACAATTCGGGCGATACTTTGCTCAATCGACAAGAGGGATTCGGCTGTATGCCTTACTGTTAATCCTCCTGCAGATTAGTTATCCGGGATTACAAATCCAGGCACAACAGGATAGTACTGGTAATACCCATTTTTTTCTGGAAGTCAATGCCGGATATATCAATGATCAAGGCGTACCTTTATGGATGCGTGCTAACCAGTACGGATCCATCCCACTTGAAGGGGCCTCTTCCAGTGTTATTGGACGCGTTTTTAAAAATTATGCTAACCCAAAGCCGGGGCAGCGTCCACGTTCCTTTGATTGGGGGTATGCCCTGGAAGGAAGGGCCAATTTGGGCAAAAAAATCAATGGTGATCTGATTGAAGCCCATGTCAAGCTCAAATATCATGCGGCCGAATTCCGTCTAGGCCGTAGTAAGGAAGTCATGGGGTTAAACGGCGACAGCCTGCTCACCTCCGGAAATTTCGCTGTTTCGGGTAATACACTCGGTGTTCCGAAAGCGGAGATCAGTATCCCCGATTATTATCGTCTTCCTTGGTTTGGCGGAATATTCGCATTTAAAGGTAATTTTGCTATAGGTTATATGGGCAAATCGGAGATGAATCCCAGTGCATTTCTCGTACCCACTAAGGATTATGAACTGGAAACCTATCTCCTTCAAAAATCATTTTATCTCAGTTTTGGTAAACCCAGCTGGAAATTAAATTTCATAGGCGGATTTAACCATCAGGCCCAATTTGGAGGCGAAAAGAAACGTTATGGTGAAGCCTTTGATCTCAATTTATTTCAAACCCTGAGCTATGTTTCCCTCGGGAAGGCCTTTGGAGGCAAAGGCAGTCCAGTACCCCGCTCAAAAATGGGAAATCACCAAGGGTCGATAGATCTTGGATTCTCCTATGATTTTGGGAATATAAATCTCTTGGTCTATCGACAAAATTTCTACGATGTAGGTGCCCTCTCTAAATTTGCCAACATAAAGGATGGCCTAAACGGTATTACCCTTACCAATAAAGCATTTCACCGCAAACTGGGTCGGGCCTTTGATTGGCAGAGCTTTTTAGTAGAATTTTTTTATTCCAAAGATCAGGCTGGTTACCCATGGTCCAAACCTACCCAATCTGGCGACGAAGACTATTATAACAATTCAGAATATCTGGAGGGCTGGTCCTATAAGGGGCTAGGAATGGGCAGCCCACTAATTGCCACAGCACAATCTGTGAGGTCCGGCCAGGCCCATTATCCCAAAGATTTCTTTATTAGTAACAGGGTGGTTGCGGGCCATCTGGGATCCAAGTTCAGCTTATATCAATGGTATATAATCAGTAAGCTAACGTTTGCCAGACACTATGGTACATTTGCCACCAGTGAATTCGGAAAATCAACAGGGTCTCATTTTCATACCCCCTATAAAGATTCCTTTACACCCGTCAATCAATTTTCCTTCCTGCTCCGCGCCGAACGAGAATTCTTGCACAAAACCCGCATCGGCGCCACCTTTGCGACCGATCAGGGCAAGTTGTACTATAGTGGATCAGGCCTCATGCTACATGTGAATCGTTATTTTTAACTATAAAATCAAAAAAATGAAAATTGGAATTACATTCTCTGCTTTTGACCTTCTGCATGCAGGTCATATCAAAATGCTGGAAGATGCAAAAAACCACTGTGATTATTTAATCTGTGGCCTACAGACCGACCCTACTATAGATAGACCAGAAAAAAACAAACCGACGCAGTCTATCGTCGAACGTTACATTCAGCTTAAAGGCTGCAAATATGTTGACCAGATTGTTCCTTATGCCACCGAGCAAGATCTCGAAGACGTCTTGCGTTCCTTTAACATTGATGTCCGGATTTTAGGCGATGAATATCGGGAGAAAAATTTTACAGGTCGGCCCTATTGCGAAGAAAAGGGCATTATCCTCTATTATAATAGCCGTGACCATCGCTTTTCAAGCTCCGCATTAAGGCGTCTAGTTGCCGAGAAAGAGTTGGGTAGTCCGACCATCCAAGACAACGAAGCCAGTGCATAGTGTGCATTGGTCATACTCGCCAACAATAAGGAACTAATCACTGATCATCTTAAGACCATTAATAGATCAAAAAAATGAAACCGAGCTTGCGAGCTCTCATCAGCCATTAAAAAAAAGATAATTAGATGAAAATTGGAATAACCTTTGGAGTTTTCGATCTCCTACATGCTGGACACATTATGATGTTAGAAGAGGCTAAGGTCCACTGCGACTACCTCATTGTCGGTCTCAATACCGATCCGGCCGAGATCAATCCTACAAAAAATAAGCCGAGCCAGACCATTGTTGAACGCTATATCCAGTTAGAAGGCTGCCGATATGTGGACGAAATTATTCCCTACGAGACAGAGCAGGATTTGATTGATATGCTCCTGGCCTTACCTATCCAGGTCCGTATCATTGGGGAAGAATACCGCGATTGTGATTTTACAGGAAGACAACTTTGTATTCAGAAAGACATCAATATCCACTACAACAAACGTACCCATCGCTTTTCCAGTCATGGTCTACGGCAGGTCGTAGCCGAAAAAGAATACTTTAAAAACAATAAAGCAATGATTATATAAAGGAAAATACCGTTAAGCAGAAAGCGAAGCAAATTAGTTGGCAAACACAATATCTATATATTGCAAACAGTGAGAAGAATTAACATCCTACATTTTTAATGATAAATTATGAATAAGATCAAACATGTCATCCTTAGTGGTGGCGTTGGCAGCCGCCTATGGCCACTATCACGCAAAAATCAGCCTAAACAATATTTAAATCTGTTTAAAGAAGGATCCCTTTTTGGAATGACCATCAAACGCAATCAATTCCTGACCGATAGCCTATTGGTCGTTGGCAACAAAGACAATTATAAATTGAGCGAAGAGACCTTGGACAGTATGCAGGTGGCCCATCAGCAGATTGTCGAAGCCTACCCACGCAATACCGCAGCAGCCATTGCCTTTGCGGCCCTGGCCTCTGATCCGGGCGATATCCTTTTAGTGACACCTTCCGATCATTTAATTATCGGCGACGAAGCGTATGCAGAAGCGATCACTGCCGGAATCGACAAAGCACGCTCAGGCTACCTGGTTACCTTCGGCATTCAGGCCACCAAGCCAGAGACTGGCTATGGATATATCGAATACGAAGACGATCAGGTACGCTCTTTTCGCGAAAAACCAAATCAGGATACAGCAGAATCATTTTTGGAACGCGGCAATTTCCTTTGGAACTCCGGGATGTTTTGCTTTCGGGCAGATACTTTGTTGGAAGAATTAAAACTACATGCTCCCAACGTGTATTCCGCCGCCTTAAAAACATGGAAATCCAGTTCTGAAGGTTGGCTTGATGGAGCACTTTCCAAAGAAATACCCTCCATCAGTATCGATTACGCCCTGATGGAACGATCCACAAAAATCAGGGTTGTAAAGACCGCATTTGAATGGTCAGATTTAGGTTCTTTCGAGTCCTTATATAACTATTTGGTTGATATTGGTCATCCCGTGGATGAATTTGGCAACATGTCCATTGGAACAACGCAATATACTGCGTTCGTTGGGCTCAAAGATACCATACTCGTCTCCACAGCGGATGCCTTGCTGATGGTTCAAAAAGAAAAATCACAAGACGTGAAACATATCTACAATATATTAGAAAGACACCAAAGCAAATTAATTGAATAACATAGCTACTCAACGATATATATTCATTTTGCCGAGCTCATCCGCCAACAAAATCGGATGCGTTTTGAGCATTTCTAAAAAATCGCCTTGTTGCGGATCACCTGCATAAGTAACATAATAATTCTTAGCAGTATTGGCCCAAAAAATAAAGGCGATTATATCCTTATTAAAATAATGAACACATCTTTCTGTAAAATAATGTGCGTCGCTATAATTTTTTAGACCACCTTCTGCAATGAAGCAACCCTTCTTTAACTGTTTCGAACAATGGACAAGTACATCCATTGATTTGTCAAGATTCTGCCGAAAAGCAGTCGCACTGTAGCGCGGAGAATCATAAAAATCTAGCGATAGCAAATCGATATAGGCATCACCCGGGTAGCGCTCCATAAAATCGGCCTCCGAAAAAACCTTGTCGGTATTGTATACCCATAAGAGATGATCTACCTTTTTCTCTTTCGTCAGGTAATCATGCGTGAGTTGGTAGAGTTCGATATACTCTTTGGCCGAACAGGCCGTTTTGCCCCACCAAAACCAGCCCCCGTTACATTCATGGAATGGCCGGAATAAAACAGGAATTAAGTTGCCGTTCTCGTCCTGCAGCTGTCCGAAAAAATCAGCCAACATAGCTAACCAGGACAGATAAGTCTTTTTTACTGCTGGATTAGTAAGGATCTGAGCCACCGTATTTCCCACATCTTTGATTTTTCCTTTAGCATTTCGGTTTTTTTGGTCATACACCTTATCGATGGGGTTGCGTGTATGCCAAGACAAGCAGATGGGCAAGCCTATTTTCCGGCAGTATTTGATTGCATCGATAAGATGTGCGACGCGGCCTTCTAGCCATACTGCCCCATTATTTAGTTCCATCCAGCCTAGATCATAACTGACCATCCCCGGAAACTGACCACATGCCATTTTAATGTCCGAATTCCCAACATTTTTAATGCCTTTTCGTCCCAGCGTATTGGTACTTTGATGCCCCAGTAGCACTTGTCCACTTTGCCCAATTTTGTTAAGCTGGTAGAGCAGATTACGGGTCTGATAGGTGATATACGGATTGGATGGGGCAAGACTTTTATGAGCATGTTCAGGTGTAATATGTGTAATTTGGCTTGAGTACGTATTCATGAAAACAAATAAAAGATTGATTTATATTAATTTACACTAAAAATCCGAAAAATAAAAATCAGCAGGAAACAGATAAGTTACTTTCCAAACAAATGGACTATTTACTAGTGAATGGTAAACATTTTACCAAAAAAACCATCTTATGCACTTGAAGTGGTAAATATCTTTCCAACAAATGGACCAGCCCATAGGCAGAAAAATAAATAAACATAAACAGACAAATAGGTTCCGTTCGGATATATGACAGTTAATGTGGTAAAAAAGAAGTAGAAACAGTCTCCAGTTTACCATTGCAATTCTAGATAGTCTATGTTTGACTACTTCTACGGCGATGGCAAGTGTCCAATGGTTGTTATCATACCTGTCAAGCAAACTCTGTCGCTGATAAAAAATGTAACTCCCATGCATCGCCCGATGATAGGGGAGTTTTTTTTATATTAAGGTTCTCTTATATCTTAAAAAATACTTGTTGATGTCTTTGCGTTAAAGAGGCGAATAATTTGCATCAACGGCCAAGAATTCTTCACCATCTGGAGAGACATTGTACATTTTTAGCTGAAGGCTATGATCAGTAGGTAAGGGAATATCGATTCGCCAACCCCAATCGGGACTACCGTCCACTTCATAAGAACCTTTTAGGAATATATCCCCCGCCTCATTCATTGTACCATAGCAGTTCATGATTTTTCCATCCATACCCCATGAGTCAATCCATGATGCTGTAACTTCGGATTCTTGATTGTTGTTACCCACTAATAACATCCCTTCCTGCGCCACACCTTCATGATGCCAATCATAAGTAAGAATCAAAAATTTGTTATTAGCAACGGCTTTTATAGCCAAGTTTGATATCGAATCAAAGTTAGGATCGGGCAACCAGCTTAGGATCAACCGATGGTTGCCTTTCCAAAGTCCAATGTATTTATTGTTTATGTCTTTTAGCTTCATCGTTATTTCCGTTATAACACAATCCTAAGTATACTAGGCTCTATTTATGCTGCCGCATCACGTTCCAAAAATTATAATCCAACATTGGTGCTTTTAACACTCCTACATTGTGCCCTATAGTAACTATTTGTCCGCGATGATAGGTTGTGTGGATTAATAAATGCTGCAGGTACTCATACTTGGGAAAGTTAGACGAAAACCATTGGGACTCTATTAAATAGGGTTCGCTCATCGCTTCGATATTTTCTTTTACATAATCTGCCAAAAGCCTCGCCTCATTTACTAAGTTGGCCATTTCTTTTTCAATGTCTACTGTCGTGGCGATGTATTCAAAACTTGGTACCGGCGTTTCGCAGATCATCGAGGACCAGTACAACTGAGTATCACTAATATGTTTCAGTGTTTTTGCAATACTACTAAAACTGGATGGACATTCCGCCTGCAACAATTCATGGGAGTAGTCTTTCAGCCAAGCGACTAGTTGCTCCGCAACCCAAATGTTGTATTCAACGTTGTTTGTCATTGATGTTTTTAAACTCATGGCATTCTTATTTTTTTAAGTCAATAAAACTTAGTAATTAGGATAAATTCTACTCTGCTTCAAGAAGAAGAGCATTTCCTGAGAAAGTTTGGTTATTTCTTGTATTAAAGATAGTAATTTTCTGACTTAAAGTTCTACTAATTAAATCGATAGCGCAATAATATTTATGTTATCGCTACTCTCGACCGTTCATTAGACTATTCAGCTTGTATTTTACCAGCCAATTGGCGCGGTATTTTATCTATTGCAATACAAAGCAATAATTCATTCGATAAATAAAAAAAACATCAAATAATCAGAATCCTTTTGTATCTTTAATAAGTCGCTCAATTATAAATCTAAAACAAAGAAATATGTTCAAAAGATTATCTTTATTTAGTATACTGATTTTGGGTATAACCACAACTTCCTTAGCGCAACAGGATTGCCAGGAGATAAAAGTAGCATTGGAGAAAACCAAAGCTGAAAATGAATACCTAAAAAACTCATTAAAACTTGGCAAAGCAATCAACGAGATTACGACGGATAATATTCTTTTTAAGCTCACAAAAGTCGAAGGGGATTCAAAGGCTCAAACAGTTAAATGTACTATTGTACTGACCACCTCGGCAGCCAACTGGTATATTAATTCAGATGTCAGATCAATTATTGATATTGATGGCAATGAATATCGTTTAAAATTATTCACCAATGGTGCTTCAGATTATCTCACTGCCATCCAGCTCAATACGGATGTGCCCATAAAATGCACCTATACATTCGAAGGAATACTTCCAGCAGTGAAAATGATAAAGTTATTTAAATTCGGTTATTCACACTCAGCTGGGGAACCTTATTTTGTAGACTTTAAAGATATTTCCATAGACTGGAAATAGCCGAATTGACAAGCCTTTTGAAATTATTCCGAGCACCGAAAAGTATTCCACAGTCCATTCAATTTTGACCATACTGGGGCAGATCTTTCCTGTGGCGAAAACTGATGGAAAATAATGGTATGATCTGTACCGGGGCACTTTCTCAAATGTATTGTTGCTTGCAATGTTATGGGCTGTTTGCCCATATAATCCACCATTTGAATTGTACCTGCAAACGTCGATTCATCCTCTCCCTCAGACTCGGCTAATTTATTGAATCTTGCCTTGGTTTTCTTGATCAGGTCTTTTGGAAGATGACGCTTCTCGATGTTGCGATTGACTAATCCATCAAAATACAGCGACAAATTATTTTCAATTGTTTTTGAATCGATTACTTGCTGGCCTTCTATATACCACAAGAAAGCATAAGACCAATACTCATCACTCTCGGGCTTGCTCCATCCTATCGTAAAACGCACATCCTCTACGCCCTTGTAAGGAATATTAGGCGCAAAATCTATCGGTATCGGAAATCGTTCTATTCCCCAGCCATCAAGACCAAGGCTATACGGAACTTTCCAGGCTACAGGGTCAAACTTTTCCTGCGCCCGTAAGCCAATAGTGGAGATATACAAAAAAATTATTACAACCAAAGACTGTTTCATAATCAACTCATTTATTGCTGGTTAATCTAAGATAACAATAAATATTTATTCGCGTATAAGCTAATTTTCTAAAGCCATTTATTCAGGCAGTAGAGATACTTTTATTGGTTCTGGTTCAAATCAAATGTCAGTATAGACCAAAACTTTGTTGACTGTGATTTCTTTATTTAGATAAATCTATTTTCCTATTCTAAAAACAAGCAGCAGCTTTTTTTATAACCTTTCGTTTAAATAATTCACAACATTTTAGTTAATTAAGCTCAGACGAAGATGATTTTTTTTTATATTTGGTATTAATCCGTAAATCTTTCGGGTTTCAACTCGTATTATGGCCACTAAACAACAGTCGAGAAAAAAATATCAAGGAGAAAAAAACAACAAAGAACGAACCATGGGCAAGTTAATTGCTTCAGTTGGTAAAGTTCTTGAAGAAAAAGGTTATCCCGGACTTACGATAGCCAATATTTCAAAGGCGGCAGGCGTGGACCGTAAGCTCATTGGTTTATACTTTGGATCGCTGGACAAGTTGGTTGAAACTTACATAAGGGGAAAAGACTATTGGCTTTCTGCAACGGTGAACGCTGTTGAATACTTCGGTAATTCGCCCGAGGTGGGATCAAGGGGGTTTTTGGAATCTTTATTATTAAATCAATTCGAAGACTTTCTTAAAAATACTGAAATGCAAAAGATATTGGCCTGGCAGATCTGTGAAGAGTCTACACTCATGTCTGAGATGTCTCAGGAACGGGAAAAGATGAGTGCGCTATTCTTCGCTTTTGCGGATAAAGAACTTCAAGGTAAGGATCTCGACCTAAGGGCAGTTGTAACTATTCTCGTTGCAGGTATTTATTACATCGTCCTTCACTCGGCGCATACAAAGAGTACAGTCTGTGAAATCGATATCTCAACCCCGGAAGGATTGGACAGGATCAAAACTTCAATTAAGAACATCTTAGGATGGGCTTATAACTCGGTAGAACAGCCTGTCGCTTATCCCAATGCTCCAATCATAAAACCGCCGGAAATTTCAGAATTAATAAAGACATAAGGTCTATGCCCTTCTATATCTCAAGTTACTGTAGAATTCTGTCTTATTCTTTTCCAACGCTTTGTTCGTCAATGAATTCGCCAACCGCACGGTCGTCTAATCGGGCTACGACCTTAAACGCATTATAGATCTGATCAACCGAATATTGATGCTCCGCTAAAGTTTCAAAAAACACTTCATTTAAGGTCTTTACCATCCTTTGGATTTGATCGTAGGATTGAAGCACAGTTATCGTAAACCTTATTCCTGAATGATTTTTAGATACTGCAGGAAATACCCCAATGTTCAGCAAAAATCCGCGTTTGATCATTTTTTCCATAATGATATATGCTAGCTCGGCCCTTGATGTGCCAACGAAGAATATACCCGAATCAAAATTCGAAATTAGCGGCAGTGCGGTTTCTTTAAATAATGAATTTGCATATTTTATTCTATTCGCTAGTTCTGTCTGCAGCTCCGAGATTTCGTCAGTTAAGTGGATCTTTGCAGAAGCTACCGCAGCACCTAATGTCGCCGGCTGCAACGGACCGGAAGAGTTGAATGGAGCGCCACAAGCACGCACCCTTCGGGCTAGTTCCTTATTCGGAAAAACTAAAATACCGCCTCCTGTAGCAAAGGCTTTGGCCATCGATGAGGCTACGATCATCCTATCGTGAATAGTATGGTTGCTGAGTATATATCCTTTTCCATTTTTGCCTAATATACTCATGCTATGTGCATCATCTATGTAAGTATGAAATGAAGGATAGGACGCTAACAAATTGAAGATTTCATCAGCGGGACAACGATCCCCAAACATGGAATAAATGCCATCTGCAAAATACCAAACGCGTTTATACGTTTTTTGAAGTGTTTCGATGCGTTCCTTCAGTAAATCTAACCGGTTATGGCGAAGGACTTCAAAGTGAACCGGCCAATTTGCCCTGAATACATTTATACCACTTAATACCGAATTATGAAGTTGCTGATCAGCGATGACAGCATCTCCCGAATCCAAAATCACAGGTATGGCAGATAAGTGCGCCAGTGTTGTGGTAGGGGCAACAATGGTGGGGGCTTCAAAAATCTCGCTCATCAACTCTTCCAATTCCCTGTATAAATCGATGGAAACATATGCTCTCGATTCTGAAAATTGCACACCATATTTTTCTACAGCAGCTATTGCTGCACGTTTTAAACGTTCGTCATGTTCCAATCCAAGATAACTACAGGAGGTAAAGTTCACTAATTCTGAGTCATTGATGTGGATGAGGTTGTCGGTCGTTAGATTACCTTCCTGGGTTAAATGAAGTATACCTCTTTTAACGCCTTCAGAAATGCTCTGATCAATAGCGCTCATAAAATTATGGTGGTTCATGCCTTTAGATTTTACATTGAAGTAATTTATTAAAGTTATTGATTTTTCACTAATATAGTAGCGATATTTCTCGTTATTTGATCAGCAGTTTGTCAAATAAATTAAAAATAATGAAACTAATATGTATCTTTTATAAAGGGATGAACATCAAGAAGAAACTAGCGCGGAGCCGGAGGGATTTCCGACACATTACGTTCTATTTCCTGAGTCTCCACATGTACAGCAAATTCCGAAGGCTCAATAGGTACACCTTTTGCTGTGGCATATTCCCGTGTAAAAATAGCCCCAAAATAGAGAATTGTGGCTGTATAATATACCCACAGCAGGATGAGGACAAAGGATCCCGCGGCCCCGTAGGTATCCTGAGTGGAGGAATTCTGCAAATATATTCCGATCAAAGATCTACCCAGAACAAATAAAACGGTAGTGAATAAGGCGCCTGCCCGGACGGTTTTCCACTGGATTTTTACATCTGGGAGTGTTCTGAAAATCACAGCGAATAAAACAAAGACTACAGCGCAAGATATGGTAAAGTTTATCAGGTTCATAAGTACAACCGTTATATCGGGAAAATAACGCAGCAACTGCTGTGTCAATGCCAAAATCAACCCGTTTATAATTAACGTGACCACCAGCAGGAAGCCCAAGCCAATGACAAGCGACGAGGAGAGCAATCGGTCCTGAATGATTTTCAACCACCCCTTCTTGGGCTTGGGCAGAACATGCCATATTTTATTGATCGAGTTTTGCATATCACCAAATACGGTCGTCGCCCCAATGATCAATGTCACCAAACTGATGACCAGAGCCGCATTTGATTTACCGGACAGCTGTAGATTCTGAATTACCTCCTGAATCTGCTTCGCAGCATTGTTTCCGAGCAATCCATTCAGTTCAGTAAAAACTTTTCCTTCGATAGCCTCTGTACCATAAAATATCCCCGCCAATGCAATAATCAAAACGAGGATTGGACCAATTGAAAACACTGTGTAATAAGACAAAGAAGCACTGTATTTCATTGAATCTTCAGTCATAAATCCGGATACCGTATTTTTGAATATTGTCCAATAGGTTTTTACTCGGCCTGCGCTTTCTTTTTTTACTTCCATTGTCCATTCCTTTTTAATAAAGATGAACCTATGATAAGCGCGGAAAGTTTGCTTTTTCCTTTAGGCACAAAATTTGTCAATGCAAAAAAAGAAAAGAACAAATCATGAAAAGAACAACACTCTTATTTGCACTCGCAGCAACTATGGTTTCGTGTAATCAAAAGACTAAAGAAAACCCGGCACCAGCTGCACAACAAGATACGCTCCCCTCTGTGGAGAAACCTGCTAAAGTAGACACATCGGCAAGGCTCGACCTTGCTAGTATCCCCTATTCGGATGCAGATATCGGTGTATTCCCGTTTTTTACGCTGCCAAAAGGTTATAAAGAGATGAATCAGCCTATCAATAAGGATTTTGACATCTGTTATTTCCCGATTAATGGCGTGATGAAACCCTACGAAGGACGGCTCTACAAAGTGAATATCACCAACGAGCCGGGCACTCAATTTTCGCAGCGGTATTTTGAAAAAAGCATGGAGGATTATCTAGCGTCCATTGGCGCAGTTAAAGTATTCGACGGTAACATCACAGCAGAAGAATATGAGCGTTATCACAAACAAGATCCGTACAAAGGAGATGAGGGTGATATCGGGTATGCAGATCAACAGATCCGCGTATATGTAATCCGCAGCAAAAATCAAGGCAATATCTATATTCAATATACGGCAAATAATGCTGGCGCCAAGCTCAACATACTGCAGGAAAATAATTTTAAACAAACGATCCGGAAAATTACTGCAGATGATATCGCAAAGGATCTTTCCGAAAAAGGAAAATCAATTGTTTACATCACATTCGATACTGACAAGTCTAGTATTACTACTGAGGGAACGGATCTGGTCATACAGATTGCAGAAGCATTAAAAAACGACCCTACGCTCAAAATCGCCATTGAAGGACATACAGACAATACCGGCGATGCAGCGCATAATAAAAAGCTGTCCGATGATCGCGCGAATGCTGTGCTGACAGCATTAGTGGGTCAAAAAATCGACAAATCGCGCCTAACTGCCAAAGGTTACGGCGCCGAACGCCCACTTGTTGCCAATGATTCTGAAGATAACAAAGCTAAAAACCGTCGCGTCGAACTAGTTAAGCTAAAATAGACAATCCATTTTTCATACGGTGCCTTCTTCGACAGAGAGCACCGTATGAAAACAATTTTGCCAGCGCTGTCTTGGTAAACATTTTACCAACACACAGTCTCGCACCGTGTATATTCGATTGCAACCATCAACTGTCATCTTTTTTAATGCTTTAGTTCGCGATTAAATGCAAGTCGAGCTATTAAACAAATTTGTTATAGCACAAATTATTACAATACACTAAACATATTAGTGTTTTATTTTTAATAGCATCCTGTCGGGTATACATAAAGCGAAGGGCTTGATTTTAAAATTCCTCTTTCCGCCCCTATTTTTTATGCTCAACCAATCAACAGGTCGGACCAAAAAAGCATATTCATGCGTTTTTATTCAACAAACTACGTCTTTCAATCAAAAAAAAGCCTATATTATTTTAAATATTGCACTTTTATGCTATATTTGATATAAAACATATATAAACCGATTTTTTAACCGCTATAAATTTCTAGATGAAATAGCAAAATTTTCATGTTGCACAAGCACCAGGTGTATTGGCAAAACCTAAATTAAAGAGAAGCTAATCAAACACATTTTTTATTATGAAAAGAAGTATGCTCATACTAGTGGGCTTGCTGAGTACGTATGGAGTCGCCCTGGCCCAAAAAATCGTTACCGGTAAGGTCACTACGACAGATGGATCCGCCTTGGGAGGTGTTACAATTTCAGAAAAAGGCAAAAACACCCAATCCATCACTAACAATAGCGGTATGTACAAAATTACCGTACAGGAAGATGCCACGTTAATTTTTAGACATGTCGGCTACCGACAAATCGAAAAAGCCATCCTAGGACAGGCGGTCGTTAACATCACACTATCCGAAAATAGTTCATCGTTGGACGAAGTGGTAGTAACCGCCTTTGGTGTCAAGCGTGATCGAAAGACACTGGGATACTCTACCCCTATCGTCTCCGGATCGGATGTCTCCGAAACCCAACGGGAATCTTTCTTTCAAGGACTTCAAGGCCGTGTCCCCGGACTGTCGATCAACAGCACCAGCGGTATGCCCGGCGCATCAGCGCAGATCGTACTCCGTGGATTTGCATCCATCTCTGGCGACAACAATGCGCTTATTGTCGTAGACGGAGTACCCATTAACAACTCCACCCTGAACGAAAATGACCTCGCCAGCAACGGTGCCAATAGAGACCTGGATTATTCCAATAGAGCAATGGATATTAACCCCGACGATATCGAGACCTATACCATTTTAAAAGGCCCTGAAGCTACAGCACAATTCGGAAGCCAAGGCGCTGGAGGTGCCATACTGATCACGACAAAGAAAGGTAAAGCCGGCCGGTTTACTGTCAACTATTCACTCTCAGGACGGGTAGAAACGGTCAATAAATACCCTGAGCGACAATATGTATATGCCCAAGGCACCAACGGTACATATGCCGCCAATTCAGTCTATTCCATGGGGCCGCGGTATGCTGAGGGTGTAACGCTCTATAAAGATAATATCAACAACTTTTTCCGCACAGGATATAACCAAAAGCATAACCTTTCTTTCGAAGGGGGCTCCGAAAAAGTGACCTACCGCTGGTCAAATGAATATAGCAACAACAGTGGTATCGTGCCCAATACTAGCTACAAGCGCTTTTCAACCCGCTTAAATGGAACAGCTAAATTTAACGACAAACTCGAGTTTAACACATCCTTTAACTACATCAATACACAGAACGATAAAGCTAGAAAAGGTAATACCGGCTACTTAATCACATTGATGCGCTTCAATCCTCTTTATGATGTCCGCGACTGGATCGATGAAAAGGGTAACCGTGTCCTGCACAGTTCGGATATTTACAATGAGCTGGACAATCCATTCTGGGACGTCTATCGCAATACCGCCAATGATGATGTCAACCGTATCCTGGGAACTTCAAATATTACCTATCGTGCCACCAACTGGCTGAGCCTGAACGGCATCATCGGAATAGATTTTTCCAACACGCTGGGACAAAGCGTATACCATCCACAATCCTACTCCGGCTCGGGATCTTCCACCGATGTGCGCAATGGATCCATGAATGTGTATCAGGTCAATGGACGTGTGCTGTCAGGTTCATTTATGGCTACCGCCAATACAAAAATCGGCAGGGACATCAGCTTTCGGGCAAACTTAGGGACCGAATTTAAAGATTACAATACACTTACCAACTCACAATATGGTGAGGACTTTTACGATCCTGACTTTTACAGCATCAACAATACTTCCCCAAGTACACAGCTTGCCAAATCCATTGCCAATAACTTTCGGACGGTCGGCTTCCTCGCCCAGGCAGGATTTGGCTATCTGGACAATCTGCTCTACCTGAACTTAACTGGCCGGCTGGATGCTGCCTCCCGCATGATGCCTAATAATCCTTATTTTGGCTACCCATCAGCTTCGTTAGCTTTTAACTTTTCAGACCTGGCCTTTTTTAAAAACAAAGTCACCTGGCTCAATGACGGAAAGTACCGGATTTCTGTCGGGACCACGGGCAAAGCGCCATTCAAAAGCTATTATACACTCTCTAATTTAGAGCCAAAACTTTCGACCGGCGGTGGCTTCGCCTATGGTGTCAATGGTGGTAACCCAAATTTAAAAGCCGAAAAAACCAGAGACTTTGAAACAGGATTCGAATTTGGACTATTCAAGCGCCGGCTCACATTTGACTTCAGTTATTTTAACCGACTTAGTACCGGACAGATCATCCTGCCACGGTTGAGCTATGGCTCTGGCTTTGTTTTACGGATGATGAATGGCGGTGAAGTCAAGACCTATGGTACCGAGCTGCAGGTCAACGTCAACCCCATCAAGAAAACCGATTTCAGCTGGGATATGACCTTCAACTTTACCCAATATAAAGGAAAAGTACTTTCGCTGGCCGAAGAATTACCCGAATTATATGATTCGGATACCTGGGTGCTGAGCGGTGTACGGTCTTCGGTGATGCCGGGCTACAGCATTGGTACACTTAGCGGCACACAGTTTAAAAGAAATGAACGCGGTGACATATTAATTAACCCACAAACCGGACTACCAATCGCTGGTACGGATAAATATTATCCCATAGGTGACCGAATTCCAGACTATACACTTGGAATTGTCAACAAGTTCAATTACAAAAATTTTTACCTCACCTTCTTATGGGACCTCCGGAAAGGAGGGGATGTACTTAATGGATTGGATTATAGACTTTACACTTACGGACAATCTGTAAAAACATTGAATCGAGAAGATCCTCGGGTAATAGAAGGTGTATTAGAAGATGGGTTTGAAAACACAGCCAGCCCAACAGTCAACCGCATAGCGGTAACACCTTATTCGGCATCGACCTACTATATGACCAATATAGAACCCCAGATGTTTATTGAGAAAAACATCTATGCTTTTAGGCTCAGGGATATTACACTCCGCTACACCTTGCCCAAACATCTGACACAGCGCATCTCATCACAATCTGCATTAAGTGTGTTTTTTACAGCTACCGATGTTTTCCTTTTCACCAACTATACCGGATTAGATCCGGAGAGCAATAGCAATACTGCCGGACTTGGGGGTATCGGGGGTTATGGTATCGATTACGGCAATATGGCCAAACCAAGAGGTTTTAATTTTGGATTTAACTTGAGATTTTAGGAGAAATATATCATGAGAACAACGATTTATATACTAATTTTTTCAGTCCTGATAGGATTGAGCAGTTGCAAGAAATATCTGGACATCAATGAGAATCCGTCCAATCCGCAACTCGTTAAAGCCGAATTGCTTTTGGCTCCGATCATCTATCAAATGGCCAATGGTTATGCCAACGACCAGCGACAGATGAACAAGTTCAATCAAACGATTTTGGGGGCTAGCACAGACGAGTCATCCCGGATCTGGGAGCGTCACGGATTTCCGCAGCAAAGCGATGTCGGCGGTGTCATGTGGCGCATGGTTTATTTTGATCACGGGCTCAACCTGCAGTTGATGATCAACGATGCCATTGTGAATAAAAAATATGAGTACGCAGCGATCGGGTACGCGGTCAAAGCATGGGGTTATCAAATGCTGACCGATTACCACGGTCCGATTATTCTAGACGAAGCCCTGCGCACGCAACAATTATCTTTCAAATACAATGACCAACCAGATGTATACGCTAAAGTCCGCGTATGGTGCGATTCGGCGCTCTATTACCTGGATCAAAAGAGTCCTGTAGATTACAGTGCAAACCTGAATTCAAAAAAGGGTGATAACCTATTTCGTGGCAATATGGACCGTTGGCGAAAGTTTGTCTACGGCATAAGAGCACTTCAATATATCCACTTGGTCAACAAGCCTGATTTCAAAGAAAAGTATGCCGATTCAATTGCCTATTTCGTAGACCGTTCTTTTGATTCACCATCCGATGACGCCGGTGTCAAATTTGATGGCGATCAATCTGGAACAGCCAATGTTGTGAGTTCAAAATTCGGCCTTTACACCACATCCTATTATAACAGAGCAGGTAAGCCGATCGTGCGCTATCTAACCGGGGGACTGCGTGGAGAACCGATTGAAAATCCAAAAATATCAACTGACCCGAGGCTTTCGCGCATGTTAATGATCAACAATCCTGTTGACAGTGTCTATATCGGTGGCGAGCCTAATGTTTCAAACACAACGGTGCCCAACATCCTCGGGGACATCAATAGTGGACAAGGGAAATTTATCTTTAGAGATGCCGCGGATTTCCCATTGATGACCTATGCGCAGCTGCAATTGGTCAAAGCCGAGGCGATGTTTATCAAAGGCGATCAGGCTAAGGCCTATGATGCTTATATCAAGGGAATTTATGCGCACATGAATTTCGTTAATAAGTACGTCAACACGACAAACGAAAAACCAATCACTCCGGCCGAAGCAGAAAGTTATATAAAAGGGGGTGAAATACCACTGACAGCATCTGAATTGACCTTAGCCGATATCATGGGTCAAAAGTATATTGTCCAATGGGGCTGGGGAGGTCTTGAACAATGGTGTGATTTAAGAAAGTACCATTATAACACGGAAATATTTAAGCAGTTTATTCCCTTATCCGGTAGTCAGCTGACCTATAATGACTATTGTTATCGTGTGAGGCCACGTTATAATTCGGAGTATGCATGGAATGCTTCAGAGCTTGAGCGGTGGGGCGCGCTAGAGCCCGAATATATCATTAAGCCAACTTGGTTTGTTGATTCAACTAATTAACCTAATAACTGGAAAAATTATGAAGAATTTCAAAAAAATAGTGTTTCTTGCTTTAGGCGCTTTTGGCCTATATTCCTGTGAGAAATCGATACAAGACTTTGGAAAAGTAGATTTTCTGGGAGCTGACGATGCCATTATCAAGGTTAATATGGCATCTATCTACCCCGACGACCGCTATATGTATGTCAAATTTGACGGGCAGCGTGTGACATCGCTCATCCGCGGGCGCGAACCGTTTCCCGGAGGTGGCTACAATACACGGGGAGACTCACGTCCAGATTTTTTAAAGTGGAAATCCGGAAGTGTAAAGGTCCAGGTGGCGCTTCCGCATAAGACCGATGATGGCCGCGATTCACTTATTTTAGCAGAATCGTCCGTCAATCTGGCTGCCGGCAAACGCTATACCATCCATATTACCGATACGGCGCAAAATACGAAGATGATCCTAAATGAAGAGGATCTGTCGCGGCCTGACAGTACACAGGCAAGGTATAGATTTACCAATCTGATGCCGAATGTCCCTTCGATTGACCTCTACTACGGTGCGGCAGCTACCGGAAGTGCGGACGCTATCGCGATGCAGGACTCTTTGGTAGCCAAAGACGTTAAGTATCTGGAGACAAGCCCCTACTTCCAATTGAACCGCATCGCTACCCGCACCTGGAAGATCCGCAAAGCAGGATCCCCAGTGACAAATGGTACAGTAATCGCATCTTATAGCAATGGCGGCGCCATCCTGGATCGCAGATCGTACGTTGTGTATGCCCTTGGCTATGATGGATTCACCAGCACCATTATGAAGCCTTATGTTTCATTTTTCTTAGTCCGATAGATATGAAAAGAAAATCATTTTTAAATCCTGTTATGCTTTGCCTCGCATGCATCAGTATACTTTACTCCTGTAAGCAAAGAGATGACTATCCCTCATTTGACGATGAAGTGATAGAAACTACGCCGACGGATTCTATTCCTGATGATAAGGAAATGGAGCCAGTCACCAAGACAATTATGGATCGCACCGATCTGATCAAAAAGTTCCAGGTAGATTCTTCCGTCATGCTAACCACGGGTCTTGTCAGAACCCATATTCGTTATCTGAATAAGCTTGACCAGCCTGTGAGCGTGCAACTGCTAAAAGCAGACCTTTCCACCAATGCGGTATTCCCGACGATCATGAGCGCGTTTGATGATTACTTATATGTCAGTCAGCCGATTGGAGACATGGCAAAATATAATGAAAAGCGATCTGGCGGGGAGATTTTGGCTGCGATAAACGGGGCACTATCCGCTGCCTATTCGTACATTAAAAATGGTCGGCAGATCAACATATCGACCACCAATATCAAAACCAAGGAAAAGATAAGGCCATTTTTCGCGATCAGAAAAGACGGCACAGCTTATATTGGCAATTGTGTCGATACCACCAAGTTTGCTTTTGAAACTTTTGATCTGAATCAATTTGGTGGACTGGTATCGGGGACCGACTGGGTCCGTTACCGAGGTCATAGCGTTATATCTACTTCTGAAATAGTGCAGGCCACTACGTCCATCGGATTATCATCCAATAAAAAAACACTATATGCCATGGTCGTCGATGGGGGCAATGTTAACTTTTCGGTAGGTATGGCCAATAATGATGTTGCCACCTTAATGGCTGCTTTAGACGTTTACGATGGCTTTGTTTTGAATAGCGGCGTTACCAGCGTAATGGTACAAAAGACCTTCACAATGGACAATTTAAATCCAATCGTCTGGAATACTGTCACTAAGCCTCTTACAGTAGGGGGTGCAGCAAGTATTAGTGGTATTGGGTTTGTGAGGCGTTAAAGTAATATTAAAATCATTACCTGATTGATTATTGAATGTATCTTCGCTTTATTTTAACGTATATTTTGAAAATGCAAAAGGGACTGTCCATTTGGACAGTCCCTTTATTATAAAATCATTGTTGAATTTCATTAAATACTTCCCTAGAACTTGGATTTATAGCGTCCGGTCCCCTAGCATCAATGCTGAATGGGTAGCGAAGCCCCTGATTTACATCTGAAAGCTTTATTTTGAGGAAACAAATTGCTTCTCATTCTTTATAACCAAGAAATTCATCCTTTTATTGAACGGAAAATCATAAGATTCAACTGTCCAATGTTTCAAAAACAGAATTTTGAGAGCGATATTCAGGCACTATATCCTTAATCATTTGCACCAGACGCATTTTATCTTCATTTGGATCAGCCGTTTTCGCAAGAACACATAACTGCTCCACACGTGCTTTCTGCAACTCCAAATCCGGCGTATTGACCTTAGCAATCATTATCTTATCATGATAGGTCTTTTCGGTATTCTCCCCATTAGCCAAAAGCTCTTCAAAGATTTTCTCTCCAGGACGGAGACCTACAATTTTGATATCAATATCTTCGGGATAATTATATCCCTTGAGCCTGATCATTTGCTTGGCCAGGTCTATAATCTTAACAGGCTCGCCCATATCAAAAACAAATATTTCGCCGCCTTTACCCATTACCGCAGCTTCCTGTACCAATTGACAGGCTTCGGGTATTGTCATAAAATAACGGGTTATATTCGGATCGGTAATTGTCAACGGCCCTCCTTTGAGCATCTGCTTCTCAAACAATGGGATTACGGAGCCATTAGAGCCCAATACATTGCCAAAGCGCGTTACAATAAAATTGGTCTTTGAGTGTATATTGATCGTCGATATCGCAATTTCGGCAACACGTTTGGTAGCCCCCATGACGTTTGTGGGATTTACTGCCTTATCCGTCGAAACCATTACAAATTTGGACACATTGTATTTATCAGCCAACAAGGCCACATTATAGGATCCCCAGACATTCGTCAAAATAGACTCATAAGGATTGGCCTCCATCAAAGGCACATGTTTGTAAGCTGCCGCATGGAATACGTAGGTAGGACGATAAAATTGGAACAAAGTGTCCATAAACGACTCGTCCCGAACGTTTCCTACAATAAAGTTACACCGCGAAAAATGAATGGAGTTACTAAGCTCTTGTTGGATATCATACAAAGCTGATTCCGCCTGATCAACCACGATAAGCTGTTTTAGATCGGTATGAGCGAGCTGGCGTACCAGTTCACCACCGATCGAACCTGCTCCTCCCGTAACCAGCACAATCTGATCTTTCATCTCAGATGCAATAGTAGGATTGTCCAGATCAATAGCTTTACGGCCTAACAAATCCTCAATACGTAAGCTCCTGATCTGTCTTGTCGCTACTTCGCCGGCCAATAGACGGGCCGTGTCTGGAATAATTTTAACAATTAATGGAATCGGCTCGGCGAGTTTAAACACTGTATTTAACCGTTCCGGTTTACGATCATCTACCGCTATAATAATTTCGGATGCATTGCCATGGCGCAGTACAAACTCCTTATTTAGGGCATTGATATCGTGTATTTTAAATCCTTGGATACGGTTACCAATCCGGTGTGGGTTATCGTCCATGATGGCGACAATACGGTATTTGTTGCGCGAAGTATTATGGATAAAGTGGAAAGTGGTATTTCCCATATTACCAGCACCAAAAAGAATAACAGGGATACGGTTGTCTTTACCTCCCCACATCAATTCGTGGTACAATGCTCGGTAAAGCACCCGGCTAAAGGTCATGCCAAAACCGGCAATGAGCGCATGAAAAAGAAGCTGTGTATCCGAAAAAGGGAGCATGTCATCATAGGCAGGATACAACCACTCTATCATTTTACAAATGAGTACAGCAGAAAAGTAGGCCAAGACAATACTCAGGACTATGCGTTGCAACTCACGGATACCGGTCTTGTGAACCACCCCTTTAAAAGTGCCGAAAATACAGAACCAGATCAGATAAACTAATGAGACAAGGAATGCCTGTCTAATCATATCGTCAATCTCTACTCCCCCTCTATGCTTGAATATAAGCACATAACTGATAAAAAAAGCTGTTGCAACAATGGTCATGTCCAACAGTAGAATTATCCAACGAGGCTTGTTGATGGACAAGCCTTCTTTCCATAAATTACTCATCTAAACTTTATAAAGATATTATATACCTTAATCGCGAAATGCGGTTAAAAAGTATCCCTTTCAGCAATTAAATATTTTGAATACACCTTAATCAATCTATACATTTATCGTACCTAAAATAGTCTGATCGGTCATATTTAAAGAAAAATTTATTTTCGATCTCACTAT
>JAQZAZ010000220.1 GCA_029239355.1 Sphingobacterium sp.
GGCCGTGGCCTACATGTAAAAGAATGTTTAGGAGTGCTTGCGGCGGCGTCTTATGAATCACTTTCACTTTCTTTGATCTTCGGGATCAACATCGCTTTATTCTTGGAGCCTTTTGCTAAATACGGCAATACCTTACTTCAGGAAATAGTTTTCCACCAATTTCTAGAAAATAAAGCCATGGGTGGACTGATGATTACCGAGCAAGCCTATGGTAGTGATGCCCTCAATATGCGCACCTCCTACCAACAAGATGGAGATAAATACCGTATTAACGGAGAAAAACATTGGCAAGGTTTAACAGGTGCTGCTGACTTCTGGCTCGTTACTGCACGAAAGAAGAATGAGAATGGTGAACTTGTACGTGATATAGATTTCTTTGTTACCGACAACTCCATCGAAGAACAAAAGATTGAAGTAACAAAAAAGTACAATAGCTTAGGATTATATGCTATCCCTTATGGTATCAATAAAATAGACATCGAAGTACCCGTGGACAATAGGTTAACACCAGAGAGCACTGGTATAAAACTGATGTTGGATACTTTACACCGCAGCAGACTTCAGTTTCCTGGCATGGGAATGGGGTTCATAAAACGTATGCTGGATGAAGCCATGAAACATTGTACCGAAAGACGTGTTAGTGCAATTCCATTGAACGAGCTCGATTCGGTTAAGTTTCAATTATCTCGTTTGCAGGCTGCTTTTACGATATGTTCAGCGATGTGTGCGTACAGTAGTTCAATCAGTTCAATTCAAAATGATCTTTCTGGCCACAGTGTAGATGCCAATAGTGTCAAAGCACTCGTGACTGACCTGATGCATGATTCTGCACAGATTTGTGTACAATTATCCGGAGCAAATGGTTATAGATTGGATCATGTTGCTGGTCGTGGTTTAGTAGATAGTAGACCTTTCCAAATTTTTGAAGGGTCAAATGAGATGCTCTATTCGCAAGTGGCAGAAGCAATTGCTAAACTGATGCGCAAAAGCAAAGAAAGCAATCTGCTTTCATTCCTGAAAATAAATCCGGCAACCGAACTTGCGGCTCCATTTTTCTCTTCTATTTTGAATTTCGACTTCCCGCTTCAGCCTAAACAGCGCGAGATGGTCACTTTAGGAAAAATAATTGCACGTGTTGTTTGCTTCCAATATGTCCTGCAAATCAATAACGCTGGTTTTAATGATAAAATGACAGAAATTGCCCGTCAGCATGTTAGCATGGATCTATACATGTTGGTCGGTCAACTCTCCAATAACAATAATGCCGAACCGCTTATGTACTATGACGAAAAGGCTGATTGGATGAATTTCACCTCTTTATAAAATTGAAAGGGACTGCGAACAGGATTTCATCGCAGTCCCTTTTTCTATTACATCTCCGCAATATCCCATTCCCAAACACTATGGTAGTGGCCAAGATTTTCCGCATAATCAATAAATTTCTGGTAGAACGAATGAACCCCTATCGTCGCACTATCGCCAATGACGACCAACTTCTTTTTGGCCCTTGTCATAGCGACATTCATCCGTCGCACATCGGATAAAAACCCAATCTGTTGTTCGTTATTACTTCGCGTCAAACTGATATAAATAATATCTTTCTCCTGCCCCTGAAAACTATCAATGGTCTGTACTTTAATATTAGCAGCATACGGCCGTAATTCTTCGTCCTGTTCCAACATTTCCTTTAATACAGACACTTGCTTCCGGTAAGGTGCTATTATCCCAATACTTGGCCATTGTCCGATTGGAGAAGACTCTACCCAAGTTGCGATGGCTGCCTTTAAATGAGATTTCAGAAAACTGGCCTCCCCGAGATTATAGATCGCACCATCACTTTCGGTTTCCTCAAAACCTGCCCCAGCCGTATCGATATATACAATCGGTTCCGAATCGTTCGCTATTGTCCAATGCGCAACTGAACAATCAGCTTTCAAGAGACCTCCATACAAAGCTGAGGAGGGATAATTCATGATCTGCTCGTTCATTCGATATTGGATATCGAGCAGCGAAACCGCTTGGGGATAAAGATTGATGAGTTTTTCAAACAGCGTATTGCTAAGCTTATTGTCCATACCTTTATTTGATTTCACTGTTGGTGAGAGTTGGCAATGATCCCCAGCCAACACCAATTTGTCTGCCTTTAATATCGGAATCCAGCAGGCAGGCTCCAGTGCCTGAGCAGCCTCGTCAATAACAACCGTCTCATATCTTCGGTTTCGTATAATATCTTGATTTGCACCTACGAGCGTCGCGGTTATTACCTGAGAGCGATCGAGGATATCTGTTACGATAAAATCCTGAATCTTATCAACATCTTTTCGAATTCTGTAAGCTTCGTCGAACAATGCTTTCCTTTGTTCGCGATCGGCCTTGCCAAAATTGCGTTTATATTTTTGGGCCATATCCGTATAGGTCCGAACTTGCTTTTGCAAGGACTTTATATCCTTATTCGCGCTATGATGGTCTATTCTGCTATCAAGGGTTAACTCCTGTAGATGTTCAGATACTTTAACCGGATTACCTATCCGAGTGACAGATATTCCTGCAGCATCTAAACGCTCAGTCAATAAGTCAACCGCGGTATTACTCGGAGCCACGACCAATATCTGCTTGTTATTGCTCTTTGACAAAGCGGCTATTGCCCTGATCAATGTTGTCGTTTTCCCAGTCCCCGGAGGGCCATGTAAAAGTGCGATATCTGTTGTAGCTAAGACCTGCTGAACTGCGCTATTTTGGCTGGCATTGAGATCTGGATGCTCAAAAAATGTATCTTTTTCTCCGATATATAATTGTTCCCCACCAATAAGCTTTCTGATCAATTTGCCTTGTCGTGGATCAGTCGCAAGCTCCTTTGCCTGTCGCAATGCATTCGCCATTTCACGGTATGAGTATTCGTCAAATAATAAGTCCACACCAAGTTTCCCCCTTCTACTCCAATCGGGCAGCTCATCTACACGAAATGAAATCCGCATACTTTCTTTATTAACCGAAGATATAATGCCGTCTATTCTGTCCGCATTTGGGTCATGGTTTGAGAATAGAGAAACAGGCATCCCAAAACGAAACCGATGATCTACATCGAGGTGATTTGTTTTTTTTAAACTAACTGACAGATAATCTCCCCGCCCCAGTTCGCTATCCGTGATCTGAATAGGAAACCAAGTCACCCCCTGCATTCTTCTTTCATTTAAACTGCTTTTCAATAATAATGCTTCATGCTGCATCTTATCGTATTGCTGTTCTTCATGTAATAATGTAATAAGTTCGTCGAAATAATTCATATCAGTACACTCGCTTTGATCAGACACAAAGTAACAGTTTTTTCAAATACTTTACCGATCAGTTCATGCATGTTCTTCTATTTTTCCTAAGAAAATCGGGGGATTCTCTCATCGACGCTGTACGTTTATCAAGAACTTCTCAAGCTGAGCTACAAAAGTCATATTTATTTCCTATCATTGGCGATAAAGATTTGTTGATTAATTTTTTAAAATAAAAGTGATTAAAATGAGTGAGAAATTCCTACACGATAAAGCGCAGAGCTGGACGGATCTAGGCGGTGGTGTACAACGTAAAATATTAGTCTATAACGATGAATTGATGTTAATGAAAGTACGTTTTCAAAAAGGTGCAATCGGTGCCCTTCATCAACACCCACATACACAAATATCTTATGTCAACGCCGGAAAGTTCAGGTACCACATCGATGGCATAGATGAAATCTTAACTGTAGGTGATTCTTGCATCATTTACCCAAATTTAATCCACGGCTGTGAATGTCTTGAAGAAGGCGAGTTGATAGATTCTTTCACACCGCATCGAGAAGATTTCATTACATCGTTGTAGCCAAAAAAAAGGAATTTTACAGGTCCAACTCAACAATATTCATTCCGAACAATCGTTTATTTACTTATGTTCAAAAATACTATTTCGCTCTTCTCCGCAAAAGTAGCTACGCTACTTCTCGGTCTTTCTTGCTGTGTATTGCCATCTTTGCGCGCACAGGAAAAACCATTATCCATTGAAAAGATCAATTCTCAGCTTTATCTTTATACGACTTACAATACCTTTGAGGGCACCAAATATGCCGCTAATGCGGTCTATCTAATCACCAAGAAAGGTGTTATTCTATTTGATACGCCTTGGGACTCGACACAATATCAACCGATTTTGGACAGTATTAAACAAAAGCATCAGCTACCTGTCATTGCGGTATATGCCACACATTGGCATGAGGATCGCGCGGGAGGGTTTGCATATTATAATCGTATCGGCATCCCAACTTATGCGACAAAAATGACCAACGACCTGCTTAAAGCAAATCATAAAGCCCAAGCTACGCATCTTGCCAAAATCAACAAGACCTATAAAGTTGGTGGTCAGTCCTTCGTTTTGAACTTTTTTGGTGCGGGACATTCTTTGGATAATGTCGTTGTCTGGTTTCCAGACTATCAAATTCTGGATGGGGGTTGCTTCATCAAAAGTTCGGAGGCCAAAAACTTGGGATTTATCGGTGATGGTGATGTCAAAGCCTGGAAGCCTGCATTGGCAAGATTGTTAGCGAAGTATCCACAGATAAAAATGGTTATTCCCGGACATGACGCATGGAAGGACAATCAGCAGATAAAACGTACTGAGGAACTACTTACTGAGAAGCAATAAATAATAATATTTAAAAAAAATAAAAAAGCAATTTTGTTTTTACAAAAAAGGTACTATCTTAGCGACAGAAAAAACAAAGGGGGCATTAGCTCATCTGGCTAGAGCGCTTCGCTGGCAGTGAAGAGGTGATCAGTTCGATCCTGATATGCTCCACAAACAAAAGAGGCTACTTGTAAAAAGTAGCCTCTTTTGTTTTTATACATTGATCAGTTTCCCGAAACATCATTTCAATTTGCGGCAGTAATTACTATTTGTAAGAATTAACTGATTTAGAAACTTTCCATGCACCATTTTCCTTCACAAGTGTGATCAAATCGGTCTTAGAGAAACCATCAAATTGCATGGTTACTTTTGCAATAGCATAATCTGGTAATTCTTCAACGATCTGCGTTGTTGTTTTACAGTTCATTTTTATTCCTTTTTGTTTTTTCAAAAACTCAATCATCTCCGATCGGCTGTGATTTAAATCTTGTTTACCACAGATTTTCTGATTAAAATCAGAAGTGAATAGCTTATCTAAATTCGCTACCTGACCTTCGGTCATTGCGCCAACATATTCATCAATTGCCAAATCAGCTGTAATTAAATTACGTTCTTCTGGTTTAACCGAAGCCATCGAGCAGGTAGAGATTGCTATCATTGCTGCCGCTACAAATGTTTTTACTAAAGTTTTCATATCTTTTCTATTTTATAATGTATTAGTATATTTTCTTATCCTATTGTCGAAGACAATCTAAATTTGTTGCACTTTTTTCTTATTTATTTTCTGATTCAAATTTAAGACAACTGATGTGTTGATTCTATTACATTTAGATTAACATTACATTAAAATCGGTAAACGCTATTTTTTTCTAGGTGAATGAAATTTGAACTTATTCCCTTTATAGCCAAAACGCGACAGAATAGATAAAATATTCTTTACAATATTGTAATTCTGTACAATTCCTCTTAGATTGCATGTGTTCATGACACACTACGACAGACAGCATCTTTTTTTATATCAGCTTGCTACTTTAACATTTTTATTGGTGATATTTCAATCTGAGCTCTATGCACAGCGCCCTGTCAATGAAATAGAAATCACTGAGCATATTGCAGATACGAGTAAACAAAGGGATCTGATCGATATCGGAAAAGAGATTCTCAAGATTAAGCCACCGCAATCTGTCGATAGCACCGGAAAAAAGTTTTACTTTTCATTTCTGCCATTTTCGACAAATGTACCAGGAGGGGGACACGCTTTAATTACAAGTACCACAGCAGGGTTTTATCTTGGTGAGCGTAAAAGTACCTATATGTCTAAAGTTACTTTCACTCCATACACCAATTTTGGAAAGCGATTCGGCCTCCCCATCCGCTCCTATATCTGGTTAAAAGATAATACTTGGGTTATAGATGGTGATATCAGGCTATTAAAATACCCACATGAGACTTGGGGAATAGGCAAAGAGCATCACGGTGATCAACAGATCAATTTGGATTATACTTATTTTAGACTATATCAACATGCGTTGAAAAGAATCCACGGCGGATTGTTTATGGGCATTGGCTATGATCTAGATTACCGTATGAATATCAAATCCACCAGTGCGATCCCACTTGACGAGTACACCTCCTACCACTATGGCACGGATTTAAAAGATCATACTGTTTCTTCGGGACTTAGTCTCAATCTCATTTATGATACACGTGCGAATTCTATTAATACCTGGTCCGGCAATTATGCCAATCTACAATTCCGCCTTAACCCGGTTTTCATGGGAAGTGATCAGAATTGGAAGTCCTTATTCCTCGAAATCAGGAGATACCATCGCTTGACC
>JAQZAZ010000221.1 GCA_029239355.1 Sphingobacterium sp.
TGGTGTTTTACAATACTACTAATTGGTTTTACCTGCTCAATTTAAGAAATTAAATCTAATTGTCAATAGTACACTATTAAAATATTACAAAAAGCTATCAACCTCGCGGTACGCAGTGACCAATCTATCTTCCCCCTCCTTGCCAGGCTTAGAATTTCCGTGTTCCATACCCATTATCCCCCTATATCCCTTACTGTGAATATGTTTGAATACATTTTTATAATTGATTTCCCCCGTAGTTGGCTCTTTACGCCCCGGATTATCTCCAATTTGAATATAGGCAATTTCATCCCAGCAGCGGTTCATGTTGGCAATCAAATCGCCTTCTGTTCGTTGCATATGGTAGATATCGTACAAGATCTTACAAGAAGGGCTATTGACAGCTTTACATAAGGCGTAGGTTTCATGCGTCTGCTGTAAAAATAACTCGGGGGTATCGCTTAGCGTTTCAAGAACCATCACCAAACCATGAGGTTCAAAGATCTCCGCTCCTTTTCGCATTGCTGTAAGAATATTACTAAACTGATTTCCCCAAGGAAGTTTTCGCTCATAGAATCCAGGAACTACGGTAAGCCATTTCGCATTACAGCGTTTGGCAGCTTCGACAGACTTATGACAAGTTTCTATAAATTTATCCAAAAATTCCTGTTTACCTGTCGCCAGGGAAGGCATCCAATTTTGACCACCATCAACCACAAATACCCCCATTGTCATTCCCAATTTAGCCAATAGATCACCTATTTTCTTTTGCTCATCCAATGTACGGCCGAGGTAGCCATTGTCTTCAATTCCGCGAAATCCTAGATCATACATATAGCGAATTTCGTCTAGAAAGTTGTCCCCAGCGTGATTCTTGAACATTCCTTGATGTGGTGCATAATTTAAATTAAATGTCTTTCCTTTATCCATCATATTGGTCGCATTTTGATATGTTGAAGCAAATGTTTGACCGGATAATCCGGCCCCAGCAGCCAAAAGGCCGCTTTTGATAAAATCTGATCTCTTCATTTTGTTTATAGTTGATTAATTTTTGAATAATTTACCAAATCCATCCGAATAAATCGTCTGAATCGTCTGCTTTTTATCATGATAAATGACAAAAACTTCTATGCCTTTCAACGTCTTGGCTTTAGCAATAATTTCAGCGGGCTCCATTCCCATAAAGTAGTTATCCAAGGCGTCTGCATCCATGGCGGTTCTGGCATATACCGAGACACTTAAAACACGCGTTGTATAGGGAAATCCTGTCAGCGGATTTATATGATGGCCCATCTTTTTATTCTTATATTGAATAAACTTTTCAAAACTACCAGCCGTGGTTAAAGCTCCGGACCGGAGTTGGACAATGGCCGTTATAATCTCCCCCTGTTTACTTTCATCGGGATGTAAAATACCAATTGAAAAGCCCTGTTGCTCAGGTGGCGCTCCCGATACGCTGATTTCGCCTCCCACTTCCACCATATAACTCGACAGCCCTTTATGTTTTAGGTAGTCAGCCAGCACATCTACTGTATAGCCCTGTGCAATACCATTCACATCAATCTTAACACCCGGTTTTTTCTTTATTAACCGACTGCCCTTCACTTTGAGATAATGCATACCAACAAATTTCTTTGCCTGATAGACCATTGCCGAATCTGGGACAACTTCGCTTCTTTTCACACCAAAGCCCCAAAGGTTGACCAGTGGAGCAATGGTAATATCGAATTGGCCGCTGGATAGCTTGTTGTATCGGAATGAAGCAGCGATGACATGAGCCATATGTTTATCCATTTCGATATGTGTCGCAGTATCCTGGTTGAACAGGGATATCTTCGAATCCTTATGGTAGACCGACATTGATAGATCAATAACTTTTAAGATACTATCTATTTCCTGCCGCTTGACAACGCTATCCGATGCGAAATAAGTAACGTGAAACTGTGTGCCTTGTGCAGGGCCCTCCAGGCGAATCTTGTGCAATTCTTTTGAAACCGTTTGCGCCTGTATAGCAAGCGAGGATAGCATAAAAAAGAATATATAGCAAATTTTACTGTTTAGCCCCATCACCGCACAGCTATTAAATATAAAGGTTTGTATTTTGACCAGGATTAGCTACTGCATAAAAACCTTCGGTATCAGGCAATAACTTCGGTTTAGCATCCCAAGCGAGTACATCTGGTCCTAACTTGATGCTAGATTTCAATGCTTCATCCCATTTGATAACCTTACCTGTATAACAAGCAATACGCCCAATAATACCGGTTAGTGTGCTATATGCGCCATACTCTGCATTCTCAAACTTATACTCACCTTTAGAAATCGCCTCGAAAAGTTCTTTGTGCTCCTGTTGGTAAGGATTAGGATTACCTTTCGCATCATGACGATAGATTTCTTTACCTTTCCAATCATACAATACTGCTTGTCCACCGGCTGAGAGGTATACACGGCCTTTTGTCGCCTGAAACTGCTCGTCGACACGATTTTGTATTCCTTCAAAATGTCTACATTGGCTATATACCACACTGTTGTCCGCATAGGTCAATTCCAACGCAAAATTATCATAGATCTCACCATACTCTTTACCGGTACGATGTGCCCGGCTTCCAGTCCCTTGGATAGACACCGGATAAGATCCTTTCACCCAGTTGGCAATATCAATATTGTGTACATGTTGTTCAACGATATGGTCTCCGCACAGCCAGTTAAAGTAGTACCAATTCCGCATCTGATACTCCATTTCTGTTTGCTCAGGCTTACGTGGGCGTACCCACACCCCTCCCGAGTTCCAATAAACCTGTCCCGAAGTAATATCACCGATTGCACCATCGTGAATACGTTTGATCGCTTCGCGGTAATTCGTCTGATAGCGACGTTGTAATCCAACGACAACATTCAGCTTTTTACGTTTAGCTTCGGCTGCTGCACGTATGACCTGTTGTACCCCAGGAATATCCACCGCAACAGGTTTCTCCATAAAAACATGTTTTCCCTGGCGGATAGCTTCTTCAAAATGTGCTGGCCTAAATCCCGGAGGCGTGGCCAAAATAACAACATCAGCCAATTTTATAGCCTCTTTATAAGCATCAAATCCAACAAATTTATGATTATCGCTGACATCAATTTTATCTTGCCATTTTTCCTTAAGCGTATTATATGTACTATCTAAATTATCTTTAAACGCGTCAGCCAAAGCGACAACTTTGATATTTGCACCCGAACTTAGCGCATCGAAGGTAGCCCCCGTACCTCTACCCCCACAGCCCACTAAGGCTATTTTGATAACATCAGACCCAGCGGCGTAAGCCCCGGATAAAGGCAGTGAGCTTAACATGGCACCGCCTGCAACCATGGCAGAAGTTTTAATAAAATCTCTTCTTTCTAGATTTTCCATAATAGTTTTATATTGATATTGATTATTTTATTTTTTAAAAATCTTTTATTGGTTTTTTATCATAATAAGCCATAATTTCCTCTTGGCTAGGTGGGTTGACCGGTCTAACTAAACGCAGACCGACAAATGGTGCTTCTGGAAACCACCAATTGCTTTTTGGAACTTGTGGATCTAATTGTTTCCAAATTGGATCCGAAGCAGCACGGGCAGCCGAACGAAGGTCCGCAGCTGCACTGTCGAAAGCACCACCGCGAACAACATGTGGATATAAAGTCGTTGGAACAACAACCGGATTTATCAACACTTTATCCTTGCCCTGGGCATAACTATCTGCCTTATATTGATCATAGGTCCATTCGCTAACATTACCATAAATATCGTAAAGGCCCCAAGGATTTGGCTTTTTCTCTCCTACAGCATGTGTTTTTTGCTCGGCATTATCCTTAAACCAGGCATATTCAGTGAGCTGAGTATCATTGTCACCAAAGAAATAAGAAGTAGTAGCTCCAGCGCGAGCAGCATATTCCCATTCCGCCTCCGTAGGAAGACGATAGAATACGCCTGTGCGTACATATAGCCACTTACAAAATTGAATCGCATTATAATGAGTCATAGCAAGTGCTGGATGCCCCTCTTTACCAAAACCAAATGTCATATCAAGATAGGGTTTTGTAGGTCGGGTTACCGCATCTATTTCTGGGGCAACTTTACCGTCCTTACTTTTCGCGATTTCATAATCTTTGTACAAAAAGGGCTCAAACAAATCCCAGGTTACTTCGTACTGTCCCATCCAAAATGGGTCGAGCTTAACTTCATGTACCGGTTTTTCATCTTCCTTTCCGCCAGAAACGGATCCCATTTTAAAACTTCCGCCGGGGATAGACACCATTTTAAACGAAAGATTGGTCCCCGCAATGGCCTGCTCATAAGGATCAAATTTCGTCTGAGCAATGGTATGTGCTCCAGCTAACAGCAAAACAGGAATTAAGAATCTTTTTAACATATTTAGGTTTCTATTTAAGGACTAAAATATAAAATAAGGTGTACACTTTACACTTTGATAGTATAACTTTTTTATTACAGTTTAATCCGTTGCAAAAGAATCAATCATAATAACGGTTTAGCAAATCGAGCCCTCTCAACAGCACTCAACAAATCAAAAAGATAATCCTGTTCATAAAAAAGGTTTTCCATGTGCGTGGAAAACCTTATTATCTTTTGCTGTGCAATAGTTTTTATAACAGGATTTTTCGGCTTACCGTTTTGTCAATGGTAATGTATCCCGGGTAAAATACCGATTGCCCAGCAATATTGATCGAAGGTTTAATTTTTAACGTAAATATTCCTTTTTTATTCTCATCACTGGACATTAAAAAATTTTGCAGGTCTGAATTTACCAAAAGATCATAAATATTGGTCGCAATACGCACATTAGCTATAGTAGACCCGCCCGGTTCAATTTGTAAGGATTGATTGACCATCCCCTCGACAAGTTGCTGGCCACCATAAAGGATGATATACTGAAATTTATTGATTGATGCTTTCTTTAGGGTTGGATTATCTATTTTGAGACGGATAACAGCATCCAATGGAATATCCTTCCGTAAGTAGGCCAAAGCCAAACTAGGTGCTGCCCCTAGATCTACCTGATTATTTTTGATCAGACGCTGTAAAGATGTTCCTGCCAATCGAATACTATCAACTGATTCCACATCAAACTTACATTTTGCCAAGTTCTCGATCTGTGCTTTTTGACGATTCACCCCACATCCGGAAATGAATAAACCTAAAAATACTAAACACCCAAATAAAATTTTCTTGCTCATAGCCGTTATTTTCCTCCAAATTTATACAAAACTCCCAGTGTAAACAATGGATACCCCGCTTTTAAATATGTATTACTTTTAAAACCGAAAACCATACCATTTGTATACTGTAACTTCCATCCTTTTCCAAGCCCCATCCTTGTATAAAATACAGGTTCAATGAGCATGTTGTCTTCTTTCTCCGCTGGAAGACCATCAATAGCGAAATTCTTCATCCGCATATTACTCAGTCTTATAATAGTCCCATAATCAATATCATGTCTATTACCGAACAATTTCAAGGCATCTTTCTTTTCGGACGAAAAGTTTACTTGCACAAACACCTTATCAAAATCCATATCCTGCGTCTCCACAATCGCCTGTCCCATTGTTGAAGATCGTTTGTCAGCTACACTTGTAGTCCCCAGTCCGTATCCTCCATATACCTCAAATACACGATTATTTTTTCTACCAAAGCGCGTATAGTACCCGATCCCCGCTTCGCCCATTTTCTGTGCATAGTCTTTCGTATTGGATTTGTTATCCACATAAGACCCATTTGCAATGACAGCGACATGATCGGTCACCGCTACGCCCAGATTTGCAGACACATTTGCCTTTGTATTGATATTCCCTGAAACATATACCTCACCCGCTTCTGTAAACATAGGCGCCGAGGGCACATTGGGCATATAAATGGAACTACAGGAATATAATGAACAGGCAAATGCCCCAACACACATACCATATCCCAACTTGTTGTATTTCATATGTAAATAATTAGTATTTTAAAGGCCATAGGAAGATCCCGATTATTTAAGCACAAATGTTTAACCCCAGATGGCGTACATGCTACTGCCTGGTCATTTGTATTTTCCAATCGTAGATAATTCATAAATCGGTATTTATCTTAAAAACACCTATCCCTTATAAAAATTGTACCAAAGCGGTTACATTTAACAGAAAATAACAGTTCGCGGTATCATTTAAGCGTATAATTTAGGCGTAAATTCAACACAGGTAGCCCCAACAAACCTGCAATAAACTCATATTCAATAAAATGAATCGCTGCAATTTTAACAAAATGGAATAAATTTGTTAAGAATAAAATTTAATAGCAGAAAGTAACTTGCATAAAAAAGGCATCAATTGCTTGATGCCTTTTTCAAATATTGTTGCAAACCTTATGCTTGTTCTGTAGGAACTACAGATACATAAGATTTATTGTTAGCTTTTTTACGGAAAACTACTTTACCGTCTACTAAAGCGAACAATGTGTGGTCTTTA
>JAQZAZ010000222.1 GCA_029239355.1 Sphingobacterium sp.
TTCTCCTTCTTAATGAACGGAGTTAAGGTAAATTTCATTAAATTCGTTTGGTTTTAACGTGTTAATAATTTAGAAGTTAGACGATACTTTAATACCAATAAGTTGGACGGGTTCTGCGCCAACAGGATCCGTCTTTATTGATATCAATAGCCAGGAATTAGGGTGGTAGTTTTTCGCTTTTCATTTCAGTAATAATTTTGGTTAAGTGATGATTAAGTTGATTCTATTATTCTTCCCTATAACAGCTTTTGTTTGGATATTTGCATAATTCAAAAGCTGAATAAGCTTATCTAAACTTAAATTCCGGGGAATTTTCCCACTATATTGACTGGCATTGCTCGTTCCATTATACGTGACATCTATATCATACCACCTTGCGATTTCGTTAAATACTTCAGATGTATTTGTCCCATCAAAACAGAATTGACCGCTTTTCCAACTAAGTACTTGGTCTATATTGATGGTCTTCGAACGGAGTTTTCCGTTCTCGGAAAATGCTTGCTCGTTGGGTCTTAACTTCACAGCACTGCGCTGTTTGGAAACAATCACTGAACCTTCTTCTAGACTGGTACGGACACCTTCTTCATCTGAATAGGCATTGATATTAAATTTTGTGCCGAGTACCTTCGTTTGTTGGTTTTTTGTCTTAACAATGAAACCTTTGTGGTCTTTTGTTTTTGTTACCCGAAAATAAGCTTCACCTTCCAATTCGACGATACGGTCTCCCGATTCAAATGAAGAAGGATAAGTTAGCTTCGAGTCAGCGTTGAGACTAACCAATGTGCCATCTGCTAAAACGAGTTCATAGGTTGCTCCTTTAGGAGTTTTTAATGTGTTTTGTTGCGGAATAATTTTTCCGGTAGCGGCATTTTGATAACTGATTTTCCCCTGTGCATCTTTTGTTAGAATTGTCTCTCCGACTTGGATTCTCTGATTTAGCGATAATTCATCGAGATTGATCTGTTTACCATCTGCTAGGATGATAATAGCCTTTTCGCTTCCTGGAGGAATCGACGCGAGTAGTTTGTTGGAAGCAATGTGCTCTGCTGCAGGCCAGTATCTATAGGTGAAAAAAGCAATTATCAATACGGCTGCTGCTGTACCGATAATCCTTATGTACTTTATATTATTGGATTTTTTTTCTATTACGCCAATTTCAGCTAACAAGCGATCCTTTACATTCTTTTGGATGGTAGAAAACTGTTCTGCTGGTATTTGACTGGACGATTGCTGATCAAACCACTTAAAAAGTTGTTTACGTTCCTCAATATTTTCGGATCGGCTCAGAAAACTGCTAATCAGTCTATATAATTCTTTCACTTGCTTCATAATAGCAGCGTTATACTGGTTGGTTATAATACAAGTGACGCAAAAGAAGAGGAGCTTCTACTCAAAACATAAAAAAATAAAAAATAGTCCGTAAATGTCTGATTAATAGGTTAGAAAAATAATATAAAGTGAAACAGGTGACCTGTCGCTGTGCGTAAATGGCGAATAGCTTTGTTGATATGCTTTTCAACCGTGGACTCACTAATTCCTAATTTTTGTGCAATCTCTTTATTACTCATGTAATATTCCCGGCTCAATTTGAATACTTCCTGACATTTTTGAGGCAGATTTTCTACTTCCTTGGCAACAATATCAATGACGTAACGGTAATACAGCCGATCTTCAATCGGAATGGATTGATCTTCAAACTCAAGATGTTCAACGCCTTGAGTGATATGCATTTTCATTTCTTTTCGGTAATGTGCAAGTACCAAATAACGGCAGGAGCTAAACAGATAGGCCGGAAGAGATTCTATTTCCTGAATTAATGCTCTATTTTTCCATACCGAAATAAAGAGGTCATGCAGTATATCTTCGGCTGCTTCACGGCTGCTGATCTTTTTTCCAATAAAAGAAGTTAGATCGGGGGCAAATAAATCATACAGCACCGAAAAAGCACGCTGATCCCCTTGTTGTATCAGGGGTAGGAGTTCTTGGTATTGGTATGATTTCGTGTTTTTCATAAGGAGCTAGTAGCCAGTAAATTTAAAAAAAAAATAATATTTTCATTATAAGATTGATAAAGTAACCCGGGTTTTTGCGTTCGCTTTTGAATTTTTATTAAAACTCAACAAAACTTAAAACTTTTTATTTAAAATATTTAACGATTCATTACCGGCACAATGGGTCTCCAGTATGTTTGAAGTATTGGCTAAGTATCGTTACCGATTAGTAGCGAAGATGCTTTAGGCTAACTTTAAATGTATTGTGAAAGGAAGATAAAAGTTTTGTAAATATGACTATTATCTGCAAGAATCACAATTATCGTAAGTGCGTTTTTTTATATTTCACAGCGATTTAGACACAATTAAGTGTCAGCGGCATAAAGAGGTTAAGTTGCTGGAATAAACAAACAGTAGCGGGTATGGCGTCTAAATAACATTTAGGTAATTTCACGCAAACGATTGTGTTGACATTCATTCAGCTCAATAATAGGGTATTCTTCATTTTATTTTCTAATTTCACTTAATTTATGAAATGCGCTCATGGCCCTCAATGTATCCAAATCTACCGTTTCGTTGGTGATCAATCATAAAGCGGAGCAGGCTCGTATCAGTAAGGAGCTTGAGAAGCGCGTGCTGGATTATGTTGAGAAAGTCGGGTACAAACCGAATTCGCTTGCAAAAAGTTTGGCCACTGGACGTTCGAACACCATTGGCCTGATCGTTGAAAATATTGGTGACTCGTTTTTTGGCCCTTTTGCGCTATATGTAGAAGAACTTTTGCGTAAGAAGAATTATCATGTGCTCTATAGCAGCACTTTGGGAGATCCCCAAAATGCACGGGATATCATTGATTTTATGCTTGAAAAAAAAGTTGAGGGCATACTCTTAGCACCGACCATAAACTTGGACGAGCATCAACGAAAAATCATAGAATATAAAGTCCCTTTGGTTGTTTTCGACCGAAATTCACCAGAAGTAGCGACTCATTATGTGCATATTGACAACGGTGAGAGTAGCAGAAAGGCCTGTTTGCATTTGCACGAAATCGGCTGTAAAAATTTTGGGTTGATTACAATTGATTCGGATCAGCCTCAGATGCTGGCACGTAAAAATGCCTATTTGCAGTTTTGTGAGGAAACAAGCATGCAAGCAAGAATACTACATTTGTCCTATCAAAACCTGCGGCAGAAGGGTATGGCCTCTTTGCAGGATTGGGTGTCGAAAAATACCGAATTGGATGGTCTATTTTTTACAACCAATTACCTTTGTATTCTTGGTTTGAAATCGCTTCGTGCTGAAGGAGGAGAACATTTCGATTTTCCCTTGTTTTCCTTTGACGATCATGAGCTGTTCGATATACTTAATCCTAAGATTTCCTGTATCCGGCAGCCACTTGAACCTTTAGCAAAAACCTGTGTGGAGGTCTTATTGAAAGAAATAGATCGGGGCATCTCCAGTCCCAAAGAATACGTGATTTCAACAGACTTGATTAAAAGATAGTAGAAATAGCTGGAGCCTGAATCAATTTCGTTTGCCAAATAGAAACTAAGCCTTATTGTAAAAATTATAAGACCTCGTATTCGAAAGTCCAGACTTTTTTTGAATTCATATTCTTTTTTATATCTTTACTAATACGTTTTAGTAGAAATATTTATATATATCCTAAATAATGAAGAAATCATTAAGTGTTTTTCTAGGGTCATTATTGTCCTTGGGTTTGTTTTGCGCAAAACCGGTTTTGGCTCAGAAGTTTAGAGGACAGCAAATGGAGGCTGTGGATCTGGTAAATCCTTTGATGGGTACTGAATCCAAATTTGAGCTTTCCAACGGTAATACCTATCCTTCCATTGCGAGGCCATGGGGGATGAATATGTGGACACCACAGACGGGTAAAAATGGTGATGGCTGGCAATACCAATATACAGCTGATAAGATCCGTGGCTTGAAGCAAACGCATCAACCGTCGCCATGGATGAATGACTATGGTGTTTTCTCGATCATGCCCGTGACGGGAAAGCCTGTTTTTGATCAGGACGAACGTGCGAGCTGGTTCTCGCATAAAGCGGAAATTGTTAAACCTTATTATTATTCCGTTTATTTAGCCGATCACGATGTGACCGCTGAGATGACGCCAACTGACCGTGCGGCAATGTTTCGGATCTCTTTCAATAAAACGGATGATGCCTATATCGTCTTGGACGCTTATGAAAAAGGTTCAGAAGTCCAGATAATCCCTGAGAAAAATATGATTGTTGGGTATTCTTCGAAATACGCTCGTGGACCTTTACCTCAAAACTTTAAGAATTATTTTGTACTTGTCTTCGATCAGCCTTTTGCTAACGTGGCAACATGGGAAGGAAAGGAAAAGAAAGATGGACAGCTGCAGATCAAAGGTGACCACACTGGTGCCATCGTTGGTTTTAAAGTTAAGGATAAAACAAAACCAATTCAAGTCAAGGTCGCATCCTCCTTTATCAGTGCTGAACAAGCCTTGTTAAACTTAAACGAACTTGGTAATAAATCTTTTGATCAAATTAAAGAAGATGGCCGCCAGATTTGGAATACGACCTTGGGTAAAATTAAGGTAGAAGGAGATGATATCGATCAGTTGCGTACATTTTACTCGACCATGTACCGTACGTTATTTTTCCCGAATAAATTATATGAGATCGATGCACAAGGGAAAGCCGTCCATTATAGCCCGTATAACGGTAAGACACTTCCTGGGTACTTGTTCGGCGGAACAGGTTTTTGGGATACATTTAGAGCCTTGTATCCTTTTTTAAACTTTATGTACCCATCAATCAATAAAGAAATGCAAGAAGGATTGCTCAATGCTTATCTTGAAGGTGGATTTCTACCTGAATGGAGCAGCCCGGGATATGCTGACATCATGGTTGGTAACAACTCCGCTTCGGTCGTTTCAGATGCTTATATAAAAGGTCTGCGTGGTTATGATATCAACAAATTGTATGAAGCCTTGCAACATGGTGCAAATAATGAGGGACCAATGACTGCTGTCGGGCGAAAAGGTGTTGAATATTACAACAGCCTGGGGTATGTTCCTTATGACGTTAAAATAAATGAAAATGCTGCCCGCACATTAGAATATGCTTATGATGATTTCACCATATACCAATTGGCAAAAGCATTAAATCGCCCTAAGGCCGAGATTGACCTATATGCGAAGCGTGCCCAAAATTATAAAAACTTATTTGATCCTTCCACCAATCTGATGCGTGGTAAAAATAAGGATGGTAAATTCCAGACACCTTTTAATCCATTGAAATGGGGAGATGCGTTCACGGAAGGTAATAGTTGGCATTACTCCTGGAGTGTGTTCCATGATGTACAGGGCTTAATTGATTTAATGGGCGGTGAAAAAACTTTTGTCAATATGTTGGATTCTGTATTTGTTCAGGCTCCAGATTTTGATGATAGTTATTATGGTGGTATTATCCACGAAATTCGGGAGATGCAGGTGGCCAATATGGGTCAATATGCACATGGGAATCAGCCAATCCAACATATGCCATACTTGTATAACTACGCCGGCCAACCTTGGAAAACACAATATTGGGTTCGCCAGGTCATGGACAGGATGTACAAACCGACGCCTGACGGTTATTGTGGTGACGAGGATAATGGTCAAACATCAGCATGGTATGTGTTTTCAGCTTTAGGTTTTTATCCCGTTTGTCCGGCGACAGATGAATATGTGCTTGGGGCTCCATTGTTTAAGAAAGCTACCTTAACTTTCGAAAATGGAAAGACATTGACCATAGATGCGCCTAAGAATTCGAATGAAAATGTTTATGTCAATGCTTTGCAGTTGAACGGAACAAATTATGGTAAAAACTGGTTGAGTCATAAGGCTCTCCATGAAGGTGGAAATCTTAATTTTGATATGAGCGCCAAACCGAACTATAATAGAGGTGCGACCTTAAGCGCTGCTCCATATTCAATGACAAGTGAATTGAAGATGGGCGGGAATTCCAAAAAATCAAAAAACAAAAAATAAGTATTATAAACCTGATTATGAACTTTAATTATTTGAAAAAAACATTGGCTGTCGTAGGCCTATTGTATTCTTGTTCGGTATTCGCACAGGACAATTGGCAACATACAGAAAATGACCGTAAAGTTGCGGTAGATGTTGATAGTATTACCGAAGGTGGATATACACTGATTTGGATTAATAAAGACAAGAATTTTAGTCCAGCCTTAAAGGATAGATTGGTGGCGGCTTATTTTACGAATTATCCCAAGCTGGCAAAAAAATATAATAGCAAGACCATAAAAAAAGTGTCTTTTGTCATTGATCCAGAGTATAAGGGCGTTGCGGCTACAGCGGGAGGAATTGTACGGTATAGCCCGGAGTGGTTTGCTAAAAATCCGGGTGATATAGATGTTGTTACACATGAAGTCATGCATATTGTTCAGGCCTATCCGGATGGAGCTGGTCCCTGGTGGATTACCGAAGGAATTGCGGATTTTGTTCGATTTGACGATGGAATAGACAATGCTGGCGCAAATTGGAAATTGCCGGAGTATACGGAGAAACAGAAATATACAGATTCATATCGAACTACGGCGCGCTTCCTTTATTGGATTAACAAAAATGTAAAAAAGAACTTTGTTAAAAAATTGGACGGAGCAATGCGCAGTAAAACGTATACTGATGATTTTTGGAAAGAGCAGACAGGCAAGACGATTGACGAATTATGGAGTGTTTATAGTCAAAATCCCAAGATCTAATCCTTAACCGATGAACATAAGAAGTTTAGTTTGTGTCGGTTTACTATGTGTCCCTTATTTCTTAAGGGCACAGGAAACCAAATTGATCCAATACGTCAAACCGCTTATAGGAACCGCACGAATGGGGCATACTTTCCCTGGTGCGACAGTTCCTTTTGGAGCAGTACAGCTCAGCCCGGATACAGATACTTTATCGTATGCTGTCAATGGACAGTATAATGGCGATGTGTATAAATACTGTGCCGGTTACCAGTACGGAGACCCAACGATTGTGGGGTTTAGCCATACACACTTTAGCGGTACTGGACATTCTGACCTAGGTGATATCTTAGTCATGCCGACTCAGGGTAAAGTACAGCTCAATCCGGGAACGGCAGGCAAACCTCAGGATGGGTTTAGATCGCCCTATTCGCATGCCAATGAACGTGCAGAACCGAACTACTACAGTGTTTTGCTGGACAAACATCAGATTAAGGCTGAATTAACCACAACAACTCGTGTCGGGATCCATCGATATACCTTTCCGCAATCAGATGCTTCACATCTTGTCGTAGATTTGACTGCCGGAATTTATAATTATGATGGTAAAAATGTATGGACGGTTGTCAAGGTGCTGAATGACTCTACGTTGGTCGGCTACCGCCAAACCAATGGATGGTCCCGGACACGGACTGTATATTTTGCGATAAAGACTTCCAAACCTTTCAAAAACTATGGCGCAAAATATGAAGATGGCAAATCGGTGTATAATGGCTTCTGGCGGAAGTTTGATCAACAGCACAACTTTCCCGATTTAGCGGCTCATAATATCAAGTTGCATCTAGATTTCAACACCAAAGCGCAAGAGTCGATCCAGGTGAAAGTTGCGCTAAGCCCTGTAAGCATGAAGAATGCGCTCAGCAATATGGAAGCTGAAACACCAAATTGGGATTTTGACAGCTATGTGCATAAAGGGCAATTGGCCTGGGAAAAAGAACTTCAAAAGATTGAAGTGGAAATGTTGAATAAAGAGGATCTGATCAATTTCTATACAGCCATGTATCATGCCAGTATGATGCCGACCATTTATATGGATCAAAATGGTGAATATAAAGGATTGGATCAGGAGATTCATCAGGCTAAGGGTTTTACGAATTATACGTCGTTTTCGCTTTGGGATACGTTTAGAGCATTCCATCCGCTTCTGAATCTGATTAACCCTTCACGCAATGCAGATATCGTAGCGTCGATGATGGCGCATTACGATCAGAGCGTATTGAAAATGTTGCCGATCTGGTCGCATTATGCCAATGACAATTGGTGTATGAGTGGTTATCACTCTGTATCTGTCATTGTTGATGCTATATTGAAAGGCGTGTATAAGGGGGATCCCGAAGCGGCATTACAGGCTTGTGTGCAAACTGCAAATACACGTAATTATGAAGGAATAGGTGCCTATATGGATAAAGGCTATGTCCCGGATGATGTGTCTGGTACTTCAGTTTCCAATACACTGGAATATGCTTACGATGACTGGTGTATCGCGCAACTGGCAAAGAAGCTTGGAAAAGAAGATATCTACCGTACTTTTTCGAAACGTGCTGAGAGTTGGAAATCGCTTTATGACCCGGCAATAGGTTTTATGCGACCAAAGAATTCTCAAGGGAAGTTTAAAGAGAAATTTGATGTATTAGATACCCATGGCCAAGGCTTCATTGAAGGGAATTCATGGAATTATAGCTTGTATGTTCCACATCAACCCAGGGAGATGATGGAGCTTATGGGTGGTCAAAAGAAACTGGAGACCTATCTGGATTCTTTATTTACAATGGAATTACCCGATAAATATTTTGAGCATACCGAGGATATCACCCGGGATGGAATTATTGGGAATTATGTACATGGAAATGAGCCTTCGCATCATGTTGCCTATTTGTATAATATGACTCAGAGTCCTTGGAAGGCGCAGGCACGTTTACGTCAGATTATCCGAAATCAATATCATAATGGACATGCTGGGTTGGGTGGAAATGATGACTGTGGACAGATGTCTGCCTGGTATCTTTTTACTGCGCTTGGATTTTATCCTGTCGCGCCCGGAGACGATGCGTATTGGATTGGCAGCCCGTTGGTGAAATCTGCGAAG
>JAQZAZ010000223.1 GCA_029239355.1 Sphingobacterium sp.
GCAATAGGTCTGTTTATGTCCAGTTTGACAACATATCAGGTGGTGGCCGCAATCAGCACCCTCGTTGTATTAGCTGCCTTAAATTTCATTGGCGGTCTATGGCAGGATGTAACTTTTGTCCGCGATATCACCTACTTCCTTTCCATGTCAGGCCGTGTTGAGGAGTCGATTGACGGTTTGTTGAGTAGTAGTGATATTTTTTATTTTCTTATCGTAATTGTATTGTTCCTTGGATTGACCTACCTAAAACTGCAGTTCGAGCGGGAGACCTTGTCCAAGACTAGCAAAGCACTGCGTTATGCAGGTTTTATCACAGTGATGCTTCTGATCGGATACATCAGTGCGTTGCCACAATTTACCATCTACAGGGATATGACCGCGAATAAAGGCCGTACGCTCACTAAGGCGAGCCAAAAGATCATCACCAAGTTTGAGGAGCCGGTTCATATCACAACCTACGTCAATCTGTTGGACGATAATTACTATTCGGGCCTGCCGGCGGGACATAACAATGACAAGAAGCGTTTTGATATGTATATGCGTTACATGCCCTATCTTAAAATGGATTATGTATACTATTGGGACCACGTAGCCAACGAGCGAATCTATAAAGAAAACCCAGGGCTCAATGACGAGCAGATTGCCCGTAAGATGGCCAAAATCAATAAACTGCCTTTTGAGCTATTTCTCACGCCAAAACAGATCCGGGAGAAAATTGATCTCAGCAGCGAACAAAATCGTTTTTTGCGGGTATTATCCTATAAAAATAAGACTACCTATCTTCGGGTATATGATGACCTATTTAAGCATCCTAACGAGAAGGAGATTTCCGCAGCATTTAAACGCTTGCTTGTGGCGGCGCCAAAAGTAGGTTTTGTGACCGGCCATAACGAACGTAGCATCCAACGTTCGGGAGACCGTGATTACCAGGTGGCAACCACCGAAATTGCATTCCGTTATGCCTTGGTCAACCAAGGATTTGATGTTGCATCAATTGAATTAAAAGAGCCACTTGACCCGAATAGTGTCGATATTCTTGTTATTGCCGATCCGATGATTAACTATAGTGTAATTGAATTGCAGTACTTGCAACAGTTTATTGAGCATGGTGGTAACTTGATGATTTTGGGCGAACCAGAAAATAAAGATCGGATCAATCCGATCTTGAGCCTCTTAAATATCGAAATGGACAATGGCCTACTCGTCCAGCAGAGCAAAAATTATGAACGAGATTTCATCCTCGCCAATGTATCCAAGGCCAATTGGTTAAAGACCGTTGGGGAAAGCAATTTTTTAGGGAAAGACAGCGTATTGGTTTCTATGCCCTCCGCGGCTTCGTTAACGATCTTGCCTAATTCCCCTTTTGAAGCAAAGCCTTTGCTGGTGACTCAGGCGGCAAATACTTGGCTGCAAAGCAGCCTTAAGCTAGATAGGACTCAGGCATTGGTAGATGTGAGAAGTAATGGTGAAAAGAAATCCTTTCCAATAGCAATGAGCTTGACACGTGAGATAAAAAACAGACAGCAGCGCATATTGGTGGTTGCGGATGCTGATTTTATCAATAATGCTGAACTCATCCGTCAATCACCCCATACAAGTAATTTTTCGGTCATGACTGACCTGTTTAGATGGTTCAGTAACAATGAGTTTCCGATAGACATAAATAGACCGGAGCCGACTGATGTCGTAAAAGTTACCGCAAATCAGCTTAACTATATCAAATATGGCTGGTTGGTGCTGTTGCCGCTAGGCATTGCAGGAGCCGTGGCAACATTCCTGATAAGAAGAAAAAGAAGATAATTTGTCGGTAGTTTTTAGTTGGCTAGTTCAGCTGAAAACTGCCGATAAAAAGAAGGATATCCTTTTATAGAAGCAGTAAAATCATGAAAATAAAAAGAATACTATTTAGCTTTTGCGTTTATTTGATCAGCACCAGCCTTGCTGTTGGACAAAAAATTCCATTAGATCCGACCGTACGGATGGGAACCTTGTCCAATGGCTTTCGTTACATCATAAAGGCAAACCGCTTTCCAGAAAACCGGGCAGTACTTTATCTGGCCAATAAAGTTGGATCTATTTTGGAAGAAGAATCCGAACGCGGTTTGGCCCATTTTATAGAGCATATGAATTTCAAAGGGACTACACATTTTCCCAAAAATGCCCTGATAGATTATTTGGAAAAGGCGGGGGTTAAGTTTGGTGCCGATCTCAATGCCTATACATCGTATGATGAAACTGTCTATCAATTGCCATTGCCTACAGATAATAAAGAACTTTGGAAAAATGGGATGCAGATCATGCGCGACTGGGCCGCTGAAGCTACATTGGATAAAGAAGAATTCGAAAAAGAGCGCGGGGTAATCCTTGAAGAGAAGCGATTGCAAAAAACAGCTTCCGGTCGTATGCGCGAACAATATATGCCTACGCTATACAACTATTCTAGGTATGCGGAAAGGTTGCCCATAGGTCTGGATGAAGTTATCGGAAAAGGGGATGTCGAGGTGCTCAGGTCTTTTTATAAAAAGTGGTACCGTCCTGATTTACAGGCGCTCATTATCGTAGGTGATATCGACGTTGACCAAGTTGAATCCCAGATTAAAAAACTGTTCTCCGATTTAAAACTCCATGAAAACCGTTTGGAGCGTAAGCGGTACACGATTCCTTTAATAGATACACTCCGCTTTGTTGAAGCTAAGGATAAAGAATATTCCAACATCAATATCGATATTATATTTAAGCGAAGGGCTAAAGCGGTAATTGATGAAGCAGGTTTTAGGGATAATTTAGTGCGTGATCTGGCCAATAGCTTGATTGCCTCGCGTATTCAGGAAATCATGCGGAAGGGAAGCAAACCTTTTGCTGGCTTAAGTATGGCCGCATCCCCTTTTGTTGCAAATTTAGAATCTTTCAATATTCGGGTTTCTCTGCTACCAAATAAGATGGAGGAAGGCTTCAGGGATGGATGGACCGAAGTCCAACGTATCAATCGTTATGGATTCAGTTCAGAAGAACTGAAGGATGTCAAGGATAAGCTGGCTGCCCGCATCAAGATTCAGGAAAGTGAAAAGGATAAAATTTCGTCGAGCAATCTATTGGAAGATTATTTGAATTATTTTCTTACAGGCGATACCTTCCTTTCTATTGATCAAAAAATTAGGCTGACCAGGGAGCTCCTTGACCAGATTAATGTAACCGATGTCAATCAATACATTAGCGATTATTTAGTGGAAAAGGATCAAGTGATCCTGGTTTTAGGTACGGACAAAGAAGGACTGAACTTACCGGATAAATCAGCTGTCCTAAGTTGGATAACTGAAATGTCAACTGTTGACATTTCTCCCTACACGCAAGATAGGACTGCAGTTCAATTATTTGACAAAATGCCGTTATCTGGAAAGATCACACATGAACAACATTTGCCTGCGGTGGAGATACACCATTGGACACTTTCCAATGGTGTACGGGTTTATGCGAAACCGACTACATTCAAAAATGATGAAATCCTGTTTACAGCCTTTAGCCCCGGAGGAAGTTCCTTATATTCCGATGCCGATTACTATTCGAGCATCAATGCTACAGCCTTCGTTGTTAACAGCGGTGTAGGAAAAATGAATTCGTCACAGCTGAGCCAATTTCTAAACGCAAAAGCCGTTCAGGTGATGCCCTATATTGGTGAGCGGGAAGAAGGGTTTAATGGAGCCAGTATCGGAAAGGATTTTAGCACAGGACTCGGTTTGCTCCACCTTTACATGACCGGCTCAAATTTGGATACAGCTCGTTTCCGTATCATTATGGACAGGTCCAAAGAAGCGATGAAAAATAGGGCGGAAGATCCCAAGCGAGCCTTTGCAGATACCGTTGGAAATATCTTGGGAGGCTATCACTTCCGTAGACAACCGAGTTCTTTAGCAACTATCGAACAGATTAAAATTGATCGGGTTCATACAATTTTTAAAGAACGTTTTGCCAATGCGGCCGATTTTACCTTTGTATTTGTTGGGAATTTTAATGTCGACTCCCTGAAATTGTTGACGGAACAATACCTGGGAAATCTTCCTTCATCCAATATAGTCGAAAAAGCAAAAGATTTGGGGATTCGAGTACCAGAAGGAAAAATTAGACGGGATTTACATGCAGGTAAGGGCGACAAAGGAATTGTACAGCTGGTTTACAGTGGAAAGTATAACTTTAATGCGCAAAATAATCTATATCTGGATGCACTAAAATCTTGTATAGACTTTCGATTGATCGAACGTTTACGTAAACAAGAAAGCGGTGTCTATTCACCACAAGTACAATTGACGAAGACAAAGCAGCCATTGGGCTTCTATGCTATCGTTATCAATTTTGAATGTGATCCTAATCGCAAAGATGAACTGATCAAAGCGGTGGAAGAAGAACTGTTAAAAATTAAAAAAGATGGGTTAAAGCAAGAAGAGCTGGATAAGTTTGTCGCAGAGGAGATCCGTAGTTACGAATTGAGATCAAAGTCCAATCAATTTTGGTTGAACTATGTGAAAGGCCAATTGGACAATAAAGAGCCACTGCAATCTTTTCTCAGTTATCCCGAGCGTTTAAAAAAACAAAAGCTGTCAGCATTGAATATCGCGGTGAGTAAACTTATCAATATGAATAACGAAATAATAGTTACACTCAGTCCCGATAAAAAATAGCATTCCTATTCATACCAATCCCGGTAATATCTTATATAGTTAGTGTAAAAGGCTGCCTCGCCCGAGAGCAGTCTTTTGCTGTTTCAGGATTAGCTGGCAATACATCCCGCGGATCGCATGATTAGGAAGCAGCAAAGCCGAATAATTGGCCTAAGGCTTGTTCGTTAGATTTCGCAGTACGCCTTGCGGATAACGAATCCGTCCCGCTCTAATTTCTTTAATTGCTCTGTGAGCACGTTTCTGGAAAGACTGCTGATTCTACTTCTGGTTCTCTCCAGTTCCGTTATTGGAAGTGTCGGTATCCTTCGCCTATTAAGGTTCAAGTTATTGAACCATTTTTATCATAAGGTCTTAACTTTGCATAGTTGATCAATATCCTTTTTTAAAGTTATGTTAATGCTGTTCTCTGTAATTCCCTATATTTTGACTCGATAAATGCCTCTTTATTTCGAGCTATTTCAATAAGTATACCTTTTATCTCATCAGACGCGGGATAATACTTGTCAGCCCACAGCATGGTTTCGATGACCATTGGGAGCAGCTCTATCCCCTTTTGTGTAATCATATAAAGTACTTTTGCCTTACTCTCTGGATGCTCCCTTTTCGTTATAATCCCATGTTCTTCCAGTGACTGTAAGCGCGATGCCAAAATATTGGTAGCAATCCTCTCAGTTGACTTTAGAAAGTCTCCGTAAGTTTTTTTGTCGAAAAGCATCAGGTCTCTTACAATAAGTAATGACCATTTGTCGCCCCATATATCAAGGGCACAGCTGACAGGGCAGTTTGACCTTTTATCTTTGACTAACATGCTATTAAAATTTTATTTCACTTTTGTTTTGCAAGTAGAATTTCATACTTTTACTTGCATATTGCAAGCAAATTTACAACTTGATTAGTGGAAACGAAAGTGTTTCCAAACATAGAAGGATAAATACATGTTTCACCGTCTTGGTTTTCCTTTTTTGTATAAAAATGTTTGCGATGAGGTAGCAATGCTTCAGCAATATAATGGAGGAAACTAATTTTAAAGAAATGACCGCTATATGAGCAGTAATAAAAGACAAAGAACCCATAAATGGGCTGATCCAGTAGGATTGGCAGAGAAAGCAAAATCAATGTCGGGATTCGACTTTTTGAATGCCATTTTACATGGCGACATCCCACAGGCACCCATAGCCGAAACACTGGATTTTCATCCGGTCAGTTTGGAACCGGGCAAAATAGTATTTGAGTTTCAGCCTCAGGAGTACCACTACAATCCCATTGGCAGTGTACATGGCGGGGTGATATCTACACTGCTCGATACAGTAATGGGATGTGCCGTCCAATCCAGATTACCGCAGGGTACCGCTTATACGACCCTAGAACTGAAGGTCAATTTCATCAAAGCATTATCCAACAAAAGTGGGAGAATAACCGCTGAGGGCAGAATCATCCATCTGGGCAGATCAACGGCGCTTGTTGAGGCTGATCTTAAAGATGATAATGGAATTCTTTACGCACATGGCGTTTCCACCTGTATGATCTTCAAATTTTAAGCGCTGCAACCAAGTTTAGGGATTGCAAAAAAAAATGTGGAACCCATTGCTTTTGCTGGTGTTTGTACTTACTGACAATACCAGCTTCAATCAAGAAGAATAAGAATGTATTCTCATGATGTCGACGGAATGTATCCGCTTCGATCAACGATTCTACTCGTTAAATAAATAAAATGCGTTATTCGGATCTTTTGGTTTCCAACCTTGTTTTGTATCGATTTTATCTTCGTAATAAAATTTAATGG
>JAQZAZ010000224.1 GCA_029239355.1 Sphingobacterium sp.
AATCAAGCTGCGCAACAACCATTACCTGCTGCTGCTAGTACAGAAAACATGAGTTTGATCGATATGATGATCAAAGGGGGATGGATAATGATTCCAATCTTATTACTCTTCTTTATCGGATTGGTTATCTTTTTTGAACGGTATCTTACTATTCGCAGGGCAGCGAAATACGATAATAGCTTGATGTCACAGGTGAAAGCAAATGTTTTATCGGGAAATTTAGACTCTGCATTGGCAGTTTGTCGCTCCAGTAACTCGGCTTTGGGACGAATGTTGCAAAAGGGATTATTACGCGTCGGCAGACCGATCAAAGATATTGAAGGTGCCATTGAAAATGTGGGTAAATTAGAAGTTGCCAAATTGGAGAAAAACATCAATGTGCTGGGAATTATCGCGGGTATCGCTCCGATGCTTGGTTTCGTTGGTACAATCTTTGGGGTAATCAAGATTTTCCATGAAGTGGAGTTGGCGGGTGGTATTGATATTGCATCTGTATCTGGTGGTTTATATGTGAAAATGGTGTCTTCAGCGTCAGGACTTGCTGTCGGTATCTTGGCCTATTTAGGCTATCATATCTTAAATATGATGGTCGAACGATTGATTTTACGTATGGAAACCGATGCTGTAGAATTTATTGATTTATTGGATGAACCAGGAAGATAATGAACTTACGAAGTAGAAAAAATAAACCTTCTGCCGAAGTACATACTTCAGCGTTAAACGACATCATGTTTTTCTTGATGTTGTTTTTCCTGTTGGCATCGGCAGTTTCGAATCCGCAAGTGGTCAAGTTATTGTTGCCAAAGTCAAGTGCAGGTGAGCAATCTGTCGCAAAAAAGACAATTACAGTATCTATTACAAAGGAGTTGGGCTATTTCATCGATAAAAATCCAGTTCCCATAGAAGGCCTGGAAGCAGCAATCCAATCGCAGATGGCCAGTGGCGAAGAGTTGACTATTATGCTTTATGTCGATAGTACAGTCCCTATTCAGAATGTAATTTCGGTCATGGATGTAGCTAATCGTCTCAAAGTGAAAGTGGTATTGGCGACAGAGCCCAAAAAAGATAAATAGGAGTAGTTAAACTTTTTTGAAGTTTATTACTCATATGTTAATATAGGAGATTTATACAATGCGATATCATCTTCAACATGAAGAAAATAATTTCCCTAAGGCTTTGGGAATATCTACATTGGTCATGGCATCACTGCTTTTGATTGGTTTCTTTGTAGTGTTTAAGGCGCAGGAACCGGATGAGTATGGTATGGGCGGTATGATCGTAAACTATGGAACTTCTCCGGAGGGGATGGGCGACGATTACATGAGCGTAGAAGAACCCTCTATTGATCCCAACGCGAATAATGAGCGGCCGGATCGGATAGATCCTGTGGAGACTCCAACACCTACACCAACGCAGCAAGTTGCCGAGAAAGCGGTTGTAACCCAGGATCTAGAAGAAGCACCGGCTGTAACAAAAACAGAAAAGAAAGTGGTGTCAAAGGCTCCCGAAACAACTAAGCAGACAAAAGAAGTGGCACCACAGGCAAACGCGAAAGCTCTTTTCAAAGGCAATAAAAACAACGGCAAGGGTGCTGGCGATGGTACTGGCACAACACCGGGAAACCAAGGTTCTAAGTTGGGCGATCCCTTGGCAAGTAATTACGGTGAGGGTGGATCTGGTAATGGTAACATGATGTTGTCTATTGAAAACCGTAGTTTTACCCAGCGCCCAAGCATTGACGATAATGGTCAACAAGCCGGAAAGGTTGCCGTGGAATTCAGAGTGAATAAACAAGGCGTGATTACCTATGCGCGTGCGGGAGTAAAAGGTACTACAATCACGGATCCAACATTGTTGGAGAAATGTGAACGTGCTGTCCGAGGCGCACGGTTAAATCAGTTGCCTAATGCGCCAGATTCCCAAACAGGGCGGATTGTATTCAATTTTAGATTAAGATAAAAATCATTCAGATGAATGCTTATAAGGAGGCAATCGAGTATCTATATACTCGATTGCCTATGTTTACAAGGGATGGTGCCTCAGCCTTCAAAAAAGACCTTGACAATACCATCAGACTTTGCAATGCGCTAGACAACCCGCAGCAAAAGTTTAAAACCTTACATATCGCCGGTACAAATGGTAAGGGATCTACTTCTCATATGCTCGCGGCAATATTGGCGGAAGCAGGCTATAAAACCGGCCTCTATACGTCACCACATCTGCTGGATTTCAGAGAGCGTATCCGTGTTAACGGCGCCATGTGCGAAGAAGAATTTGTGACTGATTTTGTGCAAACGCATCAAGCGTTGATCGAGGATGTACAACCTTCTTTTTTCGAAATCACTGTAGCAATGGCTTTTGACTATTTTGAAAAAAGTAAAGTTGATATTGCCGTTATTGAAGTCGGGCTCGGGGGCCGATTGGACAGTACCAACATCATCCAGCCATTACTGTCTGTCATTACCAACATCGGCTTTGACCACATGAATCTGCTGGGAAATACACTGACGGAAATAGCAAGCGAGAAAGCTGGTATTATCAAAAAAAATACACCGGTGGTCATTTCTGAGTATGCTGTCGAAACGGCAGCTGTATTCTTGGATAAAGCACATGCCGAAGAAGCTCCTATTCAATTTGCATCTCAGGTTTATCAGACCAGAATATTGGCCGTTGATCAAGATTACCTCAGCATAGAGGCTATTGACGGTCATGGTATGGTTGATCATTATCAGCTTGATCTGAAAGGCTCCTATCAAGTAAAGAATCTGGCTGGTGTTCTTCTTGCTGTGGATGAATTGTGTAAGCAAGGATTTGAGATCAGCTCGTTTCATGTGCATGAAGCCTTGAAGAAGGTTCAGTCTACCACAGGTATTCAGGGGCGGTGGCAACAGTTATCCAAAGATCCGTTTGTGATCTGCGACACTGGACATAATGAAGACGGCATTCATGAGGTCATAAAAAACCTGAATGCCACGAGCTATGACAGGCTGCACTTTATCATTGGAGCGATGCGGGATAAGGATCTTTCACATATGTTACCTTATCTGCCCAAGGATGCAGTTTATTACTTCTCTGCACCAGATATGCCGAGAGCAATGCCTGCGGATTTACTGCGTCAAGAGGCAGTGACCTTTGATTTGTATGGTGAAGAATTTGCTTCGGTACAGAAAGCATTTGCAGCCGCAAAAGCAGCTTATAAGAAAGGAGATTTGATTTTTGTAGGGGGGAGTAATTTTGTTGTAGCTGAAGTCCTGGCGGAAATAGATAAGAAGCTTTAGCATAAAGAGCAGGGAGTAAAGAACAAGGATCAAAGATATCAGGTTTGTAAGCCTAAGCTTATTCTGCGCAGTCCATGATCCTTTTCCTTAATCTTTATACCTATCTTCTAGTACTTTTTTCTAATCGTTAACGGTCAGTTCGCCTCGAATATCTTTTTCTATCCAGTAGGCAACTTCTTTTTGATCTTCGAGTTCACCCTGAAGATACATGAGTTTGGTGACAGCAGCTTCAAAAGTAAGGTCGTATCCGTTGAGTACGCCAATGGCTTTCAGACCTTGTGAAGTTTCATATCTTCCCAATTCAACCGAACCAACCTTACATTGCGAAATATTGAGGATATTTTTACCCTGATCTATTGCACCTTTCAATAGATCCAGAAACCAGCTATCTGTGGTCGTGTTTCCCGATCCAAATGTCTCCATTACAATGGATCGCACATCGGAATCAAGAACAGATTTAATAGTCTGTGCAGATATTCCTGGAAAGAGCTTCAATACGGCAACACGATTATCTAGCTTGGTATGTAAGATAAATTCTTTGTCAATATTATTCAACAAGGCATCTGTATTGTATTTAAGATGTATACCGGCTTCAACCAATACAGGATAGTTTGGTGATCTAAATGCTTCAAACTTAGCTGAATTATACTTAAATGAACGATTTCCCCGGAATAGCTTATTGTCAAAGAGGATGCATACTTCCTGAATAATGGAAATACCATCCTGCTTTGCAGAAGCTATTTCTAGTGCTGTCATCATATTTTCGCGTGCGTCAGTACGGATTTCTCCAATGGGCAATTGTGAGCCAGAAAGTATTACTGGCTTTTGGAGCCCTTCCAGCATAAAACTTAATACCGAAGCCGTAAATGCCATCGTATCCGAACCATGCAGAATGACGAATCCATCGTAGTTCGCATAATTATCTTTGATGATCTGGGCCATTTCAATCCAGATCTCTGGTTTCATGTTGGAAGAGTCTATGATTGGTTCGAAAGAGTGTACGGTCAGTTTATAATCCAGACGGCTTAAATCAGGAAGATTACGCTTAATCAGCTCGAAGTCGAAGGGGACAAAAGTACCCGTTTCGTCTTTGACCATTCCTATGGTTCCACCGGTGTAGATGATAAAGATATTGTGCATGGGATTCTATAGATTATATACCAAAAATACGTTTTGAGTTTGCTGTTGTAATTTCTGCCACCTGCTCAATGGACATAGCATGTAGGTCGGCTACTTTTTGGGCAATATGGATCAAATAACTACTTTCATTTTCTTTGCCACGATAGGGGACAGGAGCGAGGTAAGGGGCATCGGTTTCCAACACAATATGTTTTAAATCGATTTCTTTGACAACGTTGTCCAGTCCTGCTTTTTTAAAGGTGACAACGCCACCTATCCCCAATGCAAAGCCTAAGTCAATTGCCTGTTGAGCTTGCTCCAAGGTCCCTGTGAAACAATGGAGAATGCCAAATAGCTTATCATCCTTAAGCTCCTCCAATAATTCGAACAATTCTGTAAAGGCTTCGCGGCAATGAATATCTATCGGTAAATTAAGCTCCTTTGCCCATTTTACCTGTGTTCGAAAAGCATCTTTTTGGATGTTTAGCGTACTTTTATCCCAATAAAGATCCAATCCGATTTCACCTATGGCATAGACTTGATTGTTCTCCAGACTCTTTCGGATGGTATTTAATTCATCCATATAGTTTTCCTTAACATCACAGGGATGTAAACCTAGCATAGGAAAACAATGGGCTGGATAAGCTGCAACGGTATCAAATACAGGTTTGATGGAAGCACTATTCACGTTTGGCAAAAAAAGACGTTCGATATGATTGTCTAAACAGCGTTGTAAATGTTCTTGCAACGTATTGGAACCTGCATGGTAATAAATGTGTGTATGTGTATCAGTAAGCAACATAGTTTTCTGCGTGGAGGCAAAAGCGGGTTAGGGTAAAACTTCTTTTATTATTATCGAATAAAGAGGCATGCTAAATTGCCAAATTTATAATTCGATCTACAAAGATAACTTATTAATTAAGAAAATGAAAATTAAATAGGAGGTTCGTTATTGTTTCCAACGTATATGTGGAAGCAGAGGAGATATATAACAAAAAAAGAGCCGTTTCATGGTGTGAAACGGCTCTCTTTTTGTTGATATTTTTATCAATTTATTTTTTAGCTGCCGGAGCTTTTGCAGCAGGAGCAGTTGCTGTTGGAGCAACAGTGCCTGGAGCCGTAGTCGCTGGAGCTGGAACTTTACCTGGTTTGATATCCAATACCTCAACTTCAAACACCAATGGTGCATAAGGAGGAATTTTACCTGATGGACGATCGCCATAAGCCAAAGAAGAAGGAATAACTAAAGTTGCTTTAGTACCTTTGTTGAACAACTGGAATGCTTCAGTCCATCCCGGTATAACACCGTCAACACCCAATTGGAATTTCAATGCTTCGTAAGGACGTTGTGGCATAAAGATTTTCTCTTTCTTAGCAACATCTGGAAGGTTGGTGTCAAATACAAGTCCTGTCGTCAATGAACCTACATAGTTTACATGAAGGGAATCACCTACTTTAGCGTTTGCTCCTGTTCCGGGTTTAGTGATTACATATTGAAGACCTGAAGCTGTTTTTGTTGTTTTCAGGTTTTTGTCCTTGATATATTTTTCAAGTTTAGCTGGTTCAGCTGCTTTATGCTTGTTCAATTCTCCTTCAAAGTATTTCTGAACTTGCTCACCCAATTGTTGATCTGTTAATTTTCCTTTTTTGAAGTGTTTTTTGACTTTGATCGAGAACACTAAGAATTTGTCAGCAAATTCAGGTTTTGGTTGATGTGTTTTTGCGGCCATGGAATCCAAATTGATTTTGAATACCAAGCTATCGCCTTCACCAACATATTTGAATAAGCCCGTTGGATCACCAGGATTTTTTGCGATGATACTATCTGGATATAATTGAACGATCTGAGGAATTCCCATTTCGTAGGTGCTGCTCATAACAGAATCTCTATCTGTTGATTGTACAATGTCGATTGCTAGTAAATCGCCTGATACTGCTTTCTCTTTTGCATTATCATCTACGATTTTATACTCAAGACCACCTTCAGCCTTTTTGAATTTTTGGCATGACGTCATCAAAAGACCGGCAGCCGCGAAAAAT
>JAQZAZ010000225.1 GCA_029239355.1 Sphingobacterium sp.
GGCGATACGGGGAGTATCGCCATAAAATCACACTAACTATTAAAAAACCTATAGGACTAGGAATTTACAAATTCAATAAACCAATGTCTGTTTGATATCACTTTCCCTTTCACTTATCTCGTCTTGGCGAGATATCAAAAAAATAATAAAATGTAATTATTAAGGTCAATACTTCAAAAAAACAAAGTATTTCCATTGGTTTACGTAAAGATATGTGTTTATTTTTTAAATACAAATAAAATTGACGAAAATTAAAAAAAATATTATCATTTGATTGTTTTCAAAAATTCTGTCCAAGCAACTTGATCTGTTTTAAAAGTTAGATCTTCTATCGATAGTGTATGCAACGGAACCCATCGGAAAGATTGACGCTTATTATCTTCAGCTTTCTGATCCAGATCAAAGTCGAAAGCCTTGGAGGTCGTTCGGATCTGAATGGCTGACGTATTTTTGACCTGATAGTATATTGATATAATCTGACTGTCGTTGAAGCTCGATTTTTCGTAAAAATCAGTAGTGTAAATATGCTTAACAACGGCGATATCAAATGCGCATTCTTCTTGATATTCTCTAATTAGAGCCTCCAATAGACCTTCTCCGTACTCTAGTCCTCCGCCCGGAAATTTGGTAAATGAAACATTTTCCGTTCTTTCGTCACTGATCAACACTTCCTGCTTTTCGTTGATCAATATTCCGTACACTCTTACGTTAAATGGAAACATTATTATTCTGTAGTTATATAAATGAAATTTTTCTTTATAGTGGCATGAAGCCATTCTCAATAGCAAACTCATCCAATCCGATATAGGAATAATGTCTTGGCAAGAACCAGCCGATTGCTTCCATGATAGTTGTGAATTCTTTTTCTGTCCTAAATTGGTTAGCGACAATATTAAAGACCAAATCTTGAGACACTTTTTCCTCGTCTTTATAATTACGTGCGATCAGCATAATTTTAGCATTCTTTACGCCATAATAATCCAAAAATTCACGGAGTTGCGTGCGGACATGCTGTGGTAGGATGACTTCCGATGGTTGACCCACTAATATTTCTTCGTCTTTACCAATTGTAGTTTGTTCATTTTTTTGCGAAAAGATGCTCTCATCTGTGTAAAACTCTTCATTCAAAAAATAATTGACTAAATCGCCATATGTAAAGATCCAATCAGGATTTTCATTTTGCGTATTGATGGCAATACCAAAACCTTTAGGTAATACAAAGTCTTTTAAACGATTTTTGATAACAAACGCTTGGAAATTTTGGTCTTTGGGCACACTTTCCAACTGAAAATAAGGAAATCCGTCAGGACCGATCACAACTTCGGTTTCCGCAAGCTTTAAGGTACACTCCGCTATGTTGCTTAAGAAGGTATCGCGCCATACTTCGTCCCGCTCCCCAAAAGGAACTTCCATTAGGTTGTTAATGATGATGGTTTTTTCAAGATCTCCTAACCGGTTGTCATTCGCGTTATTACTATCGTCAAATAAATGTATTGTACTCATTTTGGACTGTGATTTTGTTAATTGCAGGTAAAAGTAAAAGAATAATTATAATTTAACGACGTTTTCTTGATTTTGATTGCCCTTTTCGGGTGTTGTGCTGACTGCTAGACAGCATTTTTTCCCAGCTCAATAAAAAAGGGTGTTGATCGTCAATCTGAATCTGTTTATTTAAGGACAGCTGTAGTTTGATCCATTTTTGATTATCCTCGGCATCACACAGTGTAAAGGCGGTACCGTCCGTATCGGAACGCCCCGTCCTTCCGATCCGATGCGTATATAATTCCGGAGACTCGGGCACTTCATAATTAATAATCGCTTCCAGATTTGGGAAATCTATACCTCTTGCCAGTAAATCTGTTGCAATCAATACCCTATTTTCTTTGTTCCTAAATTTGTTGACAATATCTTCCCGTTGTTGTTGTGACTTGTCGCCATATAGCGCGAGAGCCGGAATGCCATTTCGATTCAGGTCTGTTTCGATTCGTTCTACAGCATGTACTGTTCGTGTGAAGATAATAGCCTGTGATTTAATCCTATTTTCAAGGAGGTAGCGAATAAGATTCTTTTTGTCATTTTTATCAACATACAATACATATTCACTTATTTTCCCTTTAATTAAATGATCTTTTACTATGATCTCTATTGGATTGTTGAGCCGTTTGTGGATTATTCTATCCATTTCTATCGTGTGCGTCGCTGAGACAAAAATAGACTGCTTCTTCGCAGGGAGCATATGCAGAATTTTATTGATTTCCATTTCGAATCCCAAGTCGAGTAATTGATCAAACTCATCAATAACTAAGGTGTCTATCGCTTCCAGATCAATAACCTGTCGTTCCAGAAAGTCAAGGAGCCTGCCCGGAGTTGCCAGAATTAGCTGAGCGCTAGCGTAAGCTGCGAGTTGGCTTTCGTAGGTTCCACCACCATAAAAGCAAGCGACGCTAATGTCGGTTCCTTCGATCAATTTAACAATTCTATTTTTTGTTTGGATACATAGCTCACGTGTCGGAAGTAGAACGAGGACGGAAGGGTGTTCGTTTTTCTCTTTTTCCAATAGCCGTTGCACAATGGGAATAGCAAAAGCTTCCGTTTTTCCGGTTCCCGTAGGTGCAATAGCTAAGCAATCTTTGCCATCTAATACAGCAGGAATCGCCAGTTCTTGGACAGCAGTAAGCGTATTTAGCTTTTGTTTTTCAAGATTGGAAGCAAGATGCTTGTTGAGTTGTAGGGATGAAAAGTTCACAATAAAAAATTAAATTAAAAAGGAAATCTGTCAGGATCCTTTAGCTAACGTCTGACAGTTTACTGAACTATAATTTCATAACGTTAGATGTTAATCTCCGGCTATAATAATTAAAAATCCGCAAAAATTAGGAATTTTTATCAAAAAGTACTAATTTGAGAAATTAGAATATTGTATTTCAAATTCGAACTATTGATTGTCAATTTATTTGACAAACACCAATTATATAGAATAATATTTTTGTTAAATTTGTTGAAACAAAAAAGAATATGCTTGATACTGCATTTGACCAAAACAATGAATCTATTTCCACTTTGAGCTTTGACGAGTTCAAAAAGATTATTGTGAATGATTATCGAACTGCCTTGGAGAGTCGTTACGTGAGTTTATTGGGACGTAAAGAAGTGCTTACCGGTAAGGCAAAGTTTGGTATTTTTGGCGATGGAAAAGAATTGGCACAAATTGCGATGGCTAAAGTCTTCAGAAATGGAGATTGGCGGTCGGGATATTACCGTGACCAAACATTTATATTTGCTTCTGGCATCAGTGATGTCTATCGTTTTTTCTCTCAATTGTATGCACACCCCGATGTTGAAGCGGATCCTTCTTCCGCTGGTAGACAAATGAATTGTCATTTCTCTACACGGGTTTTGGATGACCAGGGGAATTGGCTTGATCAGACCGTTCAGAAGAACTCCTTTTCGGATATATCCACAACAGGTGGGCAGATGGCGCGGGTATTGGGCCTAGGACTGGCATCTAAATTATATAAACAAAATAGAAATTTGGATTATTTATCCTATTTCTCAGATAAAGGAAATGAAGTTGTTTTTTGTACGATCGGCAACGCTGCAACATCAGAGGGAGTATTCTTTGAAGTGGTCAATGCTGTAGGCGTGCATCAAATTCCAGCAATTATTTCGATTTGGGATGATGGATACGGCATTTCTGTTTCTAACGAGACCCAGACCACAAAAGGTGATATTTCTGAAATACTGAAAGGTTTCCAAAAGGAGCAGCTGACAAATGGAATTGAAATTTTTAAGGTCAGAGGCTGGGATTATGCAGGCTTGTGTGAGACATACGAACAGGCTGCAAATATTGCAAGAGAAAAACATGTTCCATGTCTGATCCATGTGACCGAATTAACACAACCACAGGGGCACTCATCCTCGGGATCCCATGAGCGTTATAAATCCCAGGAGCGCCTTCAATGGGAGGTAGATTTCGATTGTATCGCGAAGATGAAAGAATGGATGCAAAGCTCGGGTATTGCTACAGATGAAGAGTTAGATCAGCTTGATCGCGAAACCAAAGACTTTGTTCGTCAAGAACAAAAACGAGCATGGGCAGATTATATCAAGACGTTAGGGATCGAAGCAAAAGAAGCAATTGATTTATTGTTACGAGTTCCGAATGAAAAAGCAGACTTTGCAGCAAAAAAACTGCAGTCGATGGTAGAACCTTCCTTGAAAGAGGTATACGGACAAGTCCGGAAGGTATTGCACGAGTTGAAAGGGAAACATATAGAAGGCCGCCAGGAACTTTTAAACTGGTATAAAGTTAAACAGGACGTCAACGAGAAGCGGTACAATTCAAAATTATTTACGGATGGCATTGATTCTCCCTTTAATGTGCCAGCAGTAGGGCCGATTTATAAAGAGGATTCCAAAATAGTGGACGGTAGAGAAGTATTGAATCTCTGTTTTGAGGAAAATTTTCAACGGGATGAACGCCTATTGGCATTCGGAGAAGACGTTGGAAAGATAGGGGATGTCAATCAGGGATTTGCTGGTTTACAAGATAAGCTCGGTGCTCATCGTGTATTTGATACTGGTATCCGCGAAAATTCGATTATCGGTAAAGGTATAGGATTGGCTATTCGTGGTTTGAGACCGATCGCTGAAATCCAATACTTAGACTATTTGATTTACGGCATCACCGTTGCCAGTGATGATCTGGCAAGTTTAAGTTATCGTACGTTTGCAGGGCAAAAAGCACCGGTGATTATCCGTACCCGCGGGCACCGTCTGGAAGGGATATGGCATTCTGGATCCCCTATGTCTGTGTTATTGGGCTCATTAAGAGGGTTACATATCTGCGTACCGCGTAATATGACACAAGCTGCAGGGATGTATAATACACTTTTCCGTTCAGATGAACCCGCTATTGTTGTCGAATGTCTAAATGGCTATCGCCTCAAAGAGCGCTTGCCTGAGAATGTGGGCGAATTTACAGTGCCAATTGGTTATGCAGAATGTATTAAAGAAGGGCAGGATATTACGGTAGTTTCCTATGGATCAACTTTACGCGTTGTCGAAGAAGCAGCGGTCGAATTGGAGCGTTTGGGGATATTTATTGAAATTATTGATGCACAGACCTTACAACCGTTTGATGAGGGGCAGCTTTGTGCCGAGTCCCTGAAAAAAACGAATAAGTTGCTGATTGTAGACGAGGATGTACCCGGAGGAGCTTCCGCATTCATATTACAAGAAATACTTGAAAAACAAAACGGTTATTATTTGCTTGATAGCCAGCCCCGGACATTGACAGCAAAAGCACATCGTCCGCCCTATGGTTCGGATGGAGATTATTTTTCCAAACCATCCTCAGATGATGTTGTAGAATCTGTTTATGCAATCATGCATGAAGCTAATCCGGAGAAATATCCATCTATGTTTTAATAGATGGATATTTCTCCGGATGTGATTTCTTTAATCGTGCTTGTCAAGAGTGATAACTTCTAATTTTTACCGCCTTCAGGTATCCCGATCCATTAAATGAATGGGGTATTTAGCTTTTCGTAGCCCTACTCTTCGTTCGTTAACTGAATATACTTGCAGCGCCAATCATTGCGGCCTTCTCACCCAGTATTGCTGTGTAGACGATAAATCTATTGAATTCTTCCCGGTCTGCGATAAAGATAGGAAGTGCTTTTGCAATGTTGCCGCCAATAATAAAGATATTCGTCTGGTATTTTTCTTCAAAAAATTGCATAAAATCAAATAGATGCTTCGCATATTCATCTTTGATTGTCGTGAATGCGGTTGTTTCACGGTGATTGTCCAGAATTTCCTTTAATCCAGTAACATCCTTACCTGTGACCTCTTTGAATCGTTTGACAAACCATCTTGTTACCAAATATTCTTCAAAAATACTTTCCTCGTAAGGTGTATTCCATAGATCTGCATCGAAAGCCTTTTCGCCTTTGTTCCAGACTGCGGATCCCAATCCCGTTCCCAAAGTAATGCCAAGTATTCTTGCATTAGTTTGTAGGTTCTGTACAAATATTTCTCCCTGTAAAAAAGCAGCAGCGTCATTAATAAAATGAATAGCATCAGGGAATAAACCCAGCTCTGCAGACAATAAGGTTTTAATGTCTTTATCATACAAGTTGTCGTACTTGCTTTGCCCTAACATTTTAGAGATACCATTTTCATAGTCAAATGGTCCTGGCATTGCTATGCCAATGAATTGAATAGCAGTGGGTGAGGTACGGATAATCTCCTGTATTGTGGAAGCCCAGGTGTGTAAAATCGTTTTAGCATTTCCTTGAGAAAAAACGTGGTTTCTGACCACGTTCTCTAAATGTATATTCCATTGTTTGGTGTCAATGATACAGGCGGAAATATGAGTGCCTCCAATGTC
>JAQZAZ010000044.1 GCA_029239355.1 Sphingobacterium sp.
TTGCATAACAGACCAATTTTGAGTAAGTTTGCACATATTTTTAGATAATTAAATGACAAGTAGAGAAATTCGTCAAGCCTTTTTAGACTTTTTTAAAAGCAAAGGGCATCAGATAGTCCCTTCAGCACCAGTAGTTGTAAAAAATGATCCTACATTGATGTTTACCAATGCGGGGATGAACCAGTTTAAGGATTTATTCTTAGGTGAAGCACCAATTAAGTTTCCACGTGTTGCAGACACGCAACGTTGCTTGCGTGTTTCAGGTAAGCATAACGATCTAGAGGAAGTTGGTATTGATACTTACCACCACACTTTATTTGAAATGCTGGGAAACTGGAGCTTTGGAGATTACTTCAAGAAGGAAGCTATTGCCTGGGCCTGGGAGCTCTTGACCGAAGTCTATAAGCTCGATAAGGATCGTTTATATGTGACCATTTTTGAAGGCGACGCAAGTGAAGGTTTGGACAGGGATATGGAAGCGTTCAATTTTTGGAAACAGTGGATCGCTGAAGATCGTATTTTGCTTGGCAATAAAAAGGATAATTTCTGGGAAATGGGAGAAACCGGGCCTTGCGGGCCTTGTTCTGAAATCCATTTTGATATGCGTAGTCCGGAGGAGCGTACTCAAGTTGCGGGACAAAGTTTGGTCAATGCAGATCACCCACAAGTGATTGAAATCTGGAATCTGGTCTTTATGCAATTCAATCGCCTGAAAGATGGATCACTTCAAGCTTTACCGGCAAAACATGTGGATACAGGGATGGGCTTTGAGCGTTTGGTCAGATGTATCCAAGGTAAAACGTCAAACTATGATACGGATGTCTTTACACCAACTATTGATTTTATTGCAGATAAATCAGGGATAAAATATGGCGTGGACGAAAAGAGTGATATTGCAATGCGCGTGGTCTCTGATCATATTCGTGCAGTTAGTTTTGCGATAGCCGATGGACAATTGCCATCCAACAATAAAGCTGGTTATGTCATTCGTCGTATTTTACGCCGCGCTGTACGTTATGCTTATACGTTTTTAGGATTTAAAACGCCATTTATTAATGAGCTTGTTCCGGTACTAGCAGTACAATTCAGTGGTGTATTTGACGAATTGATCCAACAGCAGGATTTTGTACAGAAAGTAATTTTGGAAGAAGAAGTTTCTTTTTTAAGAACCTTGTCCACAGGTGTACAGCGATTTGAAAATTATGTGGAAGATCATGAAGTTATCAATGGTGATTTTGCATTTGAATTATATGATACGTATGGCTTTCCAATTGATTTAACTGAATTACTAGCGCGTGAGAAAGGCATGTCCGTTGATATGGACGGTTTTAAACAGGCGCTTCAAATTCAAAAGGACCGTTCCCGGGCGGCGACAGCAATCGATACCGGTGACTGGGTTGTTGTTAATGATGATGACGGCTTCGAATTTGTCGGTTACGATACATTGACAGCAAAAACAGAAGTCGTGAAATACCGTAAAGTTGTCGCAAAAAATAAGGAGCAATACCAATTGGTACTTTCTGTGAGTCCATTTTATGCTGAAGGAGGGGGACAGGTCGGTGATTCCGGTGAATTGATTTCGGAGGAAACAGGCGAAAAGATCTATATTACGGATACCAAAAAGGAAAATGGAATTTTCGTCCATTTTACCAATAAATTGCCATTGGACCTGAATGGAACCTTTGTTGCAGAGGTTGACAAGGCCAAACGATTGGACACGGAGAATAATCACTCTGCAACCCACTTGTTGCATGCGGCACTAAAACAGGTATTGGGTACGCACGTCAATCAAAAAGGTTCATTAGTGAATGCTGATATTTTACGTTTCGATATTTCTCACTTTGCAAAGATGAGTGAAGATGAGATCAAACAGGTCGAAGATATTGTGAATGCTAAAATCCGTGAAAATATTCCATTAAAAGAAGAACGGAATATACCTTATCAGCAGGCTTTGAACTCAGGTGTCACGGCTTTGTTTGGCGAAAAATACGGTGATTTTGTTCGTGTGATTACTTTTGAAGACCAATTCTCCAAAGAATTATGTGGGGGTACGCATGTGAAAGCAACAGGTCAGATTGGATTCTTTAAGATTGTTTCGGAGTCTGCTGTGGCTGCTGGAGTACGTCGTATTGAAGCGATTACAGGTTCGCGTTCTGCAGCGGTAATCCGTGAGCATTTTGAATTGGTGCAGCATTTGAAAGAACTCATGAATAATCCAAAGGACTTTGTATCAGCTTTGGGTAAAATCATCGATGAAAATGGAGCCTTGAAAAAAGAAATAGAGAAAAGCATTACCGAAAAATCTTTGGCGTTGAAATCAGATCTGGAGGCGAAAATCGAACAGGTTGGTGATATCAACTTTTTATCGACGCTGGTTGATCTGCCCAATGCAGAAGCGGTTAAGACCTTAGCCTACGCGGTAAAGGGAGCTGTCAATAATTTGTTCTTGGTTATTGGAGCAGAATTCGATGGGAAGCCAAGTTTAACTGTCGTTATTTCAGATGATTTAGCAAGGGAAAAAGGTTTAAATGCAAGTAATATCGTTCGTGATCTTGCAAAAGATATCCAAGGTGGCGGCGGTGGGCAACCTTTCTTTGCGACTGCAGGCGGTAAAAACTCTGCGGGTTTAAAAACTGCTATTGAACGTGCAAAGGAATTCTTAAGTTAAATTTAACGTTGTGGATCGGACACGTAGGACACTTGAAGAATAAGCTTCAGATGCACCGAATGTTTCGGCTTTAATTTATACTATGGAACTATTCTGCTTATTCAAACCGAGTGCAACGAGTTCGTGAATTCGACTGAAGAGGAATTTATGAATGGATAATAACAAGGGAGGAATAAATAGGATAGTTTCTTCAATTTAAAAGAAAATCGAGTGTAATAAAATCTATTTATAGATGACATGGGCGCTCACAAAACGATATACAGATGAAAAAGGCAATTTTTTTAGCAGTAAGCGTGGTTGGATTGATGTTGAGTTGCCAGAATAAAGAGCAATTTACGATTGAAGGTAATGTAGAAAACCCGGGTAACATAAAAGTTGTCTCTTTATACGAAGGTGATACTAAGCTGGATTCAATGTATTTTGGCGATAATAATAAATTTCAGTTTGTGCGCCAGGCGAGCCAATCGAGGCTGTTGTCCTTACGTGTTGGTAAAAACCGTTATGACCTGATTGCTTCCCCTGGTGAAACAATTTCTTTTAAAGCGGATTTGCATAAAGATGTCAACGACTATCTGGTCGAAGGATCTGAACTTTCAAAAACTATACAACCTTTCGCTAAAGAAAGAAACCACCGCGATTATGTGCAAGATTCACTGCAAAGTGTTTTTTCTAAGCTAACAGCAAATTCCTCTGCTGAAGAAATAGAAAAAATCCGCGCCGAATACAAAGCCAAATTTGCGAATGAACTCCGCGCTTATACCAGCAAAGCAGTCGATTTTTCCAATAAGCACAATGATTTGGCTGGCTTCTATGCGATCTCAACATTAGATCCTGAAGTAGCTGAAGCTGAAATTATTGCTTATGCGGACAAAATCAAAGACGAATTTATCGAAAATAGATATGTAACTCAGTTTAAGGAAGAAACTCAGAAGCTGAAGAAAATGGCTATTGGTCAGTCGGCGCCGGAACTTACATCTTTTACACCTACTAACAAGGAAGTAAAGCTGTCCAGTTTCAAAGGGAAATTTACTCTAGTGGACTTTTGGGCTTCTTGGTGTATGCCCTGCCGTCAGGAAAATCCGAACCTCGTCAAGTTGTATAATGCGTATCATTCCAAAGGTTTCGATATTCTATCTGTTTCATTTGACGATAACCCTGGTTCGTGGATGCGGGCTATTGCAGACGATAAACTTACATGGACCCATGTGTCTGACTTAAAGGCTTGGACTTCACCGGTTGTAATTGATTATCGGGTGAAGGCATTGCCTACATCTTATATCCTCGATCCAAACGGTATTATCATTGCGAAGAACCTGCGTGGCGAGGAGCTAGCGGATTTTCTGAAGAAAACAATTAAGTAATCAATGTGTTATTGTTAATTGAAATATTACTTAATAATTTGGTAACATTAGATTAACCGATTGTTATCATTTTGTTCATATTTTAGCAAAAAAATAAGACAAATGAGTTCTTCGAAACAAAAGATTTTAATTGTTGATGACGAAAAGGATATCTTGGATTTAATTGCATTCAACTTAAATCGTGAAGGTTATCAGGTCTCTACAGCGCAAAATGGGGAAGAGGCAATACAAGTTGCCAAACAAGTAAACCCTGACTTAATCATCCTGGATGTGATGATGCCTAAGATGGACGGGATTGAAGCTTGTCGCATCATGCGCGCGATGCCTGAATTCAAAAGTACCTTTATGGTGTTTTTGACAGCCAGAAGTGAAGAATATTCGGAAATTGCCGGATTTCATGTTGGAGCAGATGATTATATCGCCAAGCCAATCAAGCCACGCGCTTTGATGAGCCGGATCAATGCAATATTGAGAAGAAATGCGTCGGATGAGTCTGATTCTTCAGCACAGGATAAAATCGAGATAGCTGATCTGGTTATCGATAGAGATTCTTTCTTAGTCTACAGGGGCGAGAAAAAAATTGTACTTGCCAAAAAAGAGTTTGAGTTACTATATTTATTGGCCTCCAAACCAAATAAAGTTTTCACGAGAGAACAAATCTTAAAAAGTATTTGGGAAGATTCAGTCGTCGTAACCAACCGTACGATCGATGTGCATATTCGTAAGCTCCGCGAAAAAATAGGCGACGATTATGTGACCACGGTAAAAGGAGTGGGGTACAAATTTGATAAAGAATAAAACAAGAGGCTAAGGCCTCTTTTTTGTTTCCAGCCAAGATTTTTGCGCTTCTTTTCGTAAAAGCAGATATGGTTTGGATCCAATAGGCATAAGGATGGGTATTCTCTGCTTTTTGTCTCCTTATTTGGGCAACTCTTTGAACAGATAGCTTGATATCACGGCAACAAATCTTTACTTTTGACAGATACCAAAGTAAAGAGATCAACATGTCATCTATTCTTATAAAATCTGCGCAACTTGTTAACGAAGGTAAAGTTGAGGCTGCTGATGTATACATCAGCAATGGCCGAATCGAAATGATCGCACAGGAGATTAATCATCCTGCGGATCAGGAAATCAATGCTGAGGGGCTACATCTGTTTCCGGGATTAATTGACGATCAGGTTCACTTTAGGGAACCCGGATTAACTTATAAAGCCGATATATGGCATGAAAGTCGCGCTGCGGTAGCAGGAGGGACAACCTCGTTCATGGAGATGCCTAATACCGTTCCCAATACCTTGACACAGCAACTGCTTCAGGATAAATATGATATTGCAGGAAAGAATGCATTAGCCAATTACTCCTTCTTTATGGGGGCAGCCAACGATAACTTGGAAGAGGTGTTGAAAACTAATCCGCGTGATGTCTGCGGTATAAAGGTGTTTATGGGATCGTCCACCGGAAATATGCTGGTGGATAATGAAAAAGCACTAGAGGGTATTTTTGCAAACTCGCCTACGTTGATTGCTACACACTGTGAGGACGAAGCAACGATCAAGGCCAATCTGGTAACATTCAAGGAAAAATATGGTGAAGATGGATTGAAGATTGAGATGCATCCGCTGATCCGCTCTGCGGAAGCTTGTTATTTGTCTTCATCCAAGGCTGTGGAGCTGGCTAAAAAATACCATACCAGGTTGCATATTTTACACATCTCAACAGCAAAAGAAATCGATTTATTTCGGAATGATATTCCATTAAAAGACAAGAAAATCACAGCCGAAGCTTGTATCCATCACCTTTGGTTTTCTGATCAGGATTACGCAACAAAAGGGAATTTTATCAAGTGGAATCCTGCTGTTAAGACTGTCAATGATCGTGACCATATTCTTAAGGCCGTGTTGGATGGACATATTGATGTGATTGCAACAGATCACGCGCCGCATACAATCGAAGAAAAAACGCAGCCTTATGCATCAGCTCCGAGTGGTGGCCCTTTGGTTCAGCATGCTTTACAAGCGTTATTGGATATGGTCAAAGCTGGTAAAATGACGCTGGAACAATTGGTTCAGAAGTCAGCACACAATACGGCGACATTATTTCAGATCGAAGATCGCGGTTATATCCGTGAAGGCTATTGGGCGGATCTTGTTTTGGTGGATCTAAATAAACCATACACCGTTTCAAAAGAGAATATCCTTTCTAAATGCGGATGGTCCCCATTCGAAGGGCATACGTTTAGTTCAACGATCGAACATACGATCGTATCCGGTAAAGTAGCATTTTCTAAGGGAGAAATTATTGAGAAAGGAGCTGGAGAGCGTTTATTGTTCAATAGATAATTTATCGGAATATGCAGAAAAGGGCATTTATAAAATCAATTGCTTTGGGCGCAATGGCCATTCCGGCATTGGGGGCAGAACGATCCGTACAAATTGTGGAAGGGTTAACCGGGCCAGCTACTTTGCTTGCCAAGAGGTTACATCCTGGGGATACCATTGGTTTGATAACGCCAGCGGGCGTATTGGATGATGAAGAATCGATTATTATCGCTCGCGAGATCTTTGAAACATTGGGTTTTAAAGTGAAAGAAGGAAAACATATCCGTAGTCGCTATGGCAATTTGGCGGGGACAGATCAGGAACGTATTGCCGATATACATGATATGTTTGCTGATAAGGCTGTCAAAGCAATAGTCTGTGTAAGGGGGGGCTCGGGAACTTCCCGTCTTCTGGACAGACTTGATTATAAGATGATCGCCCAAAATCCTAAAATTTTGTTGGGCTATTCAGATATTACGGCGTTAATTCTGGCTTTGTACGCGAAAACCGGACTTGTTGCTTTCCATGGTGCTGTCGGTATAAGCACATGGACAAAGAAGCTCGCCGATGCATTTAATGCACAATTTGTAGCGAATAAACCTGCGGTATTTGAAAACCCTAAATCTAAGGGGGATAATATTGTACAGACTAAAGACCGCATTGCCACAATTTCTCCCGGTACTGTCGATGGTGTACTGCTCGGTGGAAATATGACCGTATTGACAGGATTGTGTGGTTCGCCTTATCTACCTGACTTTAGAAACAAAATACTTTTTATTGAAGAGGTGGATGAAGATATGGAACGCGTTGACCGCATGTTTTGCCAGTTAAAAAATGCGGGAATATTGGCTGTGATCAAAGGTTTTATTTTTGGAAAGTGTACGAATTGCAAACCGTCGGGGGGCTATGGCTCTGTGACATTGGATCAGCTATTCAATGATTATATTAAACCCTTAAACGTGCCTGCTTATAGCGGAGCTGTCATTGGACATATTGCCGAACAATTTATCCTTCCGGTAGGTGCAAAGGTGAGGATGGATGCATCGCAAGGAACGATTACCTTACTTGAGGTAGCTTTAAAAGATTAAGATGAATTTAGTAAAAGAAGAATTTATCAAAGCCTTTTCTTTATATGAAGAAAAGGCTTTACAGCATAGGCGATTTAAATATGCTGATATCTTGCCACTTTTGCAGGGGAAAGATATCAGTAAACGATTTACTGTTGTAGAGATTGGAAGGTCTGTGGAGGATCGTTCGATTTTTAGATTGAAATATGGGCAAGGGTCGATAAAGGTTTTGTTATGGTCTCAGATGCATGGGGACGAACCTACGGCAACAATGGCGCTATTTGATCTATTTAATTTTTTTAATGGAGAGTTGGATGGTTTCGATACCTTGCGAAAAGAGATAGCGGAGAAACTGACCTTATACTTTATTCCGATGCTGAACCCTGATGGCGCTGAACGTTATCAGCGGAGAACAGCCATGGATGTCGATATGAACCGCGATGCGCGTGCGCTGGCAACTGTGGAAGGGGCCCTGCTGAAAGCGCAGGCGATGTTACTAAAACCAGACTTTGCTTTTAATCTCCATAATCAGCATAATTACTACAATATCCCCGGTACCGCCACTCCAGTAACAATTTCCTTGTTGGCCCCGGCATACGACTATGAGAGAAGTGTTAATACGGTTAGGGCAGATGCTATGCGGGTAATCGTGGGAATAAATAAGATATTGCAGGAATTTATACCAAATGCTGTCGCGAAATATGACGATGAGCATACCCCGCGTGGTTTTGGAGATAATTTCCAAAAATGGGGCGCTAGTACCATTCTGATTGAATCAGGAGCCTACGCTGGTGATCCTGAGAAATTGGAAGTTCGAAAATATAATTTCATTGCGTTATTACACGCCTTTCAGGAAATCGCTTCGGGATCCTATCAGGCACATGACATTGCTGATTACAACCACATTCCTTTTAATGATGAAAAACTTCACGACGTTTTGATCCGAAACTTATCTATTAAAAAAAATGGTAAAAGGATGTTGGTGGATGTAGCTATTCGACAAAATGAAAAAACTGCCGGAGGAGACTATTATGTAGAAGGCTTGATTGAGGATATTGGTGATTTGCAGGATTTCTATGGATATACCGATATGGATGTCGAAGGACTCCAATTTATTCCGGCAAAACTGTATACAGATCAGATATTTTCATTGGCGGAGTTAACCTTACCTATTGTGGTTGAGTTGTTGAAACAAGGCTATGGGGCACTACAGATTTCTGATAGGCCCAAAGGTACGCAGCTGCATAATTTTCCGATTCAGATCTTAACAGATGCCAGTTTTCAATATGCAGGTAACCTCTTTTTTGAAGGTCAAGCTGACTTTTTTATTGGCTCCGAAGATGGAATTCGATTTGCAATAATTAATGGTTACCTGATTGATTTAAAAGAAGAAATACGGACTCCTTTCAAAAATAGTACCTTATAAAAATGCTTTTGTTTTTATAAGGTACTAAAAAGGCCACTTCAAGTGGCCTTTATTATTTGAGTAATTTTCTAATAACTCGGATTTTGTTGATTTGCGATAGCCGGATTCGCATTCATTTCATCCAAAGAGATTGGAAGGATCGTTTTGAAAAAAGTTCGGTCTATAGTCTTTGGTCTATTGGTGGTACTTATATTACCGAGATCATCGTCAAATGTGATTGATTTATTCCAGCGCATCATATCAAAAAAGCGGTGGCCTTCACCCAAGAGCTCCTTGCTTCTTTCGTCGGCGATCATATCTAAAGTAATTGTGCTGGAAGTGGCTGCATCCAATTTTGGAGATCTTTGACGAATTGCATTCAAATAGGTTGCTGCAAGGCTCTTGTCTGGAGATGATTTCAATAATGCACATTCAGCCGCGATAAGATAGATTTCTGATAAGCGGATGACTTTAATATTCACAGCAGTGCTATTTGCTGGTGAATTTTTATCTCCGGCAAGATTAGTACTCCCGCTATATTTGTATAAGGCACCTAAGTGTGTAGTGCCAACCTCATCGTAAGCCATTACTCCCCATCTCACGTCTGTGTCGTCAGTTTTAAGCTTTGATAGGAACGGATCTGCGGCAATGAAGTTTCCCAAAATAGCTTTACTACCATGTTCTTTTCTACGGAACATTGCGCCAAGTGAACTTGTTCCCGCATCAGCTTCATTTGGGTAAATACCAAGTTCAAGTATTGATTCTGTGCCGAACATGCTTGTCCATGATTTTACCCAATCAGCGTTGCTGTACAAGGTATACACTTTGGAGTCGATTATTTCCTGAGCAGCTTTTAGTGCATTGTCGTAATCGTTCATATACATATAAACGCGGGCCTGTAATGCCCTATTGGCGAAATAATTGAAATATCCGTTTGCTTTTGCCTTAGATAATAAGCTTTCTGAATCTTTAAGATCTAGCAGAATCTGCTTATAATTTTCATCTACAGAGACGCGTTTTTCCTGCGCGTTATATTCAAGTACTTTGGTTACATTGGGAATACCCAAGGATGACTTCTCCATAGTATAGGGCTTGCCATATAATCTCACTAGATCAAAATTAATTAATGCCCTAGCGGTTAATGCTTGCCCTTTATACGAAGCAAAATCTTCTGTAGAGCCAGCAGCGACCATTCTTTCAATGTTTGTTAGCAAGTTATTGATTTGAACTAAAGTGTGAAAGCCTTGTATCCAAATACTTGAATAGGGGTTGGACGAAGCGGAATGATTAAATACGTATAAATAATCATAGCCACGTCCTTGCGATGCGATTGTGAAATCGCCACCTTTTGCATCTGCATAGAGCGGAAAATTCCTGCCGTAATAATCGACGTTTGCCATTTTGCTCATTAATCCATTCATAATTACTTTTGCATCAGCAGCCGTCTGAATGGATGTATTGGAATCCCCCATGTTAGTAGGTGTGACATCCAGAAAGTTACTGCATGAGCTTACAACGATGGATATAGATATACACGAGGCAATAAAAAGCTTTTTCATAGTACTGTTTTTTATCGGTTAAAAACTAAATTCAACTCCAAAGGTATAGGTTTTCGCGAGTGGTGTTTCCCAGCCGCGTGTGCCAAATTGATTTACCTCCGGGTCCATGTATTTGTACTTGGAAACAGTTAATAAATTACTTCCATTAAAATACAAACGGGCATTCGAAATACCTGCTCGATTAAGCAAAGCATTTGGGAGTCTATAGCTTAAGGATATGTTTTTTAATCTGATATAGGAGGCGTCAAATAATTGTCGGCTACTGATCTGGTTGACATCCTCTAGATCTCGACCTGTTACCATTGGATAAGTTCCACCTGTGTTAGATGGAGACCACGACTGTTCCACAAAATAATTAGAATGGATCCGTTCCCAGTAATAACCATCATCTGCGACATCTTTTGATGTAGCATCGTAAAGTTTACCACCGATCTTATAAGCAAAGTTCACCCCCAATGAAAAGTTTTTATAGTCGACATCCGAATTTATCCCCCCATATAATTTAGGATTGGCATTTCCTATGATTGTTTGTTGTGCATTTTTATAATCATAGCTAGCTGCTTTTCCATTGAACATAAAGTCACCTGCAGTTCCATCATTGGTATACCAGACATTTTTTCCGTTGGTTTGGTCAGTGCCAGCCCATTCCAATCCAAAGAACGATAAAGGTGATTCATTTTCCCTATAAACAAAGCGAGCTCTATTATCTCCACCTGTGGGGTCAAACCAGACAATATCCTGCCCGCCATATAATTTTGTCACCTTCGATGAAATAAAAGTCGCATTGGCACTTAAGGTCCATTTCCAGTTTTCATTTTTTACGATATCAGAGCCTAGTTCAATTTCTAAGCCTTTGTTGTTCATCTCACCCACGTTTCTCAATATAGACTTAAAACCCGTAATTGTTGATATTGGAACATCCTGTAGGAGGTTTTTTGAATCTCTATTGAAATATTCCAGTGTTCCAAAAAGTTTATTATTAAATAACCCAAATTCCAGCGCGATATTGGTGGAATAATTTTTTTCCCAAGCCACATCAGGATTACCCAGATTATTTAATCCGCCACCGGGCTGAGCCATATATTTATTGGAATAGCTGGTCAGGTTTCTCCATGCGAAATCCTGTATGGGTAAAGTTCCATTGGTGCCATAAGATCCTCTAAATCTCAGGCTATTGATTTGCTCAATATCCTTGATAAAAGATTCTTTTGCCAAATTCCATGAAGCGGCGACCGACCAAAAGTTACCCCATCGTGGTCCAGGTCCTAATCGTGACGATCCATCTCTTCTAAAGGAAGCTGAAGCATAATAGCGCTCGTTAAAATTATATTCAGCACGGGATAGAATGGACATCATATTGTTGCCCCATGAATATGCAGAAGCATCCAAAATACCTGCAGTAGCTACGGTGTGAAGCGATGACGATGGAAGATCTTTACCTGTGGCGCGAATAAAGTCTGTTGTGTTTTTTTCGGCCTCAAAACCCGCCAACAAACTTAAATTGTGCAGGCCGAAGCTTTTATTATAATTAGCTGTTGTCGAGGATACTAGTTTTTGGATGGACGTCGACACTTCGGTGACACGACCATTGTCTGCCATCCCAGTATAGTGTTTAGCACTGTAATAAATATGGTCTTTAACCTCTGTATTATCGTAAGAGAAAATCGTTTTCAAGGTTAACTCTGGTAAAAGCTTTAGTGTTAAGGATTCAATAGCGGAAAGTTTGCTCGTATTTGAGGAGTTCTCCCATTCTTTGTTGTAGTATAATGGGTTATAAGCAAGACTTCCATAGCGGGCCGTGTATTCTTTTCCTGTTTTATAATCAGTTGGCCAATACATCTGCCAAAGTAGGTTGCGTGTTTGGTACAGGTAATTGGTTCCAGTATTCCGTGTATCATTCATACCGGCTAATTTGTTCTTTGCATAGTTGATGTTTGAGCCAAATTCCAGGTATTTCCCGATTTTCTGTGTTAAATTGACCCGTCCATTAATGCGGTCAAAATTATTTTCAATAATCCTGCTTTTATCTTGTGTATAGCCCAATGATGCATAATAATTTGTTTTTTCTGTTGCACCACTGACCGATATATCGTTGGTATTGAATATACCTGTTCTAAATAATGCCTTATTCCAATCGTAGTATTTTCCGTCACGATTTTCCAAACCATCAGTTTTTCCGGAAATATGGACATTTTCCCATTGGGATGTGCCTTCGGTACTAAATTGGTAGCCATGGATACCAAATCCATAGGCAGAATTTGGTTTGCCGTAATTGGCAGAATTAGGATTCCATTCTAACGAATTTAGACGATATAGCGTATTTTTATTTGCTTGCTCAGCTGTCTGGCCCGAAGCTATCCTAGAATCATATAGGATGCTATAGAGCATATTGATCTGATCCTGAACCGAAGCTGGTTCATTGTTTTTTGTTGCCCAAGATGGACTTATGCCAATTGAGGATTTGACATTGATCTTAGGATCTCCATTTTTGCCTCTTTTTGTTGTAATGATAATAACTCCATTTGCGGCCCGTGATCCATATAGAGAAGACGCTGCGGCATCTTTAAGTACTGAAATTGATTCGATATCACTTGGATTCAATGTACTCATTACATTATTAGTATTGACAATATAATCCCCCATCTGGCCGACACTTCCAGAGATCACTGGGACACCATCGATCACATATAATGGATCGTTGGATGCGTTCATAGAGCCAATTCCCCGGATACGTATGGCTGATGTTGCGCCAGCTTGACCAGATCCATTTGATAGTTGCAAACCCGCGACACGTCCAGTTAATGCTTTTTCAAAAGATGTGACCGGTTGTTTGTCGATGGCGTCAGATTTAATCTGAGCCGCAGATCCGGTATAGGTGCTTTTTTTTGCTGTACCGTAGGCGACAACCATAACCTCGTCCAGGGCCTGTTCACCGCTCGTAAGTGAAATACTGATTGTTTTTCGGCCATTGACCTGAATCTCTTGTGCTTTATACCCAACTGCAGATATCAAGAGCGACGCGGTCGAATTTGCATTAAGCGTGAATAAGCCTTGTTCATTGGTTGATGTTCCCTGGCTCGACCCTTTGACAGTTATGGTAACTCCACTGATGGGATTTCCATTGCTGTCGGTGATTTTTCCAGCAATCTGAATCTGTTGTGCATATAGAGACTGCATCGAACTACAGGCTATGAGACACAACGTTGTGAGGACATGTTGTTTCATAAGAGTTTGAATTGATTAATTTAGTTTGTTAATATGTTGGTTTTACCGGTTGTTGATTTCAACTCCGACAAAGATTCAATGCAATGTTTTTCTTTAAGGCGAAAAACATTGCATTGAATATAATCTTATTTTCTTAAAATTCCAATTCCTGGACGGTTCGGTAAGAAGCAGTTGCCATCAATGACTGTCATACCATCATAGATATCGTTGTCGATCAGGAGTGCTCCATCTAAATCTGCCCAATCGGTTAGTGGTGCTAATTGTGCTGCAGCACTGATAGCGCATGAGGTTTCGGTCATGCAGCCGATCATTACTTTCATTTCGAGCGAACGAGCAAGTTCGGCCATCCGCTTGGCTTCACGCATACCGGTACATTTCATCAGCTTGATGTTGATGCCACTATAAACACCTTTTAGGGCAGGCACATCAACTAATCGTTGACAGCCCTCGTCAGCAATCGTCGGTATTGGGCTATGTGCAGTCAGCCAAGCATTATCGTCAATCTGTTCTTTTGGCATCGGTTGTTCGAGGAAGGTAACGTTTCGCTCGGCCAGCCAATAGGCCATTTCCAATGCCTCTTCCCGAGTTTTCCAGCCTTGGTTGACATCAGCACATAAGGGACGATCTGTTACCTGACGAATGGTGTCAATAATCATTTTATCGGTATCCAATCCCAATTTTACTTTTAGAATCTTAAACTGATCCGCTTCAGCAACCTTTTTGCGGATCATATCCTCTGTATCGATACCGATTGTATAAGATGTCGGTGGAATAAGATCCGGATTTAGTCCCCATATTTTATAGAAAGGCTGCTCCATAATTTTACCAAGCACATCATGTAGGGCAATATCTATCGCAGCTTTGGCGGCTGTGTTCTTAACTGCTACCTGATCTACATAGTGTAGGATCTCCTCGGTCTGGAAAGGAGAATCGAATGCTGATAAATCAATTTGATTTAAAAATGCGATAACGCTTTCCTGTGACTCACCAAGGTAAGGTGGCATGCTAGCCTCGCCGTAGCCAATAATACCTTCGTATTCTAACTCGGTCAGGACTACAGGTGTGGTGCTTCGGCTGTAGGAAGCGACGGTAAAAACATGACGCAACGTTAGTGTATATGGACGGAATCTTAACTTAAAGGCTCCAAAGTCCTTGCTGATCCATTCAGATTGATTGCTCATCTTGGTTTATTTGTTGATATAGTAATTGTTTTCAGCGATTTTTTGAATTGCAGAATCCTTGGCACCTAAATAACGGCGGGCAGCTACAACGGTACGTGTCTGAAAATCGTCGTAATCAGCAGCATCTTTTAGCATGCTGTTGATGCGAACCAATCCTGCGGCGTGGATAAAAGTGCCATTGCCAATATAAAGGGCCACATGGGTTACGCGGGCGTTGGGATTACTGTTTTTGCCAGCTGCGAAAAATAGTAAATCTGCAGGCTTAAGGTTTTTGAGCGCTTTGTCAGGGTCAAAATGCCCTTCACTATCTAGAATATCTATCTTTTCCCCAGCCAAAACCTGTTGTGATGCATCCCTGGGGATGACAAAGCCATTCATAAAGAAGCTTGTCTTGGTAAATCCACTACAATCGACCCCTTTAACAGATGTTCCGCCCCACAGGTAAGGCAATCCCAACATTGTTTTTGCACTAGCTATAATATGATCGGCGGTAGGAGTGCGTGTATCCAACCAGTTTTTTAAAGTTTGACTTTCAGATTTTTTGATATAACCTTTTCGGCCATCGGGATAAGCGATCTCATGAAAACTTCCTTTTTGTCCAATTAATTTCAATATATCTCCGTATACGAGATCCGATACCCGCTGGCTTTTCTCGTTGGGTTGAGAATAAGATTTTCCGAATTCAGTGGTGTAGATTAGTTTTTCTGATTGTCTCCAGTCGTCAATTTCAGGCTGATCCATAACAGCTATTGAAGATGCGGGCACCCACGCAATGTAACCATCAGGTGTACGCACACGGTATTCGCCACTTTTCTTCTGGAGCAGATCTACTTGTGTGCCCAATAAAACTTGACTTGTCAGTTCTGCGGAATTATCAGGAGAAGTACGCATGTTGGCAACTGAAAGTCTGATGACTCCTACGGTTTTACCTTCAACACTAGCGTCCGGCAATAATTGAATTTGGATATTAGCAGCTATTTCTTTTGCTTTTTGTTCTAGCACGAACTTCGCATCTTTTTCGGTTGTTTCGAGGATATATAGATTTTGAGGAATATCCGCTTTCTGAATAGCCACAATTTTCGTTCTCCGATCCGGTGCAAATTCACGCTTTACGTTTTCTTGCAATTCTTTGATTTTGAAATAAGTGGTGGAATCGACTTGCTGTGCATGGCTATGGCTTGCGCCAATAAGACTCGCACATGCTAAAAAAGCGTATTTTAGAGTGTTTTTCATGCTGATTAGTTTGTTTCTAAAGATAGGATTAATTCACAATATAAATCAATGTTTGTTGTCGATTTTTAAGTGATTTAGATGTTGTATTGCTAAAAAACGAATATTGGAGCTTAATTTTAATTAATTTCCCTATTTGCTAAAACCATTTTGTATTATTGCTTATTGATAGCAAAACCATCGAATTTTTAGAAGTTCACCATCGCTAGTTTCGATTGTTGGTGGAGGACTATTCTAATTGAAATTCGGAAAAACAACGATTCCTGTTTGTAAAATACTAGAGGACTGAAGCAAACAGGGTAATAAAAGACAAACCGAGTGTAATGAGTTCATTTCTATTAGTGAGCATAAACACTCATAAATAATAGCTTATATATGAGTTCTAGACGTAATTTTATTAGGCAGGGTTTAATGGCTGCTACAGCTATAGGTACCTTGAGTGCATTTGATACAAAAGGGTTAACGATTGCATCCAGTGATAAGGTGAAGAAATATCCGATTGTGATTTCAACTTGGGATTTTGGGATAGCGGCAAATAAAGCGGCCTGGGAGATCTTATCGAAAGGCGGAAAAGCTCTTGATGCTGTCGAACAGGGGGTACGGGTACCCGAAGCAGACTTAAAAAATATGACCGTAGGCAAAGGCGGCTACCCTGATCGTGATGGACATGTGACCCTAGATGCCTGTATTATGGATGCTGATGGTAATTGTGGTGCTGTGGCTGGTATGGAAAAAATCGGACATCCGATATCGGTGGCGCGCTTGGTTATGGAAAAAACTCCACATGTCATGCTTGTTGGTGAAGGTGCATTGCAATTTGCGTTAGAAAACGGTTTTCAAGAAGAGAATTTATTGACGCCAGAGGGAGAAAAAGCTTGGAAGGAGTGGTTAAAGGAGAAGAAATACAAGCCAGTTGTTAATATCGAAAATAAAACTTTTGCTGCGGAGCGCCTTCCGGGTAACCAATACAATCACGATACCATTGGTATGTTAGCCTTGGATGCTAATGGCAATATCTCGGGAGCCTGTACAACCAGTGGAATGGCATTTAAAATGCATGGACGGGTGGGAGATAGCCCGATCATCGGAGCCGGATTGTATGTTGACAATGAAGTTGGTGGGGCTACTTCGACTGGGGTAGGTGAAGAAGTTATCCGGAATGTAGGTAGCTTTTTAGTGGTCGAATTAATGCGCCAAGGTTACTCGCCGGAAGACGCCTGTAAGGAAGCGGTGATGCGTATTGTGAAGAAAAAGCCTGCAATTGCCAAAGAGATACAAGTTGGATTTTTGGCGATTAACAAGAAGGGTGAGTATGGAGCCTATGCATTGCAGGAGGGATTCTCTTATGCGATTTGCGACAGCAAGCAACAGGATCTATTAATCAAAGGAAAACATTATTATTAGTAATTAGAATTAGATGCGAGATTTTAGATAAGAGATTTGAGGTAGGAGATTTGAGATAAAGGATCAAGGACTGGTCTAAGAATCTAACAGATTAGAACTCTGGTTCTTAATTTTTTATCCTTATTCTTTGCTTTTATTTAATACACGTTTAGGTTTGAGTATTAAATTGAATAATGATTATCTTTGTGTCAGCGTTGTGGAACTAAAAAAATAGGATAGTAATTATACCGACAGCTTACAAAAGTAAAGTCTAAATACTGACTACTAAATATACGCTGTTAAATACTCAATACGATAAAAATATGAAAGCAACATTTGGAGGTGGATGTTTTTGGTGTACGGAAGTAATCTTCCAAAATACCGAAGGAGTGACATCCGTATTGCCTGGATATATGGGAGGTCATGTAGACCATCCTACTTATGAACAAGTATGTACAGGGACAACCGATCACGTAGAAGTGGTGGAGTTGGAGTATGATGATGAGTTGGTCAATTATGAGGATCTGTTGAAAATTTTCTTTAAGACACATAATCCGACAACATTGAACCGTCAGGGGAATGATGTGGGTACGCAGTATCGTTCTGTGGTCTTCTATCACAATGAAGAACAGGAAATTTTAGCAAAAAACTTTATTGATGAGTTGGAAAACGAGGATGTCTATGAAGATCCAATTGTAACGGCGGTTGAACCGGCATCAACATTTTGGCCTGCTGAAAATTATCATCATAATTATTTTAATGATCATCCTGAGAACCCGTTCTGTTCGGTGGTCATTGCGCCGAAACTCCAAAAATTTCTAAAAGAATTTAAAGCCTAAAAGCGTTATATCAGGAGCTTTATGTCAAGGCAGCGAATTGATTGTGGGCTATTTAATTAGAGGGGGAAGAGGATTGAAACAAGGCCTTGGTGACCTTTGAAAGCTACCTTCGATCAAATAATAATATAAAAGGCTCGAATATGATGTTCGAGCCTTTTCTTATGCGGATTATTTATTGAAAAATGCTGCTAAAACATTTCCATTTGCCCCTTGTCATCAATTTGGATGTCATCAGGATTAGTGATCTCTAATTTGATGTCATCTTCTTTTTTATCCTTAGTGGCATCTGCTGATATTTCATCAGTTGCTGCACCGGACTTGGTCTCTCCGGATTTCGTTTCGCTACCTTCTGAAGCGACTTCTGCTTTCTCCTTTCCTTTTTCACTTAGATCTTCATCAGCTGTGATCAAAGTGACAGATTTTACGGTATGGAAGGACAGGCGGTTGCCTTGTGCTTTTATACCCTTTATGTCAATAATCTCGTTCAACGGTTGTTCCAGTGTTTCCTCCGTTTGTGATTTACCTTTCAGGATGTCCAATCTGACCGTAGGCTCGGCAGCATTGCTCATAAGCACTAATTTTGAACCGGGTTCTTCGTTGATAAACGAAATACGTTTACCAATAGGCTGGTCATCAAATTTAAAACGTTTGACAAAATAAGTCCCGCTCTTACCATCTTGATGCACTACTGTATAGATATGTTCTGGGTAGAATTTTTCAATACGGATCATTTTCTCATCAAAGTGGTTGCTCAGGTCGAAGTTTGATAACTCGTAGCTGCCATCGGAAAGTACAATCAATATTTTATCATCGCCATCAAATTCTCCTAAATACTGACCGCGTTCATCGGCATTCAGACGTTTCATAATGGTATCATACCAGATTTTTCTTCCGGCAAGAGTGGAAATACCTGAGCTTTTAAAAGCGATTTTCTTGACAGGATATTTAGAAACAATATTCCCTTGGGAAGCGCGACCTTTGATGGCAATTTCTGCGAAATCCATATCGAAATTCAATTTACGTAATTTCGTGTGTGGTTTGAGCTGTATATTGACGACTTCGGCTTCACCATTTGGATTAGCGGTGAAATATAAAACCTTTGATCCTTTTGACCCTTTGGATACATCATATTCCTTATCGCGAGTAACGCCGACAACAGAGAAACGTTTGATATAACTCGTACCAGTTTCCCCTTCTTTATAGATCACGTTGTATATGGTACGTTCGTCGCCTTTTTTGAAGACTGCTACGTGGATAATCCCTTTTCCGACAAATACTTTATCCTGGATTTTGCTAACGACATATTTGCCATCTTCGCGGAATACAATGATATCGTCAATATCCGAGCAATCGCATACGAACTCATCTTTCTTCATTCCTGAACCTATGAAACCTTCTTCACGATTGACATATAGTTTGGCGTTGGCTAGTGCAACTTGCGTTGCCTCAACCTTATCAAAGATGCGTAATTCTGTTTTGCGCTCACGATCTTTGCTGTATTTTTCACGCAGTTTTTCATACCAGGCAATGGCATATTCGGTCAACTGACGTAAATGACGCTTAACTTCTTTGATCTCATTTTCGAGCGTCTTCATCGTTTCGTCTGATTTTTTTACATCGAAACGTGTGATACTACTCATTGGTTTATCGATCAGTTTCTTATAATCCTCAGGAAGAATTTCACGATAGAACTGTTCAAAGAATGGCTCAAACAAGCGATTTAAAACCTGCACTACAGTGTCAAAGTCACCGGCATTTTCATAATCGGCGTGTTTGTACATCCCCTCTTGGATGAATATTTTTAATAAGCTATTGAAGAATATTTTTTCCTGAAGATCATTTAAACGGATCTCCAGTTCCCGCTTCAATAAATTTTTGGTGTTTTTTGTGTTTTCAATCAAGATGTCATTGACACTCATAAAATGAGGTTTCTCATCCTTGATGACACAGGTATTTGGCGAAATGGAGACCTCACAGGCCGTGAAAGCATACAAGGCATCTATCGTAACATCGGGAGATATTCCCGGCGCTAAATGCACGATTATTTCAACGTTTCCAGCTGTGTTGTCTTCAATTTTCTTGATTTTGATTTTGCCCTTTTCATTCGCTGTCACTACACTTTCGATCAAGCCTCCTGTAGTAGTGCCAAAAGGAATTTCTGTGATCGCCAGGGTCTTTTTATCCCGTTCCTCGATTTTAGCGCGTACCCGGATCTTTCCACCGCGTTGTCCTTCATTGTAATTGGACACGTCGGCCATACCACCTGTCGGAAAATCGGGAAGAATATTCGGACGTTCACCGTTCAGTACCTGAATTGAGCCATCAATAAGCTCAATAAAGTTGTGCGGCATAATCTTGGTTGCCAACCCCACAGCAATACCTTCAGCTCCCTGGGCCAAGAGCAATGGAAATTTAACAGGTAAAGTGACTGGCTCACGGTTACGTCCATCGTAGCTTTGTTGCCATTCTGTCGTTTCGGGATTGAAGACAACTTCATTTGCAAATTTAGAAAGTCGTCCCTCAATATAACGGGGTGCTGCCGCCGAATCACCCGTGATCGGGAAGCCCCAGTTACCCTGACAATCAATTAGCAGGTCTTTCTGTCCTAATTGAACCATGGCATCTCCGATGGAAGCATCTCCATGCGGGTGATATTTCATGGTATTACCAATCACATTGGCAGCCTTATTATATCGTCCATCATCCATTTCCTTTAGGGAATGGAGGATACGACGTTGTACGGGTTTCAAGCCGTCATTTATATGGGGTACAGCTCTATCCAAGATCACATAGGACGCATAATCCAAAAACCAGTTCTCGTACAGCCCAGACAAAGGTATTGTCTGACTTCCGCCCTCTGTTTTTCCTGCTCCTAGTTCTTCTTGATTATCTTCCGTTGGGAAGTTTGTTTCGTCACTCATTTACTCAGCAATAGATTAAATTGTACAATAGAGAAATGTTCGAAATTTTATTTTATTCGAACGTGTAAAAATACAAAACCATTTTGTTTTATCCCAGTGAAAGTATAAAAAGTTAAAAAAATTAGTTTTTAAAGCTAACATAATTAGTTTAGAGCGGAGTGTTCGACCAAATCATACCAATAACAGGGGATATTCCAACGGTCAAAATGAAACTCTTCGGTGACCTGAAACCCCACTTTTTCCAATACATGCCTTGATCCTTCGTTTTCGGTATGGGTGATGGCATGGAGCTCGAAATGAGTCAGATGCTCACGATAATACTGCATACAGGCTAATGCCGCTTCAGTAGCATATCCTTTGCCCCAGGATTCAATCCTGAAACGATAGCCGAGGTCCAGGAATCCGATACGTCCATTTTCCAATTCATCAATATATTTAAATCCCGTCCAGCCGATCCATTGATTGCTTGATTTTTCAATAACTCCCAGCCGGCCAATACCATATTTTTCATATTGCTGTTGAATGAGAGCGATCGCTTTTTCCATTTCTTCGATGGATTGAACTGGCTCTTTATTTAGAAAAGTATGTACCTCAGCCTGCGAATCCATTGCAAAAAAATAGTCCCTATCGTCGATGCTTATCGGACGGATGATTAGGCGTTCGGTTTCTAATGTTGGTAGGTATTTTTCCATCTGGTATAGCTTAGGTTTTAGCGGGTTTTAAAGCCACAGTTTATCAATATCTTTTTTCAATATTTTCTCTTTCATTTCTTCTTCAAAATCACCGAACTGTTCTTTTTTAACAGTCTTGCTGATCCTGCCTTCTTCTAGTACCAATATTTCATCACAGGTATCTTTTAAGGTTGAAAATATGTGCGAGGAAATTAGAATCGTCTTGTTCATTGCTTTCAGACGCAGTATGATTTCGGTCAGGATAATACTGCTTTGCAAATCAATTCCGTTAAAAGGTTCATCCAGAATGTAAAAGCTATTATCCTGTAGCAAGGTGGCTGTCAGTGCCAATTTCTTTTTCATTCCTGTGGAATAAGAACTCGCATACTCCTTTAATGGCAATTCAAAGATATTCCTTTCGCTGAGATTCTTAATAGATTTTCTACGGGCGTCAGTAAGGAGATAGATATATTCTTCACCCGTCATTTTTGACAAAAAATAAGGATCTGAGGTGAGATAGCCTAAATGGTTTTTTAATGGCTGTAGGTTCGATATGATTTTTCCAGAAGCTGTTTCTAAGCCTGCAATACAGCGGAATAAAGTTGTCTTTCCAGCACCGTTTTCACCTACGATACCATATACTTTTGCGTCCTCAAAAGTGAATGTAACCTCATGCAGGACCTGATGCTGGCCAAAGGATTTACTAATATGAATAAGCTCGATCATAAATAGTTTTTAAGATTTTTGAGGGCCTTAACGTAATAAAAAGGCAATAGGGCTAATATCAGGGGATAGAAGCTAAAACACAATATCAGCACAAAGACTTCGGGAAATTGATTTCCCGCGGATAAGCAACATATTTTAAGGTAATGGCAAAAGGAAGCAAAAAACATATACCACCCAGGACAATCAATGCATTAAACCATGCAGATGGAAAACGAACAGTATAAATCAGTAGCATCGGGAGTAAAAATAAAAGACATTGCAGCAGTCCACGTCTGAATTTGCGCAGTAGAAATACAGCAGGTGTTTCTCTGCTGTTCCATAGATAAAAGACAGGTTCAGGCAACTGATAATAGAGTATGCAAGTCAGGGCTATACCGCTTACACAAAAAAGAACAAGGTTGGGATTCCTGACATAGAAACCTATTGCTGCCAGTAGATACAAAAGGAGAATCAACAGGTAACTCCTTCGGAATCCAACAATAAATTCAAAAGGTTTCTTTGCAAAGGGAGTAGGGATAGATTTACCAAAAGCTTTAAAGGTCAAAAAGGTAAATATGAGTGCCAGCACAACGAGCACGACTGCATAGAGCCAAAGACTTTGAGATAGCAATATAGTAATGGATGGTAAGGTCATTATACCATTTTCCAGTAATCTGATGTTGTAAAAATCTTTTTTACTAAACGTATTTTTTAGAAAATCGTTCCTGTTTTTTTCTGCCAGGAGAAAGAGTAACTGAAAATTGCCCAGGAGTATGGCATAACTTCCAAAGACGGGATACTGCAATAAAAGATAGTAAGCAAGATAACTCGCTATCAATAGCAAAAATGGGACAACAGCCAATGGAAGCCCCGTAGCTTTAAATTGACGCGCCAGCAATTTATATTGAAGCTTTAAATAATTATTTATCATTTGCTATTTGCTTATCAATAGTCCTGCAAGTGATGCTATCATGACCTTGTTAGTCTGCTAATTATCATAACTATAGGTCGGATGATTTGTATTGTGAACTTTTTTCGAAGTTATGAAAATCTGATGAAAAAGATGATACGCTAATCGCAGCAACATGTCCCATCTCATTTCTTTAATCTTTTATCAAAAAGTAAGATTTTCTTTGCCAATTAAGCATATAAAATAAGGCGATCAAGAGCACAAAAGCGTTTGCATACATAATTTGTGGAATGCGGAGGATGATGTCAGCATAATACAGTCCGGAGAGGAGAGCTCCCAGACCAATTCCTGCTTCAAGCGAAATATACATGGTCGCGACTGCTTTGCCCCGATGTTCAGGGATACTAAGGTCAATGGTCCAGGCATTAATAGCCGGAGAAAGAATACCTGTGCCTATACCATAAATACTTGCCCCGGTCATTAGGCCGATAAAGCTGTCTTCTAGGCCGATGACAACCAGTGCGATAGCGATAATAACTAAGCCTGTGATAATAACTTTTGGCCTCCCGTAGCGATCGGAAACCTTTCCCGAAACAAAGCGTATCATGACGGATGCGATCGTGAAGGCCAGAAAGAAAAGGCCCTTATTTTTAAGTCCTAGATGCTCACTCCAATCGGGTATAAGAGTAAGGATCACACCGTAGGCGGTATAGGATAAAAATGTAACTATTCCAGCGGGGAGCGCGCGCCATTCTATAATATCCTTTCGGTTTATTTTGAGCATGGAAAGGTTGAATTTCTCCTTTTTAACTAAGGTCTCCTTCATATTTATTACGATCAGGATTGATAACAATGCCATGAAAGAAGATGAGTAGAACATGACATTAATTCCAAAAGCGTCAAAAATTGCACTCCCGATCGCGGGACCTACCGCTGTTCCGATGCTGAATGCAAGACCATGCATACCCAAGGCCTCGCCCCAACGTTTTTGAGGGACAAGATCCGCGACATAAGCTGAGGTTGAGGTGGGCTTAAAGCCAGTAGAGAATCCGTGGATTAATCGCAGAAAGAGAAAACCAGCGACAGTAGTTAAAATCGGATAGAGAAAGCCACAGATAAAACAAACAATAGATCCGATGGCCATGACCGGAACCCGGCCCCAGCGATCAGTCAGTTTACCGCTAAATGGTCTTGAAATACCCGCCGTTAATGTAAATAATGCGATGATCAGGCCTTTATATTCAGCTCCACCCAGACTGCTGAGGTAATTGGGCAGCTCTGGAATAATCATGTTGAAACTCGATGAAAATAAGAGTGAGCTCAGGCAAAGTAAAATAAATTGGAGCGTATAGATGGATTTCTGTTCCGAAGGCATTTTAAAACAATTGTCGTGCGTGAATAATCTTCAATCAGACGATATCGTGAAAGACATAGATGCTTTTTGAAGAATCGGTCAAAGATACATTTTTTTGAACGATTAACTGTTTCTATAGTAACTGTTGTCGGGCGATTTCACTGCAGAATACCGTTGTTGCTACAGCAACATTCAAAGATTCTGCTTGACCAATGCGAGGTATGGTCACTGCTCGATCTATTAAAGCTAATATCGCTGTACTAATGCCATTGCCCTCGTTGCCCATGACGATCAATCCTTCCGCCCCCCATTCGGTTTGGTAAATGGATTGTCCATTGAGAAGTGCCCCGTAGACAGGTAAGTCTGTTGAGGAAATAAATTCATGCAGATCCACATAATAAATCTGTACCCGTGACAGTGAGCCCATTGTCGCTTGTACGACTTTTGGATTATAGGCATCGACTGTCCCAATAGAGCAAATGATGTGTTTGATCCCAAACCATTCTGCTGTACGGATGATGGTTCCTAAATTACCCGGATCCTGTACGTCATCTAGCACGATATTGTAACAATTCCTCAGGTCATTGACCTTGATTTGTTGTTGTTTAGGGAGCTTGACCAGGGCAAGAATACCTTGTGGAGATTTTAAGGTACTAATCTTTTGAAATTCAGTCTCCGTCAGTTCATGGGATTTTATATTATGCGAGATTTTACCCACTTTTGTGTTTGCGTCGTCTGTATAGAAAATGGATTCGACCTGGTAACTCGATGAGATAAATTCCTGCACTGATTTTATCCCCTCAACGATAAATAAACCATGTTGTTTTCTATACTTTTTATTTTGTAGAGACGTTATTAGACTGATTTGCGCTTTTGACAACATTTTTATTGATGATTAAGTACCCTCGTTTTATCGGATTTGCAAGTATAATGCTTTTGACGCTATTTTTTGCATCTTGCCGATCTTCAAAATATATAGACGACGACCAAGCCTTGGTTACAAAAGTACAGATTTCCGACGTTCCACCCGCATTGAAAGAGTCTTCCGAAACTTATATCTCCAATCAGATAAGACCAAATTCGCGTGTTAATCTATTTATTTATAATACTTTCAATACCAAAAAAGGACGTTATAAAACGAAGAAGATTCGAAATGTTGGCGAACCGCCACATTTGTTGGATTCGGCGATGGTTGACCTCTCAGCCAATCAGATCAGACGGTTTTTATTTACCAAGGGATATTTTAATGCCAAAGTGAGTCCCGAGATTAAGGTAGAAAAAAAGAGAGCTCATATCAATTTTAAAGTCGATGAGGGAAATGCGTATCAAATCAGAAACATTGAGCGTAAATTTGAAGATGGGGATGCAAAATGGTTATTTGATCGGGATATTCTGCCAAAAACTAAAGTCCAACCTAATACCCAATACGACGCTGCCAAATTGTTGGATGAACGCGAAAAGCTATATGTTGTCATGCGCAACAATGGTTATTACGATTACTTACGACAATATATGCGTGTTGGTATTGACTCTACGTTGAGCGGTAATTTAATCGACTTAAAAATAAATGTTGAAAATCCGAATGATTCAACGATACATAAAAAGTATCAAATTGACAGTGTATATATGACTATTAGGAATTATGGAACAATGTCAAAGAAATCGCCCCGTCGCATAACTGATTCAGCAAAACGGCTTCTGTTTATAGATGAGACCAATAGCTTTCGCTGGAAACCTTTGGAACGGTATATGTATTTGCGGTCTGGCCATTATTATTCTCTGGCTGAGGAAAACAAATCTTATGATAGACTGTATGAGATGAATGGTTTTCGGTCAGTGAAAATACAGTTCGTCAAAAAAGATTCCAATAAACTTGATGTACACTATGATTTTGTTCCGCGACCACGTATGGGCAATCAGATTGAAGGGGAGTATACCTTTAGTTCGGGTATGAGTGGTTTTAATATTGGAAATACGTTTTCACAACGTAATATTTTTGGTGGTTCGGAGCAATTGGAAGTGAAGCTGCGGTACGGGGTATTGTTCGATCCACGTTTGTCGGGGGGGCTTTCCAGCAAGATATTTAACAATGATTTTCAGGCGGGTGTGAATTTGGTGATTCCACGCCTTATGGTGCCGTTCAATATTAATCCGGGGGGAAAGTATGGTTTACCCAAAACAACCTACTCGATGACTCTTCAGTTATTTGATCAGGATCGGACTTATTCCAACCGCTACTTTACAACTTCACTGAATTATTCCTGGTATGAAACAGAGAATAAGTATCACAGTTTTACGCCGATAGTGTTGGAATATAGGGATGGAAGATTGGACTCAAATTTTCGGAAAAATCTTGAGCAAGGTGGATATCAGCTGTATGTACGTAGCAATGACCGTCAATATTTTGGATTGGGTACCCAATATACTTTTATTCTGAATGGGAAGAAGCTGACCAGCAAAGAAGATTTTCAATATTTTCGTGGAACGGTGGATGTGAGTGGTAATGTCTTGGACCTGATCAGTAGTTTGGCGAAACTACCCGCTAATGCTGATGGCGAGAAAAAGATCTTTGGAGTGCCATTCTTGCAGTATGCGAAAACAGAACTTGATTATCGTTTGTATCGGAATTTGGGCGGCAATAGACAATTTGTTTTCCGGTTTAATCCAGGGATCGCAATTCCGTATGGAAACAACTCCAAGTTATTGATATTCGAAAAGAGTTTTTATAGTGGGGGGATGAATGGTATTCGGGCCTGGCAGGCGCGCACGCTGGGGCCAGGCGCCTATAATCGACAAAGCCTAAGTGAGGACCTGCGTCTGAACTTGCGCAACTTGGACCAACTCGGCGAGATTAAATTGGAAGCAAATGCAGAGTATAGATTTCGCATCTTAAATAATTTCCTGGGGGCCAAGATGAACGGGGCGACCTTTGTCGATATGGGAAATGTTTGGCGGCTGAAGAAAGACGAAGAGTTAAACCCTGGCGGAGAATTTAAACTCAATAAGTTTCTGGGGCAGGTAGCTATCGGTACGGGTTTTGGGCTACGTTTTGATTCTGATTACTTTGTGATCCGTCTGGATGCAGGATTAAAGGTAAAAGACCCGCAATTTTCCGGTAGTGATCAATGGGTAATCAAGCATTTCTTTGATTCAAAGGAATTTAAGCAGCAATATTATGACACCCATAGACCCGATCGATATAATTTTATACAGTACAATTTCGGGATAGGCATGCCGTTCTAGTGAGTCTCGATTTTACGAGGCGGTTTAGTTTTCCAGCCTTACTGTCCGGAAGTCAACTATCACCCTAAGAGGTTCTTTAAACTGGAGAAAATTGATTCAAATATCTTGCTTAGATCCAGCCCCTGTGAGTGATTAAATATAAAGAAAACAATTGCCAGCGCAATGGCTGTCATAATCACTTTTTTGAACATATAAGCGATGCCCAACACAATCGCAGGGATAATCAGAAACATCAATCCGCTGATGGCAAAGGGAGAGAGTCCACTGTCTGTCTTGTAGATATAAAACAGTCGGCCTTTGGATTTCTCTTGGTTCTTGTGGCTAAAAAATACAAAAGTAGAGGATTCTATTTTTTGATTTGGTACAGCGACACCATCGTGAAATTGCAGTGGCTGGGAGAAACCGTTGATAGTAAATAGGTAGTTTCCATTGATGGTCTCATTTGTATTACCTACTGAATCTAATGCAACAACAGCCAATTTTCCATTTTTGGAAAGATTTTCTTTTACGACAAAGTCTTGGATATTCTGTTGTTGGGCGCTTGCCCAGAAAGGTATCAGCAATAGAAAAAATATAAGCTTTTTCATCTTTTTGTTTTTATTCAACTCAAGTATAACACGGTGTTGGGCCTATTCCCGTCGTGTCTCGGCTAGCTTTCAAATGCCAGATCCGATATCCATAAAATGAGAATGCAATTTTAGGAATTTTAATCTTGTTTTGGAAATCTTAAATTATTTGATAACTGTATTATCGTATTTATTGTTTTTTCGTCAGCCATATTGGGTGTTCTTGTCAATCTAAAAGGCTATTTAGTCCTTCTTTGTTGAATAATAATTGACCTATTTGCAGATTAGACCATCCTGTTTTCAATACATAAGAAAAATCGGGTGTGCCTTCGATAATCTTGCAGTCGATATAGTAGGGGCTGACTTGGGCATTGGCTTCAGCGATTTTCTGCCGTAATTCAATTATATGTGTAGAGATAAAGAAAGTAGAAGTAGCAAACTTTTGAAGACCCTTGATCGTTTTTACACTTATAGCAAGTGCGTCTTCATAGTTGGTTCCCTTAAATAGCTCGTCGAAAATAGCGAAACATCGTTTACCCTCATGCGCTTGATGAACAACGTTTTTCAATTTGATAATTTCGTTCATAAAATGACTATAACCATTTTTTAAATCATCGCTGTGATTAATTTGAATCGATACATTATCATAAAAAGGAATGGTTCCCGCGCTGGCAGGCATAGCTAATCCCAAATGAGTCAAGTAAACGCATAATCCAATGGATTTAAGCAGTGTTGATTTTCCCGACATGTTTGCACCTGTAATAAGTACGATATTGTTGTTTATGACGATATCATTTTTTATAGGATTAGACAGCAAAGGGTGATATAGTTCTGTGAGTTGAAAACAATTTTCATTCATTGTAGCAAACTGAAAATTGTTTTTACAAATTGCTTTCCCGATTGATAAATAAGCTTCGAAAAGAGCTAGTTTATCAAAAAATAAAAGTGTATCACCATTTTTACGGTTTTCAGAAACAATAGCATTTAGCTCCTGGATGGATGTATAGCCTAGTGTACCTTTACGAATTTTGGATCTATAGTATTGAAGTTTGAAGGAGTGGAGATAGTTTATGAGAAACCGAAGATCCTCCTGATATTTATGAGGAAATTCTTTGAGTTCAATATTTCCTGCGAAATCGTTTTCAAGCTTGGATAGGAAGTGAATTAGTTGCGCATACTCGCCCAGTAAGATGTTGTTCTTCTGTTTTTTAAATTTGTAGGTTAGAAAATCTATTTTTTTTAGGTCTTCTAATGGGAAATGACATAAGAACTTATGTGAATCTGCATATTCAATTTTGGGGTAATAGTAGTCATTCCAGCGTGATATGGACAAAATAATTTGTTTTAGGATTGCCTGTCTGTTGTTGATCTGGTCGATAGATGATAATGGCTTTTGTAAAACCTCAAAGAGCATGGATTGGCTATCCAAATTTAATGTATAATCAAATAAGGGTAAAATGTCTTTTGATAAGAATAGGTCTTGTGTATCATTCATAATTGCTTTGAGGCTTATTAAAATTGTTTATGATGACTTCACTCCTGCATTAAATCTTCGATCAGTTGAAGCTTCACATTTTCCAAGATCCCCTTTGGATCATCAATGATTACTTTTCCAAAGATATCCTTTTTAATAGACGCCCGGTTTCCATTGTTATCGCTGGCTTCATAATTTCCAAATATATCCTTTCTTACAGAAACACGGCTCCCTTTATTATCTTCAATTGTTTTGCCTCCCAATATGTCGGTTCTAATCGTTGTACGTTTACCAGTGTTACTTTCAACTGTAAGGTTTCCTAAAATATCTTTTGATACACGACTGCTATTTCCTTGGCTGTCCCGAATGTCTAAGCCGCCAATAACATTTTTAGATACAGTGGTGTGGTTGCCACTTGCATCACGGATATCTAAACCGCCGAAGATATTTTTTGAAACAGTAGTGAGGTTGCCGTGGCTGTCACGGATCTCCAAATTATCGAGGGTATTTATGGAAGCAGTGGATGGACTTCCGTCCTGATCAGGAATATCAAAATCACCATTTATATTTTTTCTGATCTTTTTTTCCTTTCCGTTGTTATATTTTACGACTATATTGCCGGAAAAATCCTGTTTTATCGATGTTTTAAGTCCGTTGTTATCCGTTTTTGTATATCCTTGCCAGTGGTCTTTACTGTATTTGACGCTTTTACCCCAGTTATCTGAGACGGTTACCTCCCCCCAACTATCAGTTTTTATCTTAATCGAGCTTTTATCGAGGCCTTCCGAAACAGCTAATTGTGTAATATACTTTCGGATATCACCAGAAAGTGTATCAGTTAAATGGTTAGGATAGTTTCTATGGTGGGAGATCCTAGCTTTTACTGTTACTGTTATAGAAAATAAAAATAACAAATTAAATAAGACATATAAGCGTTTCATGTGGCTGTGATTTATGATTAAGATACACTTTTTTGATAAGAAAATAAAGTGAATGATTTTAACTCGCTTAATCCTGGCCGATAAAATCTCAGTATCTTTCAAAAGTGTATTTTCCACTCTATAAGACGGGATTATTATCTCGAGAGTGAAAAATAAGCGATTCTGTTTAAATTTCCTATATAGAAGTATCAGAGCAGAGAATTTAAAACATATAGAGAGAAAAGAAGAAAGGGAGATTTTTTAGTGTTCAAGCTTGCGCCGTTGTTATTAACACAGCCAGTCTAAAGTATCCAGGAACCTTTGTCATGAGCGATCCATTACAGGTCAGAGAATATACCAATGATTGTTATCGGGGCAAAGTCGCTATTCTAGTCAATGAAGATACACAGAGTTCTGCAGAATATCATGTTATGGCTTATCAGGCAACTTCTCATGGTAAGGTTTTCGGATCACAGACAGCCGGTGCTGATGGTAATGTCACTTATATTGATTTACCGGGCAATCAAAGGACAATGCTTTCGGGATTGGGTGTATATTATCCAGATCAGCGTGAAACCCAACGGGTAGGTATTAAAATTGATGAGATTGTCAAACCGAGTATAAAGGGGATTCGTGAAGGTAGGGATGAGGTGATGGAAAAACACTGGAATATTTAATAAATAAGTTTGGTCTTTTCGATCGATGGTTGTGGCGGGGTAGGGCCTAAAATCGGATACCATAAGGTGATTTATTTTAAAAATAAATACTAAAATATTTAGTATTTTAACAAGATTTAGCTATCTTTGTATTGTTCACTTACAGAAGTAGTACCAGTTAAACAAATCACTATGTTGTCCGATCAGACTTTAGTATCCGATATAAGGGCGATTATTTCGCAGTCTAAAGAACATGCTATTCGTGCTGTCGACCATCAGCGCACGTTGATGTACTGGCACATCGGCAAGCGTATTTTTGAACAGGAACAAGAAGGTAAGGATAGGGCTGATTATGGGAGATATATCATCAAATATCTTTCGGAGCAGCTACAGCCTGAATTTGGTAGTGGTTTTTCATCTCGACAGTTAAATTGGTACCGCCAATTTTATCGCACATTTCCAATTGTGTCTACACTGTGGACACAATTGAGCTGGAGTCAATACAAGTTGCTTCTAAGCCTGAATAGTGGGGAACAGCGAGAGTTTTATATAGCCGAGACTATAAAGAATAATTGGACAGTCCGCCAGCTTGAGCGGCAGATCAATACCAGTCTATATGAACGTCTGCTGCTTAGTAACGATAAGGAAAGTGTACTGGCTGTCGCAAAAAAAGAAAAGATGCCTTCTGATGCTAAGGAGATTATAAAAGATCCGATGGTACTGGAGTTTTTGGGTTTGCAGCGGGAGAGTGCTTATTATGAAAAAGATCTTGAAGGCGCTATTATAACCCATCTGCAGGAGTTTTTGCTCGAATTGGGAAATGGTTTTTCCTTTGTCGCCCGCCAAAAACGCATACATATTGAAGGAGATGAGTTTTTTGTTGATCTGGTCTTTTACAACCGTCTATTGCAAAGTTTTGTGATCATTGAGATCAAGACACACAAATTAACCCATCAGGACATTGGTCAATTGCAGATGTATGTCAATTACTATGACCGTATTGAAAGGCTTCCACATGAACATCCCACGATCGGCATTTTACTCTGTGCGAGTAAGAACGATGCGGTTGTGAAATTTACCCTTCCCGAAGACCAAAAACAGATCGTTGCCAGTCAATATGAGCTTTACTTGCCTACAGAGCAACAGCTGCTGGATGAAGTGAACAAAGAACTGGAAAGTTTTGTGAGTAAGGGTGAAGAAGAGTAAGTGAATCGGTTAAATCGAAAACTTTATAAAATTAGTGGTTTTGAAAAGAATAAATATACAACATCGATTTAAGCCACCAACGAAGAATGATGAGCTTCTTAAGGCTATTTTCGAAGAGAATTTTCCTGTCTTTTACGTTTTATGTATCCTCAGGCAGATGATATCTTTGATTTGGATCGGGGGCTGTTATTAATGGACAAAGATTTAGCCTAGCCCTAGGCAACGTTATGTGTATAGTTGTACCCATTGTAATGGGGGGCACATTACAAAAGAAAACCTATATGATTACCATAGAAAAAAAGAAAAATACCAAATGAAATACTTTGAATAAATAGCTGGTTAAATTAAAATTTACAGAAAATTGGATGCTACTTTCCGTTATTTCACTACTGGATTTATTTCGTTGCCTGTTTTTTCAATTTTATTTTTCAAACATAGAATATTTTGTACATTTGTATCGAATAAAATCAAAATAGAAATGGCAGAAACTGTACAACCAAGAGCTCCAAAGACAACTGATAATAATGCGAATCAAACTCATTACTACAAAACATTGGTAGTAGCTATCG
>JAQZAZ010000226.1 GCA_029239355.1 Sphingobacterium sp.
GATGAGATGCTCAATATGGGCTTCAAAGAAGACATCAACAACATTTTGTCAGAAACTCCTGACGAGAAAAAAACTTGGTTATTTTCGGCGACAATGCCTTCAGAGGTACGTCGTATTGCGAAGAATTATATGACCGATCCTGTTGAGCTTACTGTAGGTACAAAAAATACCGGTAATGCCAACATTGAACACCATTATTATTTGATCAAAGCAAAAGATAAGTATGCTGCGTTCAAACGTATTGTGGATTCAAACCCCGATATCTTTGGTATCGTATTTTGTCGTACAAAAATCGAGACACAGGACATCGCCGAAGCGTTGATCAAAGATGGTTACAATGCAGACTCTCTGCACGGTGATTTATCTCAACAACAACGTGATAAAGTAATGAAACGTTACCGTGACCGTAGTTTACAACTATTGATCGCAACGGATGTAGCTGCTCGTGGTATTGATGTAAGTGATGTAACTCACGTTATCAATTTCTCTTTACCGGATGAAACAGAAAACTATACACACCGTTCTGGCCGTACAGCCCGTGCAGGTAAAACTGGTATTTCTCTTTCTTTGGTAAATGTAAAAGAGCTCAGCAAAATCCGTCATCTTGAAAAGATCATTGGCAAAGCTTTTGAGAAAAAACAAGTTCCTCAAGGTGCTGAAGTGTGCGAAAAACAATTGTTCTCTATCGTTAAGAAGATTGAAAACGTAGAAGTAAATGATGAGCAAATCAGTCCATTCTTGCCTGCAATTATGGAAAACTTGGAATCTCTTTCAAAAGAAGATATCATCAAAAGATTTGCATCCCTTGAATTCAACCGTTTCTTGGACTATTATAAAAACGCTCCGGATTTAAATATCGAAGCCCGCGAAGGTTCTCGTGAAGATCGTGGCGACAGACGTGATGGTCGTTCTCGTGAAGGTTCAAAAGGTTATACCCGTTTGTTTATGAACTTAGGTTCAGTAGATGAATTCTCTCGTGGTGACATGTTAGGCTTTATCTGTAACAATGCGAATATCTCTGGAAAATCTATCGGTAAAATTGACTTAAAAGGTGTGTTTACATTCTTTGAAGTTCAAGATGCTGAAGTAGAGAAAGTATTCCAAGGATTCCAAGGTGTAGATTACAACGGTCGTCAGGTACGCATCGAAGTATCTGGAGAAGCAAAAAGCGAAGGTCGTGGCGGAAGACGCGAAGGCGGATACCGCGGTGGTGAGCGTAGCGGAAGACGTGAAGGTGGATACCGTGGTGGTGATCGCGGCGGAAAACGTGAAGGTGGATACGGTGGCGGAAGACGTGAAGGCGGATTCAGCGGCGAAAAACGCGACCGTGGAAGCAATGGCGGAGGTTTCCGTGATTTCTCAGGTAAACGTAAAGAATCTAAAAGCAAATACTAGATTTAGTATTTAGATAAAACCTATAAAGACTCTGATTTGGAAAGCCCCGGCTTTGCAGATCAGAGTCTTTTTCGTTTATAATCCCCCGGTGGACCTAAAACCAAAATCCTCCCTCCTTCTTGCTAGCTTAATGCGCGATATTCCATTTCCAATCTGCTTTAATCTGCTCAAAAATCCGTAAATTAGCTCAATTATACGAACGGGATTTCCATCATGCTAACAGCAACACGATTATTTGATTTAGCCTATCTGCAAAAAGAAACTGCGCCTGACTTTTCTATGTTTTCATACAAAGACGGAACAAATTGGGTAGCGGTAAGTAACACAGAATTTATTGAACGGGTCAATCAGGTATCCAAAGGTCTGATTGCGCTCGGAGTCCAAGTAGGTGAAAAAGTTGCCTTGATCAGTGAAAACCGTATCGAATGGAATATTCTTGATTTTGCAATCCAGCAGATCGGCGCGGTTGTCGTCGCCATTTATCCAAATATTTCTGAATCAGATTACAGCTATATATTCAACCATGCTGAGATTAAAAACTGTATAGTAAGCTCAAAAAAACTGTATTCTAAGATCGTTTCGATCAGAGAATCATGTCCGTTCCTGCAACGTATTTTTACCTTAGACAAAGATGAGAATATACCGCATTGGCAAAGTTTTGTAGCTGCTGGTACTTCTGTCACTGATGAGCAACTTCAAATACTTCGAAATGCCGTCAATACCGAGAGCTTGGCGTCAATCATCTATACATCGGGGACAACCGGCAATCCGAAAGGAGTTATGCTCGCTCACCGAAATCTACTAGCCGATACCATGAGCAGTGAATACTCCTTCCCTGTTGAGCGTGGCGACCGTGCGCTCTCCTTTCTACCTGTTTGCCATGCCTACGAGCGTGTATTCCAATATGTCTATATGTATAAGGGCTTAACAATCTTTTTCGCACAGTCGATGGATACAATTGGTGAAGATTTTAAATCTGTTCGTCCGCATATTTTCTCTGCGGTACCACGTGTACTTGAAAAAGTGTATGAAAAAATTATTGCAACAGGCGAAAAACTGACGGGGTTAAAGCGTAAGATATTCTTTTGGTCTCTTCGTGTCGGTGAACATTATACCTTAGACAACCGATCCTGGTGGTACGATGTCAAATTAAGTATTGCGCGAAAGCTAGTCTTTTCGAAATGGCGCGAGGCTTTGGGCGGAGATATCAAGGGTATTGCATCCGGGAGCGCAGCCTTACAGGAAAGATTAATCCGACTATATATGGCTGCAGGAATACCCATTTATGAAGGTTATGGATTAACTGAAGCGGGGCCATGTATTGCTGTTAACTGTTTTAAAAGAGGAATGAAAATTGGGACTGTGGGCCTCCCACTAATCAACATCGACATCAAACTTGCCGAGGACGGGGAGATACTCACCAAAGGTGAAAATAATATGATTGGCTACTACAAAAATGACGAAGCCACTGCCGGGGTATTGAAAGATGGATGGTTATATACCGGAGATATCGGTCAATGGGTAGACGGTAAATTTCTCAAAATTATTGATCGTAAAAAAGAGATGTTTAAAACGTCCGGTGGAAAGTATATTGTCCCACAACAGCTTGAGTCCAAGATCGCCGAATCTTCTCTTATTGAGCAGGTAATGGTGATCGGTGAGTCACGAAAATTCCCAGCAGCATTAATTATTCCGAACTATATCAATCTCTTAGCATGGAGCAAGCACTCCTCTCCTTCTTTGGCAAAGCTTTCGAAAATAGAATTCTTGAACAGCCCTGAAGTTAGACTGCAGATTGAATCCGAACTTAATCGCATCAATCAAAATTTTGGAAGCTGGGAGCAGATCAAAAAGTTTGCAATTATTCCGAATGAAATGACGATAGAAACGGGCGAATTAACCCCCACACTAAAGATGAAACGGAAAATCATTCTTCAGAAGTACGAAAAAGAAGTTGAGGCGATCTACAATACTTAACGAGTAAAAAGATAAACCTATTTCTCAGAGTCAAACAACAAAGCATTGGAGATGTCAGCATCTGGATCAGGCGCTTTTGTCTGCGCATTGAAATAAGAATCAACAAGATCAGTATAAAATTGCACCAAGCCTTCTTGCTTACAAATTAACGCAAAAATCAACAAGACCTGCATTCAAAAAAAATAGCCCTTGTCTCTGACAAAGGCTATGTTATATAGCAGAATTTTGTTCTTACGGTTTCTTAGGCAGACGTTGACGAATTGCTTCATAAATAACAACTGCTGCAGATACAGACACATTTAGAGAGCCTATTTCCCCATACATTGGTATCTTGGCAAGATGATCCGCAATACGTATTAAATCATTTGAAACACCGACATCTTCAGCGCCCATAATGACACAGGTAGGTGCCGTATAATCCACTTCATAGATACTCGAAGTTGTCTTTTCCGTACTAGCAACCAACTGTACACCTGAATCTATTAAAAATTTACCCACCTTTGAAAGGCTATCATGGCGACAGACCGGAATTTTATACAATGCACCGGCTGAAGTTTTAATAGCATCCGGATTTATTTCAGCAGATCCTTTTTTCGGTACAATAATCGCATGTACACCAGAACATTCAGCAGTACGTGCAATAGCCCCCATATTGCGGACATCAGTAACACCGTCTAGCATCAAAAGTAAAGGTGTTTCACCCTTCTCATAAATCTGAGGTAGGAGATCTTCAATATTTTGATAGGTAATTGGCGATATAACCGCAATTACCCCTTGATGGTTTTTACGTGTAATCCGGTTCAGTTTCTCGATGGGCACTTGCTGAAAAGCAATATCATGTTCTTTCAATAAGGATTTCAGTTCCAGAATCAAACTACCACTTAATCCGCGTTGTACAAATAACGATTCAATCTCTTTACCACTATCGATCGCTTCGATGACGGCACGGATACCGAATACCATCTGATTTACTTCACGTTTTTCTCCGTGATCGCGATCACGTCTCTGAAAATTTCCTTGCATCATAAATACTAAATATTACCTCTCAAATAGAAGAGATTGCAAAGGTACAAAAATTAACAGGAATTGGAACGATTGATTAGCTTAAACCCAAGTTAAACTCCTTACGTAAAGTATCCAAAAGGGGATTCTTGGTTACCATAGCCTGATACTTTTCCTGGGAGGTGTATGGTTTACGGGAAACGGTAAATTCCATCATAACCCCCTGGAGATCGAGTGCAAAATTTTGCAGCTTGACGCGAAGATAGTTCAGCACATCAACTTTCGCACTTTGCAGTACATCCATCTGCACGCCATTCTCAACATCAATCTCTATTAATGTACCTTTTAGCCGGGGTTGGGTCGTGGTCATCATTGTATACAGGTTGATCTTATTTTCCGCTTTTAGCTGTTCGGCATAGGCGTTCCAGATCGCTATAAACTGATTAAAGCTAACCTCACGCTGCTCTGTCCCTCTTATTAATTCTGGTTCATCCCCCTCTTTGGCAACAGAATTATTGTCATAAATTGTATTCAGATCGGGCAACGATGGAATAATTGCTGAGGCAGAGGATCCCCATCCTCCTTTTTTGACTTTTGGGGGCACATTTGAAGCGCCCTCATTTTTTACTTCGGGTTTAATGGCTGCTGCTGGAGCGTTGGGCGTTACTGGCTGTGCTGTGGATCCTGGAGCCGAGGTCGGTACAGCCGATACAGATGCTATATTTTGCGTAGCATTTCCAGAAGGCACTGCCGCAGAAGGAGTTTCCTTAGTTTGTGAAACTACTGGCTCAGGGAGTTTTTTTTTTACTCCTTCAGCAGCTGAAGGAATCTGTACAGAACCAAGCTGACTCAATTTAATGGCACTTGCGATGTGACACATCTTCAACAAAGCTAGCTCTACCTGTAAGCGTTGGTTCTTACTTGTTTTGTAATTTATTTCACACTGGTTTGAAATATTCAAAGCTGACAATAAAAACCCAGAAGAAGCTTTCTGCGCCTGCTGTAAATACTTTTGACGTATACTGTCACTAACTTCCAATAGTTTTAACGTAGCAGGCTCTCGGGCCACCAGCAGATTGCGGAAATGAGCCGACAAACCGGCAATGAAATGGCTTCCATCGAAACCATGGTTCAAAATATCATTAAATGTCAAAAGCGTTTGCGCAGCATCTTCAGCCAAGATCGCATCTGTTAGCTTAAAATAATAATCGTAATCCAGAATATTCAAGTTATCAATGACAGCCTGATAGGTTACGTTTTTATTTGAGAAACTGACAATCTGGTCAAACATAGACAAGGCGTCACGAAGACCACCATCCGCTTTTTGGGCAATAATGTGTAAACCATCTTGGTCATAAGCTATGGCTTCACGATCAGCGATTCGCGCCAGATGGCCTGCCATGTCCTCAACTTTGATTCGGTTGAAATCAAAAATCTGACAACGTGAAAGGATCGTCGGCAAAATCTTATGTTTCTCCGTTGTAGCCAAGATAAAAATCGCATAAGAAGGTGGTTCTTCCAATGTTTTCAAAAAGGCATTGAAAGCGGCCTGTGAGAGCATATGTACCTCATCGATGATATAGATCTTATACTTTCCGGCCTGCGGCGGTATACGGACCTGATCAATGAGGTTACGGATATCATCTACCGAGTTATTGGACGCAGCATCGAGTTCATGGATACTGAAAGAATTACCGTTTTGAAAGGATTTGCAGCTGTCGCATTCGCCACAGGGCTCAGTCCCTGGCAAGATCTGTTCACAATTTATTGTTTTGGCCAAAATACGGGCACAAGTAGTTTTACCAACACCACGTGGCCCACAGAATAAAAATGCCTGCGCCAACTGATTGTTGTGAATTGCATTTTTT
>JAQZAZ010000045.1 GCA_029239355.1 Sphingobacterium sp.
CTCAAATTACCGTGCATGATAAAAGCATGGGCATGAAAGATTATCATCTTTACAACAAAAATGGTCTTGCTTTTTATGTTTTCAGGAAATCTCAGGGAGAGTGGCAATTGGCATTCGGTGTACTCGCCGATGACATCAAGGAAGCGTGCATTGACGCTCTTATACTTCGCTTTGATACGGATGTGCCAGAGTTGTTTTATCATCAGGGAAAACGCCAGGTAGTAGAAGTTCGGGCTAAGAAATACAGCCTTTGGCATATTTATCTTGATAATGCTTATGTAGGAAGTATTCAATATTACACCTTCACTAAGCAGTTCAATTACCACCCTGAAGACAATCGCTTATTGACCGATGATCACATGCAGAAATATATAGCCATTATTCAACGTGGGGAATTAAAGTGGATAAAGGTCAATATTCGATGAAAAACGATATAAAAGGAATAAAAAAACCTTGAGTCTTAGCGATTCTCATTGTTTATACCCTTATCGATTTGTATACCCAGCAGGTCATACTGGTCCTAAGCTTTCAGCAGATGCATTGAGTACCGTAAACAGCTTGGATGGCGTTAAATTGTATTGCTATGATTGTAACAACGAAACCAATCCAGACTGCTTCTTAGAGTTTAGTACCGTAGATGGTAAATTAACCTATACCTATAATAAAAAGCCAGGATTTAGGCTAGACAAGCAGATTACGATTGGCATTATGTCCAACGGAGCCTTTACACTTGCTGATCATGATATGCCATTTAATGGACCGTTTGGTGTACTGGGCTTTGCAATGGACTTTATGCTGAGCCCTGCAGATATTGAGATCACCGATGAGTTAGGTTTAAAAGCAGGGCATATCAATGGAAAGATTTATAGTGAAATTCCTGGTAGTCATCCATGTTACTTAGTGCCAGGGGCATATTTACTTCCGACAGGAAAGAATTTAACACGAAAGATTAGAGGAACAGCAAGCGGCACGTATACTTTCAATAGTATGATGCCTGACGGCGCCATGATAAAATTGGAAAATATAAAAACTAACATAGGAGAGGTGGATACCATACTGGTAACTGCGGATAACTCACAAGTGCGATTAACGACACAGCAAAATAAGGATATTTCATTAATTATCAGGAGGATAGTAGACGAAGAGATTAGAGCATTAACGATTAAGGGTTTATCTTTAGTAGCAAATTTAGATATGGATATTACCATCTCGCCGGATTTAAGTGTATGTAGAATAGGAAATCATTAAGCTGTAAACCACGTTTTAGTCATAGCAAGTGTAGCTAGAGAAAAGGACGACATAAAATCAACAAATACTCAAAGTATTCCATTGCAAGTAAATAGCGATTTGTTGGTTGCGTTTAATGATTGGAAAACTACAGATTTTCAATTGAATATGATTCCTTTTTAAAATACGTTACGGGTGTGGGAGTGACGGGTGACAGGGATGTGAAAGGAACCCCGTACCAAATTGACCCAGCAGACCACCGATTACAGACCCCATGATAAAACCAAGCCCCAATGCGGCACCGATCATGCCAAACTTTTTGGTCCGATCTTCATCCATAGATATGTCTGCTATATAGGCACTGGCGGTCGACATGCTGGCACCTGTAAGGCCTGCAATTACCCTACCTAGAAATAGCCAGCTTATTGAGGGAAAATATAATCTATGGTATAGCCAAAAAGTGAGATTAAAATAATTGGCCGTCTTCCGTATCTGTCGCTGAGGTTACCCACGATAGGGGAAAATATAAATTGAGTAGAGGCATAGGCAAAACCGAGCCATCTACCGCACGTTGCGGCTTCGCTGATATCCGCATGTATAAGCTCTTAAATGAGTTTTGCAACCCCTGGAAGTATGATTCCCCATCCTGTAATGTCGATCAGAAAGGTCACAAATATAAAACTGATAGCTGCTTTTTTTGTTGCCATTTTCATGCTGTAAAAGTAGGTAGCAATCGACCGCAGATGATTTACACTTTTATGGTCTGTATGTACAATTTGTAAGATTGGACAGCTGATTATGCTCGGTTTCGAAATACACCTGGCGAGGCACCCGAAAGACGTTTAAAGAACCGGAAAAACACACCAGGTTCATCAAAATTTAGCTAGTTGCTGATCTGTTTGATCAAAAACTTAAGAGCTTGTCAAAAATCCTGTGTTATCCATTTGACCTCGATTGGTAGCAAATTTGTATTGAATAGTTAAAAAACAATGTCTTGTACGTTTGTTGAGGGAGATTTTTATGCTTAACGATTAACTTGTTGTAACATGGATAATCTTCAGAAATCTATTTATATATTTGTAAACATAGTTAAAGGGGGAGTAAATGCTCCGTTAGCGACTAGAATACAAATAAAATTAGGATTTAATACCTATGGAAAGTCATATCCCTAAAGAAGAAATAGCCGAAATATTAATTCGTGTTTCTAATGGAGATGAGCAGGCCTTTCGTACTATTTTTGAGGCTTACAAAACTTCCATCTATTCTACTATCTTTAACCTGAGTGACGACGAATTCATGGCAGAGGAAGTTTTGCAGCATACTTTTATCCGACTTTGGAATTACAGGAGCAAACTCATCGAAGTCGATAATTTCGATGCATGGATCTATCGGGTGGCGAAGAATGTGTTTCTTACAAAGATTAAGAAAATAAGTCCTTCCCAAGAGTCTCTTGACCTTATCCTACACGATATCTTCTCTACCCCCAAGACCTATAATGATATCGAATATCAGGAGTTGGAAACGGCATTTGAACAGGCTTTGCAGCGTCTATCTCCCAAACAACGGATCACTTACCAACTGGTTAAGATCGAAGGGCTCTCTCGCAAAGAGGTTGCGAAGATACTTGAAGTCTCTGCCGAGACTGTCAAATGGAACCTGGATGAGTCAGTTAAAAAAATAAGATCTACGATGACTGAAATGCTAAATGACCTCCCATTAGCGCTCATTTTTTTCTATTTGCAAAAAAAATAATTTTTCCTACCCCCCCCCAAAAGGTAATACACCAAAGTCATATAAATAAAGGGATGTAGGTTTTGAAATTTTCCGATCCCACTTTTTTATAAGCCCTATGAATTATTACGATAGCTATATAGACTTATTGATACAACATTGTTTGAATCGTACAGCGACAGCTGAAGAGCGAAAAGTACTGTTGCATGTATTGAAATATACGGACAATGAGCATATCGAAGCAAAGATTGTTGCTGCCTTTCAGCAGGAGCAGATCAGGCTAGAGCCTTCGGATTCTGTTTGGATAGCGATAGCAAGGCAGATAGCTCAAGAGACTCCGATGACACCTATTCGTAGAAATAGTGTTGTATTGCAGTTTGTGAAGTATGCTGCTGCTGTATTAGTGTTTTTAATGATTCCGCTATACTTTTTCAGGGATGCTTTGCCGCCTGCTATTACTGAGCTAAATTTAGTACGCGAGGTAAACGAGATTTTGAAAGATAATACACCAGAGGCTACCTCGGAAGAATTTGCTGAAGAAATTCAGTTGCTTCTCTCTCAGGACAGGAGTGTTAATCTATTAGGGCAGGACTCTGCTTTACTTGCCAATGCAGAGAAATCTATTCATATAACCCGTAGCGATAACCAGATTAGCTATACACTCGAAGATAGCACCTCCCAGCTCATGGCTGGTACCACGGTATACCATACAATCAAAGTGCCTTACGGTAAACGTTTTTCTGTTAGGTTGATTGATGGTACCACGGTATTGCTTAATTCAGGCACATCGTTGCGCTACCCTATTAATACCTCGCATGAAGATATGGATTTGTATTTATCAGGAGAAGCCTATTTTGATGTTGCCAAATCGCAGAATAGAAAGTTTAACGTACATGTTCTCGGTAATCGGCTTAAGAAGGAGCATATAGTTCAGGTATTGGGAACACAGTTCAACATCAAGGCATTTGGTAATGACAAGCAAAGTGTGACAACATTGTATGAGGGCTCTATTCAAGTGTCCGGATTAGTTGACATACCTGTGCGCTTAGAGCCATCAAAACAAATTACGGTAGATCAGCACTATGCCATATCTGTGGCTGATCTGCAGCAAAGTTCAGCTTGGAGAAACAATGTCTTTTATTTCAAGAATACTCCTGTAGATGAAGCTTGTCTTGAGTTGGAAAGATGGTATGGTATTAAGGTTACTTATAATAGAAGTAAAGAAAATAAGAGATTACTCGCTCAAATATCCCGAAATAAGAGCCTAAAAGAAGTACTGGATATGTTGGCCCAAACCTATGATGTTAAATACGAATTCCGTGGAAAGGAGGTTATCTTGACAGATTGACACTTACCAAATAAATAAAAAGTTATGGTTTTAAAAACCAATAATTTTTAACCCTAAAATATAAAGAACTAACCAGTCTTTACTTACACTATTTATGAAGAAATTTTTTAATAATACTAGACATAGATGCTGCCTGTTGTTTTTTTGCAGCTTTATTTTCGTAACCAATGTCTTTGGGCAACAACCAAAGATAACGATTCAAAAGAAGGGCATTACGGTAGATGAACTTCTTAATGAACTTCGGAAGCAAAGCGGACTTGATTTTGTATCGCTAACTTCCAAAATCGATCATTTCCAAAGAATTGATGCAAACTTTAAAGATGAACCGCTGTATCAGGTACTGGACAAATATTTTAATGTTCGATCGGGTGTAGTATACGTAATCAGAAATAACAGTATTATTCTGCTGGATGAGCAGAAGGCCCAGATGCGCAGAATTAGTGGAGTGGTACACCGGGAAGACACAGATCGTGAAATGGCCGGTGTTTCGCTCACTTTTACCGATAAGGCAATTAAGGCTAACACAGATCTAAATGGAAAGTTTATAATCCAGGTACCTGAATATGCCAAAGTACTGGAGGTATCTTATTTAGGATTTAAAAAGAAGACAGTGCCGCTAACTTCTGCAACCAATTATATCATTCATTTATCACCCACGTCCGAGGAGCTGGATGAAGTCGTCGTGACAGGTATATTTAACCGTTCTGCCGAAAGTTTTACCGGAGCCACTACAACCGTTAGTGGTGAGGAAATCAAAAAAATTAATACCAATTCGGTACTAGCTGCAATATCGGCTATAGATCCAGCCTTTAGACTGGTGGCAAGTAATCAGTTCGGTGGGAATATAAATCGCCTTCCAGAGGTACAGATGCGGGGACAGAACTCGTTTCCGAACCTCAGTGGCGAACTTTCCAACAATCCCAATGAACCCCTTTTTATATTGGATGGATTTCAGGTCAACCTGCAGCGTGTCGTTGATCTCGATATGAATTTGATCAAGTCGATTACACTGTTGAAAGATGCTTCGGCTACTGCTATTTACGGTTCTAGGGGGGCAAACGGCGTAATGGTCATTACCACGATACCTCCAGCGGCAGGAAAAGTACAGGTCACCTTTACAAACGATTTTAGAATAGCCACACCTGAATTAGGTGTTTACAATCTGTTGAATGCCAGGGAAAAGCTGGATTTCGAAAAGCGTGCAGGCTTTTACACCAGCACCTTCAACATCGGTCAATTGGGCAAAGATGTACTGTACAATTCACACCTAAAAAATATTCTGGAAGGTGTAGACACTGACTGGTTGAAAATTCCAACTCAAATTGGCCGTAGTAACCGTTCTTCCTTACGTGTTCAGGGAGGCGATGAAATCTTTCGTTATGGATTGCAGTTCACTGCTGATATGCAAGAGGGGGTAATGAAGGGACAGGATAGGGATAATTACAGCGGGCAGGTCGACCTGAGTTACAATGTCGATAAGTTCCGCTTTATGAACTCCCTGCGTGTGTTCCAAAATAAGGCCAATGTTTCTCCGTACGGTAGGTTTAGTGATTACGTTACTGCTAATCCTTATTTTTCACCATATGATGCCGAAGGAAATATTCCGCTATTACTGGAGGAAGTTTATTACCATCCGGCATACCAGCCTTATACGACGATAAACCCTTTATACAATACGACCTTACATTCGGTCAATAAATCGGCATACTTTGGTGTCACCAATAATTTCTCTGTGCGCTATAATATTATTCCGGGATTATTTGTGGAGTCTAATTTCAGTATCACAAAGCAGCACGATGACGCCGATCAGTTTTATTCTGCACAGGATTCTAGGTTTGCCTCTATTGCCGAGCCAAGTCGTCGCGGATCCTATATCGCTCGCACAGGAAAGTCTTTCGGTTATGAAAGTTTGACAACGGCCAATTATAATGTGCAATTCGGAAAAAGTCAAATCTTTTCGATGCTGGGGTTCAATGCTAAAAATGCTACGAGCGAATTTTACCAGATTGTAGCAGAAGGGTTTCCGTACGACCGTCTAGACAATTTGTTGTTTGCCAATCAATACCAGATGAATGGCCGACCCACGGGCGATGAAAGTACGACACGCAATATCGGTCTAGTATATTCAGGTAACTATAGCTATGACAACCGTTATCTCATGGACCTATCGGTACGTCGGGACGGTTCTTCGCAATTTGGTACAGACAGACGCTTTGGTACATTCTGGTCTGCGGGTTTAGGATGGAATATTCATAATGAGCGTTTTTTCAAAGATAGCCCCATTATTAACAAACTCCGCCTAAGGGCAAATTACGGAAGCACCGGATCGCTAAATATTCCAGCATATGGTGCTCAATTTAGGTACAGTTTCGGTGTCGGTTCTTCCTATTACGACCAGCTCGGAGCTATACTGAATAATTTAGGAAATTATAATCTTAGTTGGCAAAGTGTCTATAAGTTAAATATTGGAATGGATGCATCGTTGCTGAATCAACGTTTAGATCTTAGAATGGAGGTTTACAGAGACGATACGAGGAATGCTTTAACTTCGGTTACACTGGCCCCTTCGACCGGTTTTAGCAGCTATTCGGAAAATCTTGGCGAGCTACGGAATACCGGTATGGAATTCTCTGCGCGATATGCCATTATCAATCAAAAGGCAAAGGGTGTAATGTGGTCGGTCAATGTAAATGGATTCACGAATAAAAACATACTTAAGAAATTGTCCAACAAGTTGAAGACGGCTAACGAAGATCTGAATACGGCAAATGCGGGTCAGATTTACCCGAATGTACTGTTGGAAGAGGGCCAGTCTATGAATACGATATTTGCGGTGCGCTCCCTAGGAATTGATCCTGCCACAGGTACTGAAATGTTTTTGAAAAAAGATGGGACAACTACTTACGATTGGGATATTAAAGACAAGGTTCCGGTGGGGATACAGCAGCCGAAATGGAACGGTAACTTCGGATCTAATCTTATCTATAAAGGGTTTGAGCTGAATTTAATCTTTAACTATCAATTTGGTGGGAAACTCTATAACTATACCTTGGTAGACCGGGTCGAGAATGTGGATGTTGCGCAAAATGTAGACCGACGTGCCTACGAACTGGGATGGTCAAAGCCTGGTGATGTATCCCTCTACAAACGTATCATCTCTACGCCAAATGCGACACAGGCTACATCACGGTTTGTTCAAGAAGATAATAATCTGAAACTGACCTCCGCATCGTTGGGCTATAATTTCTATGGTAAAGCCTTTCTAAAACGTTGGGGCTTAAATTCCCTATCGATAACGGCATTGACAAATGATCCGATATGGTGGAGTTCTGTCCAGCTCGAAAGGGGTACGGAAAACCCATTCGCCCGCAATTATTCACTATCGCTTCGCGCGAGTTTCTAAATAGAAGAGATTATGAAAATATATGTATTTTTACTAGCATTAACGACTCTTTTGTCTCTCTCCGGATGCAGCAAGTATCTGGATGTTGAACCTAAATCCTCCGTTGCTGAGGAACAGATGTTTGCTTCTGAAATAGGGTTTGAACAGGCTTTAGTAGGGGTATACTCCCAACTCAGTAAACAGAGCATGTATGGAGACCGGCTCTCCCTGGGTTTTGTATCAGCCTTGGCACAAAATTATACCCAATCCAGTTCGACAGCACCTTATTATGAGACACGTTCGTATAATTACAACAGCGACGAGGTCAGAAATATCCTTAGTGAGGTTTGGAGCAGCTCGTATAATGCTATTGCAGGGCTGAATAAAATTATAGAAAAGTCAACTTCTAACAAATCTGTTCTTTCTTCAAAAGGATATAATTTGATCCGTGGGGAAGCGTTGGCGTTACGGGCTTATATCCACTTTGATCTTTTCCGTTTGTTTGGTCCCGAGTATCAAGTTGGAAAAGGACAAAAGGCTATTCCCTACGAGACGAAGGTGGATGCTTTTGCCAATGTGCCCGGGACATCGGAGCAGGTATGCAAATTGGTATTAAGCGATATTGCAGAAGCTGCAGCTCTACTTAAATCCGTCGACCCGGTTTTTGAGGATGATACCGACCTGAATACCCGTCGTATCCGATTGAATTATTATGGGGTCAAAGGATTAGAGGCTCGTGTTTACATGTATATGGGAGACAAACCGGCGGCAGCTAAAGCTGCTCAGGAAGTAGTCGATGGCGCGAAGTTTCCCTTTGTAGCCAATACATCCGTTAGTGCAGTTGCGGGATCAAAAGATAGATTGTTTATGCCAGAACTGGTATTCGCGTTACGCTCAAGGGATATACTCAACTGGACCCAAAATTATTTCAGGCTTTATATATCTTCAGGAAGAGGCTTGACACGTACCTTGGCCAATATAAATACATTATATGAAAATTCGACGACAGATGTACGTCGACTCTATTTATTCGAGCAAGATCAGGGTGTACTATTTCCTAGTAAGTTTTGGCAGACCTATACGCCGGTGAGTGGAGAAGGCTTGACCTCATCACAACGACAGGATCAACTCATTCCATTGATTCGGATGTCAGAGATGTATTATATCCTAGCTGAAGCAGCAAACTCAACGCTCTCTGGAGTAGTCGAGTTAAACAAGGTACGTTTTGCCCGAGCAGTTAACAAACTCCCGGAAGACGGGTCGGTTACTGCGACGCAACTACAGAACGAAATTCAAAAAGAGTATCATAAAGAGTTTTATGCCGAAGGACAGTATTTTTTCTATTTAAAGAGAAAAGCCATCACGCGTATGCCTTTCATGAATACTGATGTTCCGTTGACAGTTTATAAACTTCCGATTCCTAATGTGGAACTGGAATATAATCCTACTTATGAATAAACTTATGAATACTAGAAAATATATATTTTTTGTCGGGCTACTATTCGCAATGGCAGCTTGTAAGAAGCAAAATACGATTTTATTCGAAGGTGCTGAACGGGTTTCTTTTTTTATCGGTGAGTACGATGTTGATTCTACAAGTTATACGTTCGCTTTTGACCCTATAAAAAAGGAAAGGGATACCTTATTTCTCAAAATGCGGATCCAGGGAAGAACGCAGGATCGCCCGAGAACCATAAAAGTCAAGCCAGGACTGGGTACAACAGCTGTATTAGGTGAAGATTTTCTCATGCCAGAGGTATTGCTACCAGCGGATTCCGTAACAATTAATTACCCGCTGATACTGATCAATACCCCCAAAATGGAAACCCAAGCCTTACGGATCGTGGCTGAAGTCGCAGCCTCAGAAGACTTCTTACCAGGAGGTCAAGGACTCACTATCGGCGGTACTAAAGCTATAAATTCCTATAAGATATGGGTGTCCAACAAGCCAGAAAGGCCAGTATACTGGGATGATGTGGAATATGACTTTGGATCATTCTCTGCAACACGTATACGATTTATGATCAGTGTATTAGGTATTTCTGATTTTTCATATGATAATATAGGTGCCTATGGAACATTTACCTATCCCGTGATTCTACGCAATGCCCTAATAAAATACGAAGCCGCAAACGGACCTTTGATAGATGAGTTTGGTGAACGTGTAACTTTTTAATTCAGCAGATAATGAAAGTAAATAGATTTTTAAAAGATACTATAGGCTACTTACGAATTGGCCTTATAGCTTTACTAATGCAAGGTTGCTCCTCATTTGAACAGGACTTTAGCCGATCACCAATTGGAGATATCAACATTCTGATGGACAAGAGCGAGTACGATGTGGTCCAGTTGGAAAAGTTAAATATTCCGGTTACGATAAATATTCCGCCGGGAAAGACAGGGCGATATGCCTACCGCTGGAAAGCAATGACAAACGATGCTGTTTACATCTTGTCCGACAAGAAAGATTTGGATACGATTATTGATCTGCCACCTCAGCAGTATAATATTCAATATACTGTGACCGATTTGGACAACGGTCTTGAATTTAACAAGCACCTCTTTTTAACTGTCAATGGTGCTTTTTATGAAGGTTGGCTGGTTTCCCATAACTTAGGAGGTAAAGGCAAGCTTTCATTTATACGGGCAGACGATGCGGTATTCCCTGATCCTGTAGGACAGGCAAATAATCTGTCCTTCCCAGAGAACCTTAAAGCCTCATTTTACACCCAAGTAAGTTATCAGGTAAAATATGCATCCATAGCCAGCTTTACAGGAACTGAGATATTCCGCTTTGATCCCAATACATTTAAATTGACAGGTAAGAGTGAGGAAGTCTTTATGTCCCCTAATGGTTATGGTGGGTTAGCTTGGGATGGTGGATTAGGTCGTGTGGATCAGTATTTTATTAATAATGGTGAGATCCATGTCGGTATGGGAGATTTTTATCCCAATGAAATATTAAAACCGTATACGCCAGGGCTTGGTGGAGATTACAACCTGTTTCCAGCGGTCATTTCTTCATCTTTATATAACACTTTCTTTTACGACAACAAATATAAACGGTTTCTGGTTGCTCCGGCCTTTGCAAGAACCCTTGCTGTGGCTGCGAACGGATCGAACACTACACTTAACATATTCAATATGTCAAATGTCGGCAAGACTATGATAGCTGCCGAAAAGGGAAGAGTTTCATCAAGTAGCAGTGTGTTTTATTGTGTGATGGAAGACAATGACGGAAGGTATGTTATGGGGATAAATAATTTGGATCCAAATCTGTACCAAAAAGTTACGGATAGCCAGTGTCCTGATTTTAGCAAAGCAAAGCTATTTACCGCCTCGGGCTTATTCCAACATATGTATTATGCCGTGGATAATAAGATATACTTATACAACATAGTAGCTAATAGCGCGGAGTTACTTTATAGTTTTCCCAGCTCACAGGTAATTACAGACATCGAGATAAAACGTAAAACAAGCAAAACGCTTGCTGTGTCTACCTGGGATGGCACTTCGGGTAATTTTAACCTTTTCGAAATAAACGATCTGGGAAAATTTGTCGACGCTGCGCCAAAAAAGGTTTTTGGTAATCTTGGTCATATTATCCATATCAGTAACAAATAAATCAATGAAGAAAATTAGTATAACACTGGGCTTGATAGCGCTGCTATCCGTAGCTCAGGCACAGGAGAAAAAAGTATCTACAATACAAGAGCGCCTGACCGCTTTGAAGGAAATGAATGATCCGAAGTCTTTACAATCCACCCTAAAAAAGTTGGAGCATAGTAAGGAAGAATCGGATAGAGTTTTGGCGTACTGGTATTACTATGGACAGAAAAATGAAGAAAAGGTAGAGACTGTTCGGAAGTCTGTAGTTAAAGATTTTCCAAATGGCCAACTTGCGATCCAGGACAAGGTCAAAGAGATAAGTACTTTGGAATCAATTACTGAACGTGACGCTCGTTTTCAGGCGCTTATAAAGCAACATCCAAAAGTATCAATGGGCTTTGAGATGTATAACATGGCCAATGCCTATGCAGCAGAGGGGAATGTAGCAAAAATGATCCAGTATGCGGACTTATATGCAGATATGTCTTCGGACCGGAACGGAAATCGCCTGAACAAAGCTTCAATATTGTCCAGCTGTGCGCGTATCCTAAGTAGAAAGAATCCAAAGGCTGCCTTACCATTTTTAGAGGATGGTCTTGCCTACCATCGCTCGGATTTGGCCAAACCGGAGGTGGGTGATACGGAAGAAATCCGAAAGGAACGACGTCGAAGGAGTGAACAAGGGTATTATATCACCCTAAGCAGTTATGCCGATGCTTTAGGCAGAGCGGATAGAGCACCTGAAGGCCTGCAGTTGATAGCAGCAGTTCGTCAGGAATTGATGCGAAAAGCACCAATAGAGCAAACGAATTTAGAGATCATAGAAGGAGCATATTTAAATGCCCTGCTGGATAATAAAAAATATGCGGAAGCACTTCCTTATCTCGAAGAAGATTATGTTAAAGGGAACAAAGGTGTGGTGACAGTCGATCTGCTTCAAAAAGGGTATTCCGACAGCAAAGGATCGTTAGAGGGATACCAGGCCTATAAAGAAGCCTTGGACCAAAATAGGATCGCAAATGACCAAGCCGAAATGATGAAAAAATTAGTGTCTAAAGAGGCACCAGACTTTAAACTAAAGGATGTGGATGGTAATACCGTGAGACTAGCTGATTTGCGCGGAAAAGTAGTGGTGCTCGACTTTTGGGCAACCTGGTGTGGACCATGCAAAGCGTCCTTTCCAGCTATGCAAAAAGCAGTAGATAAATACAAAAACGACAAGGACGTCCGTTTTCTATTTCTGCACACTTGGGAAAGGGGGACAGGTGATGCAACAGCAAATGCCAAAAAATTTGTGACTGATAATAAGTACAGTTTTGAGGTGCTGATGGATCTGCGTGAACCTTCCACCCACGAGAGCGAAGTGGCACAAGCTTACAAGGTGGACGGCATTCCCACAAAAGTAATCATCGATCCGCAGGGACGTATCCGATTTGAAACATCGGGATTTTCAGGTGATGAGGAAACAGCCGTAAGGGAGCTATCTGCAATGATTGAATTTGCGCGAAAAGGATAAAAATACAACAAGAGTCTCTCAGGGGATTCTTGTTTGCTGCTTTTTTCCCAAACTGCTCTTTTAAATATTTGCGCCCCAGGATGCCTTCTACTATTCGTTTACAAAATCGCGTAGTGATGAACTGGACATAAGAGTAAAATTAATAATGGAGCACTGCTACCTCATTTCTAGAGTAAAGAGGCACCGGATAAAATTTAAATTAAAATAATCGATAAAACAGCAAAATAATATAACTACATGAAAATAAAAACATTGATAATTCAAACTTTGCTATTCTTGCCTGTTCTGGTATTCGCCCAGAAAGGTAGGGATGATAACTATGTAATTCATGGTAAAATTGACAGCATGCCAGCTGGAAAGCAATATGTTTATCTTTCGTCCATTGTCAGAAACCAGGAGTTGCATACCGATTCAGTACTCATGAAAGACGGCAAGTTTACATTCAGAGGGCAAGTAGACGAACCGTGTATGGTAAGTATATATACAAACATACCTGGTAGCAAATATCCAGCTTCGATGGGATTATTTTTAGAGAATTCCAATATTAACCTGCGTGCAACTTGGGACACCTCTTCGCGTGAACACGTAAAAAACTTGATAGTGACGGGCTCCAAGGTCCACGAAGAAAATGAGTATCTATTTGATGGCGCTATGAAACGTTCGGGTAGAGACAAAATTAGACGAGGTTACATGGAAGCACAAAGACAAGGTGATACAGCGCAGATGAGAATATTAACAAAGGCAAATACAGAGGCCTTAGAAGTCTATACAAAAGATATCCAAGATTGGATAGCGGCAAATCCGAACAGTTTTGTAACGCTGCGATACATGCAGATGGTTATTCCTCCAGATGAAGCTGGTTTAGATAGGTTTGAAGCAGGGCTGGATAAAATGGAACCGCGCCTGCGCTCATCTTACTTAGCAAAGACTATCTATACCGATATTAACGAGCAACGTCGACGGTTGAAAATAGCCCCTGGAACAATGGCCATTGATTTTGAGCAACCTGATAAAGATGGGAAGTTGATGAAGCTTTCGGGCTATAGGGGTAAGTATGTATTTGTTGATTTTTGGGCGAGTTGGTGCGTACCATGTCGGGCCGAAAATCCACATGTCCTAAAGGCCTATAATGATTTCCATCCAAAGGGGCTTGAAGTGTTATCTGTTTCTCTTGATGACAAACGGGAAGCATGGCTTAAAGCGGTAGAACAGGACCACCTTCCCTGGACTCAGGTTTCAGATCTGAAAGGCTGGGAGAATTCCGCAAGTCAATTATATTTAATCAAGGCAATTCCCGCTAATTTCTTGATCGACCCATCGGGTAAAATAATAGCTTCCGGACTTCGAGGCGATAATCTCCGTAGAGAATTGGAGCATGTATTCGGAAATATTAAATAATTTTTCTAATTACGTGCCCAGTGATGAAGAAGGCCTTTTGAACTTCGTCACCGGCCCCAAAACTCTGCTCATGTAGAGTTTTGGGTAGCTTTTTATTAAAAGATAAATTTGTCATAACTTAATTGCCAAGTTAAATTTAGATTTAGTTTCGTCGGGTTATCTTGAAATATATAGATCGGCTATACGGGGGTGCAGATCCCTAAACCGTTCAATGATAAAAATCAAATACGGTATCAACATAAAAAACTCAAAGTTATACATCTAAAAAGGGCCACAAATACCCTAAGCTAAAAGCTTAATATGATAGTCGCAAGTGGTTTTGTATGATGGCTGCGCTGGTCATTTCAGTTCCTAATATAATTCCAGCGAGACCGATACCGCTGATAGAAAATACCGATCGCATCAACCAGATCTTTCTTTTCTGTAAGCTTTAACACTATGAAACGGCCTACCGACGCCATAAGGGCTAAAGCTATCCCTTGGCATATACGTGCTATGACGAAGGATGTTAAGGTGATATTTGGTCCACAAGCAGTTGAAGAAAGTAAAAATCCTACAATACTGCATTGAAAACTTTTTTGTACTGTGGCGGTCGGCAATCCAACCGCTTATTGATGAGAAGCATCGCCCTCAAGGTGTACGAATTAATCCCAGCACTGAGATGGACGACTTTACTCTGAAAATCATGTGCCATCTTGGGTAAGGCTGTTGATATCGCTTTGGTGTCTAGTATCTCCATTAGTAATGAAACCAACTACCATGAGCGTTATGATGCGTGATTCTTTCTTCATTTTGATCTTATTGAATCCCGATTTGGAGAGATTTGCGCCAAATGTGGGCTTAAAAACAAAAATCATTTAAAGGCTAATTTTAGTTAGTAAGGAACTTCTATATACAACTTGTTACACTGTGCTAAAAAGGAGCTATTTGTGGGGTTTAAAGCAAAAATGGCTTTTAGGATAGCTTTAAGTATTTATCGGTTAGTTTGCGAAAACGATGTCGCCAAAAATACTCTTTTTTAAAATTATCACTCGGTTTGCCAGCGTTTCTTATGAACGTTGTTTTTTATATTTTTTCCGTCGAATTTTGAAGTTTTTTAAAAAAAAGTTTAAATTTATGTCACTTTACTATTACTAATCTATCTATAGACTTGAAAACAATATCTATCACTAGTGAAGAGCTGCTATTAGAAAATTTGCGGAATGGAGATAGGGAAGCATTTAAAGAGCTTTATGATTTATATCACCGTCGTCTAACACTAAAGCTTGTTTACCTACTTAAATCGGAGGAGTTAGCTCAGGATGTGCTCCAGGATATTTTTGTAAAAATTTGGGAAATCCGTGATACCATAGAACCAAAAGGTAATTTTGGTGGGTTATTATATACGATGGCCTCTAATTTAGTCAAAAATGTTTTTAGGAAAAGCATTTATGATCAGTTGATGAGAAAAGAGTTTGCTAAGAACGACAGCTATTCACCTTTTGAGGATATCGATGATGCGTCTAACGCAAAGACAGTTTTAAACATGGCGTTGGATAAGTTAACCCCCAGACAGCGTGAAGTTTACTGTATGCATAAACTGGAAGGTTTAAGCTACCGTGAAATTGGTAAGCTATTAAATATTAGCGATTCGGCTATAAACCACCATATACAACAGGCTAATAAACAACTGAAAGATATTCTAACGTCTGATCGTATATTGCTAATATTACTAATTCCATTTCTTGATAGTTTTTGATTTCGATGTTTTCGCATTTTCTATATATATACCAAATAATTTAGTCGTTTTCCCTTTCAGTTAAACCTTATTTTTGAATTTTCTAGGTCAAAATTCCATATCTTCTCAAATTTTTTTAAAATTCTTTTATTTAAGGGTGCTATTTTTTCTTATTCGTGTGTATCTATTATTAAAGAGCGGGAGAACAGAGGCTTGAAAATAACATGATCAACAAAAAATGAGAAACTTATTTCTGAAATACCTTAATAATACGATAACTGATGAGGAACTAAAGATCTTGTGTCATTACAGTCAGATTGATGAAAATGATGTGGAACTTGATATATTTTTAAAAGAATATTTTGAAGCTGGAACAATACCGGATAATTTGGTGATCTATGATAGATTCGATGAACTAAAAAATGATTCTTGGAAAAGCATAGAGAAACGTATTAAAGATGATTCGAATCCAATACCAATTGCCCGTTCCTTTAAATTTAAATTCAGTGTTGCCGCCAGTTTATTGATATTGGGTTCTTTTTCTTTTTACATGATCAGCCGGTTTAAGATAGACAAAACAAGTATGATAGAACGTCAGGATATTCAACCGGGGAAAGATCGCGCAAAACTCATTGTTCCAAACGGTAAAGTCTACAATTTAAATGGTGATAAACATGAGATCATTTCAGATCAGGGCAGTATCCGCTATGAAGATGGAAATATTCTTACGAATATAGCTTCCAAAGAATTCATGACTCTAGTGACGCCCAGGGGAGGGAATTATAAGCTGACCCTTAGTGATGGGACACGAATATGGTTAAATGCCGAATCTTCTTTACGTTATCCCACATCCTTCAGTGGAAAAGAGCGAATTGTTGAATTAAAGGGTGAAGCATATTTTGAAGTTGCCCATAACAGCAGACAACCATTTATCGTTAATACGGCCATACAGAAAGTGAAAGTTTTGGGTACTTCATTTAATATCAATGCTTACGATAACGAAAATAGTACAATAACCACTTTAGTTACTGGTCGTGTTCAAATCAATGATAAAACTGACCGTCTTTTACAATTATTAACTCCGCTACAGCAAGCTAGCAATAATGGTACTGATATACAGGTAGAGAACGTGGATACAGACCTCTACACGTCGTGGAAAGATGGTACATTCAGGTTCAGGTCAACACCATTACCCGATGCGTTGCGGCAGATTGAACGATGGTATGATCTAGATGTTGATTATAAAGGCATTCCATCGAGCATCAAAATACATGCGTCGATTAATCGTAATAGCAATTTGTCAACCGTTATACACGCACTGGAGAAAATTACAGGTTTAAATTTTAATGTAAAAGGAAGGAGTGTTAGCCTTATGAAATAAAGAACTGAACTATAAAATCGGTTCTTAAAAAAGTGCTGATGGTGTGGGGACACCATCAACACAAGATCCGATATCTGACGATATTCAAACAACTATCAAACTATCTAATCATTACAAAATTATGAATTATTTCCTTTTACACAAGGGTAAGGGGAGCTGTGTATTGCCAAATAGGTACGATCAACTAGCCATTCCATATACTTTCTCTAAATTCCTCACAAGGTTACTCCTTATATTCGTCATATTGGTGAGTGCACTAAGTGTTTTATGTGCGCAGACTGTTTCATTAAATTTAAAAAATGCATCATTTGTAGAAGCAACAGAAACGATAACTAAACAAACGAAATACGACTTCTCCTATAATGATCAAATTCTAAAAAAAACCAAGCCAGTCACATTACGAGTAGTCAACGAAACTTTAACAAATACGCTTAAAAAACTATTTGCTCAGCAGCCTTTGACTTATGAGATTAAAGATAATATGATCATTATTTTTGATCAAAGTCCATCAGCTTCTAATCGAACAACGTCGGTGTTATTACAAACCCCTATTAGCGGACATGTGACCAATGAATCAGGTAATCCATTAGTAGGAGCTACTATAAAGGTTAAAGGTGAGGCTTTCTCTACAAGAACCGATGGATTGGGCAACTTTGTCATTCCAGCCCAGTACGCAGACGCTATTCTTGAAATACATCATTTGGGCTATGGCAAGTTGGAGGTAAACGCACAACGCGCCAGAACAGTGGCTTTAAAAATGACAGCTTCCACGCTGGATGAGGTGAATGTTGTTGTAAATACAGGCTATCAGAAAATTGATAAAAGGCATCTGACCAGTGCTGTGACAACCATAAAGATGGATGACATCATTACTCCTGGGATCAACACGATTGACAAGTTACTTGAAGGCCGCGTTCCGGGAATGATTTTTATGCAAAACTCGGGGCAAGTGGGAGCTGCACCAAAATTGCGGATCCGCGGTACATCAACAATTTTAGGTAACCGGGAGCCCCTATGGGTCTTGGACGGAATCGTTTTGACAGATCCCGTAAATGTGGACCCTCAGCAGATCAATGATCTTGATTTTGTTAATTTGCTAGGTAATGCCATTGCAGGATTGAATCCAGAGGATATCGAACAGATTGATGTGCTTAAAGATGCATCGGCTACAGCTTTATATGGCGCGAAGGCAGGAAATGGTGTTATTGTTATTACTACAAAGAAGGGAAAGCCGGGAAAGCCGACAATCAGTTATTCCACTACTGCGACCTACACCAGACGACCTCGTTATTCGGATAGAAATATCTATATGATGAATTCACAGGAGCGTATGGATGTGTCCCGCGAGATGATCGAGCGCGGCATGCAGTATAATAATGTAACCCAATGGGCGGGGTATGAAAAGGCACTACAGGATTATTACAAAGGGCTGATTGATTATCCTGAGTTCAAAAAACAGAGAGACTATTATGCCAACGTAAATACAGACTGGCTTGGATTGCTCACCAAGGACTCTTATTCACAGAATCATACGCTTAGTCTTTCCGGAGGTGCTCAGGATGTTAAGTATTATTCATCGATCGGCTATCAAGATGAACGCGGCGTGATTAAAGGCGAGGGAGGAAAACGATACTCCGCAATGATGAACCTCACGGCAGATTACAAAAAGTTCATGGCTCAGATTTCCTTTAATGGCAATTATTCAAAAAAGCAATATTCCCCATCGGATTTGGGTGTTATGAACTATGCATATAATACAAGCAGAACAGTACCGGCCTATAGTCCCGATGGGAGTCTATTTTTTTATCCGAGGACTGATGGCTCCCTGTTCTATGATTACAATATATTGAAAGAACAGGAAAATAGTGGTGATGGGACCGATCTGATTTCTGCGAACATCAAAGCTTTACTTAAGTATAAAATATTTCGCGGGTTAGATGTAGAAGGTACTTTTGCATATGGCATAAGTAGTAATAACAGAGAATTGTATTATACCAAAGACACTTACTATATCCATAAGCTGCGCGGTGATAAATCCTTACGTAGTGATCTTAGCCCGGTGGGTGGTGAACTGCAGCGAAGTGAATCGCGCAATAACAATTATACCGCACGCCTACAGGCCAATTATCTCACATCTCTTGGAGAGGACAAAAAACATTCTATATCGGCTACTTCAGGAATAGAGGTTAAGTCAAATGAATACAATGAATTTAATATCACCCGGAGAGGATATTTTCGGGAGATGGGGGGATATTTTGATATTGTACCTACTGATTATACAGCATATTACCAACAGTGGATGACAAGTAAAGCAGCATTGGGATATTATGGTAGGCAATTGACAAACGAGGTTGCCTGGTACGGAACAGCCGGCTACTCTTGGAGCGACCGTTATATATTCAATGTACATGTCCGGGGTGAACAGTCAAACTTGTTCGGTAGACGCTCCAACAATAAATTTATGCCGATCTGGGCACTCTCCGGTAGATGGAATATGAAAGAAGATCTCTTCGAGAAAGTAAATTGGGTAAATGATCTTGCCATGAAGGCTTCTTGGGGATGGCAGGGAAATATGCTTCCTGGACAATCTGCTTACATGATCATCCGGCAATCCTTAAATACCGATCCGTTTTATAATTCGACCTTTTCCAATATTGTGAATTATCCAAATCCAGATTTGAAATGGGAGCGTACCTCTTCTTCAAATGTTGGTCTTGATTTCGCTCTTTTTGGAAACAAAGTCAAAGGAACAGTATCTTATTTTTACAAGAAAACAAAAGATGCTTTCCTGAATAAAACTGTGTCTGAGATCAATGGGGTACAGTCTTATATTATCAATAGTGGGACACTCGAAAATAAAGGTGTGGAGGTGGCATTGAGCATTACTGCTATCGACAATGCCGGTTTGAACAAATCCCGACGCGGTTTCGTTTGGCGTTTTGATCCACAGTTGGGCCAGGTACTGAACAAAGTTTTAAACCGGGCGATCAATAATAGAAATAATGTGCTGATAGACAATCTGACCTATAATAATTTTTTGAATGGAACCGTACAATTGGCAGACAAACCTATCAATACGTTCTATTCGTATAAGTTCAAAGGTCTGAATGCAGTGGATGGATCTCCTATTTTTTACGGAACAGAGGCTGAACAGGCGACTGCTTATCAGGAGAAATATTCCCAAATGGAAAAAGAAGATGTTTACCTTGAAGTGATGAGTGAGTCAGGACGTCGTGAACCATTTATCCAAGGGGGACTATCGAATTATTTTGGCTGGCGAAACTTTGGATTTTCTTTCAATCTGTCCTATTCATTAGGTAATAAAATCCGTTTAATGAAAATTGCTTCGGGATATGCATCGACAAATGTCTATCCGCAACAGAATATGCGCAAAGAATTTGTCAGAAGATGGCGCAAATCCGGGGACGAAGCCTATACCGATATACCTGGTCTGCAGGCTTCAAACAGCTTAAATATTTCCTGGTGGGAAATGTCTCCAGCTACAGCATATCGTCTGGGAGGAAATTTGTATGAAATGTACGATAATTCGGATGTACGGCTGGTCAGCGCAGATCACCTTAAACTACAATCGGCGTCATTTCGATACAATTTCTCGGAAAATGTGACTCGAAAACTTGGTCTCAATTCTGCTTATGTCAGTATTACCGGCACCAATCTATTTATGTTGAGCAATAAAAAACTCAAAGGACAAGATCCCACACAATCCGGATCTACACCCAATATTAATCTTTCAGTAAGGCCTACATTTTCAGGAAGCCTGTATGTATCATTTTAACCCGAGCTTAATATGAAATATATTTATTTATTATTACCACTGGTTTACCTCACAACGTCCTGTGGTAAATTTTTGGAAGAATATGCAACAGATCAAAAGTATGTTGAGACGACAGCAGATCTCAAAAGTCTCATGATCGGCGAAGCCTATATAAATAACGTTACATTTTCTATCTATAATCAGGCAACCATGGGCACATTGACTTCGGAAACCGGCATCACGGCTCCGTGGTTACACGTTATGGATGATGATAGTGAGCCTTTTCTGGTTAATAATGTAGCGACAGACCAATCAACTCCATTTTATATGTTATCTGGTTTTCACAACTGGAGTCAGGAGCCGGCACGTAATATTCTTAATATGGAATGGACAGATGTCTTTTGGCGAAAATTGTACAAACGAATTGGCGCTCTGAATGCCATCCTATTTCAGGCCGCAAATATAGCTGAAAAAACTCCTGAAGATAACGATCTAAAGCATCTTCGCGGAGAAGCTTATTTTTTGAGAGCATATTATTATTTCTTGTTACAAAATACTTATGGCTCGCCTTATCACAAGTCGACTGCAGCATCAGACGATGGTATTCCGTTGAAGATCAGTGAAAAGGTTGAAGACCGTTATTTCAAACGCGATAAGAATGAAACTATTTATAGACAGATTGTAGCAGATCTCGATCAGGCAGCAAACTACTTTGGCAACTATAACCCTGTTTCCAAATTGCAGGTTGGAATTGCGGCCGTAAAAATATTACAGAGCCGGGTGTATCTTTATACGGAAGAGTACGCAAAAGCATTGGCTGTACTGGATGGCTTCGAGTTGATGGGATATATTGTCTCTGATCTGAATCAATACGTGCAAAATACCAATTTCAGTGCACGTAGTTCCAGTGAGACAGTATTTACCATGGGCCCAAATGTGATTCCTACGGTATTTATGAATGATTCAGTCGCTGCATATGGTGGCAATGACCGTCGTGCATCGGCATTCAAAAGTTCAGATAACCTGATGGAAAGCTTCGAGTCCGATGATTTGAGACCAACGGCTTTTTTTATGCGTTCTGCAAAAAATAAAGCTTGGTTGCCGGCCAAATATCGTACTTGGAGAACAAATAATGATCCAGAACAGGTCTCCTGTCTTTTTTCTTTCCGTGCAGCTGAAGTTCTCTTAAACCGGGCCGAAGCTATGGCAATGCTCGGCTTAGATGCACAGGCACGAAATGAGCTGCAAAGCCTTCGTCAAAAGCGGTTAAAAATTGCTGCTGCCGGCACCTTACCACAGTCCAATGCGGCGCTGGTTGAATATATACGCAAAGAACGACGTCGTGAACTGTGTTTTGAGGGCCATCGTTGGTTTGATCTGAGACGATATGCTGTTAACACCAGGTATCCGCTCGCAGAATCATTTACCATAAAACACCCGACATACAACTACGATGCACAATCCGATACGCATACGCGCGTAGGATATTTTGTACTCCAATCTGTTGAAAAAGACCCTGCATGTTGGCAGGTGCCAATCCCTAATTATGCAATTGAGTTTAACCGTGGCGACTTGACAAATCCTGTTCGTTCTGCTCGCACAGTCCAACCCTTATAATTCCGTCTTTATGAAAAATAAATTTTTTATGACCCTTTTAATTGTCCTAGCCTTGACAGTGTCATGTAGCAAAGAGGAGGCTACCGTTTTTCATGACTATGATAAAAATTGGTTGGTGGTGGAGGATGATACCGATGATGCTTCAACCCATGCAAGATACCTTTTCTACAAAGAAACAGGAATACCGGTTTTTGCAAATGATACCCTTGGTTCCCAACAGCGAACAGATGTTTTCGGCAAGGAGTACACTTATTACGAAAAATTGTCCATGAGTTATTCTTTGGGAGGCATCCAGAGTGGGGCCCCGCCTCTGGTGCAGTCATTTTCATATTGCAATAAAGCGGACGTGGGTGACGCACTTACCTTTTTGAGAGAAGAGATTATTCCCATGTTACCCAAGGGAGTTCATATACCAAGCATTCTTTTGGTTGAAAATATGACGAGCAACGCTTTTGGGTCCTATGCCTTTAAAGGATTCAATACTGTAGTTATCGCGCAGGTATCTAAAATTCGTAATATGGACGCGGTGACGCGGGCAAATTATAAAGGAGCAATTTTAAGGGCGATATTGACCAATACAATATTGGATAGCAGATTCGACAATTTGCTGGATAAATTTTATGCAGTATCAAGAAAATATGTGCCCGACCGGGATGCCTATAGCCTTTATATATATTCATTGAACACCTATGTGAAAGGTCTTCCCGCCGGCGTTCCAATTACGACACAAGCCATAGGGTATTTAGCTACCGATCCACGTAATGCCTATTATACGCCGATGTCAACTTGGATGGACGTATGTATGTACCTCGAGGCAGTTGTAGTAAATACGGAGGCACAGTTTAAACAGAAATATGGAGATAACCAGCGCATTATGGATAAGTATATGATCATGCGCCAGATCTTAGCGCAAATTGAATTAAAAACTCAATAGGGAAATAATTTTTAATAAAGCGAAAGCTAAACAATTTTTGAAATTAACAAACAAATAGATAAAATGAGAAATATACTGATGTTAATGCTAACTGTTGCAATGTCAACATCGTTGTCTGCACAGACCGCAACAATTAAGGGGAAATTCCAAAAAATGTTACCGAATGGTGCAGATGTCGACCGGGTTTTTTTTTCCAGACCGGATGACGGTGGTCTGATGATAGTGGAAGAGATGTTAAAATCAAAATCAGATCACACTTTTCAGACAGAGTTGAAACCAGCTGACCTAAATGTGATCCGTTACGTCGGTGTTTTTGATGAGCAGTATCCTGTTTATGTACGCCAAGGCGAAGAATTGTCTGTTGAAGCTGGAGATGGCAAAGTAAATTACTCGGGCAATGTGAGCAAAGAAAATAAAGTTTTTGCGGATTGGTATAAACTCATTGCACCCTTAAGAAATTATGGTTATACAAAAAAAGGTTATACACTATCTACTGATCGCTACATTACCCTACTGGATTCACTAGAAAAGCCCGTGCAAAATTTTGTGAAAAATATTCACACGGGCAACAATAGTTTCGATCAACAGGTTAGGTACTTACTTCCTTACAGTTATAAGTTTGATCTTCTAATGCCATTGGTTTCAGGCCTTACATTTAAAACAAAAAACGAATATCCGGCTCAGATAGCAGAACTGATCAAAGGAGAAAAATTTGCAGACGCAAATCTATGGTCTTTGCCTTTGGCATATAATTATATGGCGAATTTTAGCTTTGTTAAGCATATTCTTTATAATACTGAACAGGGGATTGCCGCTGAGATGCTAGTATCCGAAATTACTGATAACCAGCTGCGCGCCAAATTTGTTTTAGCGCACGCTCAGCGTGGAGCGACGCAGAGTCTCGTTAAATTTTTGGAGGGAAACAGTAAATATATGATGGATGATAAGCAGAAGAAGGAATTAGCATTGTTGTTACGTCGTGCCTATTTACAGGTTCCTGGTGGATCTTGGATTGATTTTTCATACCCTGACATCAATGGAAAGGTGCGTAGTCTTTCTGAAAACCTAGGAAAGGTTGTTTTGCTGGATCTCTGGGCAACTTGGTGTGCCCCTTGTCTTGCTGAAATTCCGGCATTAGAAAATTTAGAGAAGCAATTCGAAGGTAAAGATGTTGTTTTTATTAGTTTATCTATCGATACTGATAAGGCAAAATGGCAGAATATGGTCAAACAAAAGCAATTATCTGGTATACAGTTGTTTTCAAACAGTGAGCCCCGTTTCATTCAAGACTACGAAGTTGCTGAAGTCCCTAGATATATTGTGTTTGATAAAAATGGTAAAACAGTTAACTTCAATGCTCCGAGACCTTCAGATCCTAAATTAAAAACACTTATTGAGTCAAAACTTTAAAATATCTTAAAAATTTATAATGAATAAAATTTGTATCGCCGTTTTATTCACTTTCTGTTTATTATGGAGAGTGACAGTATTGGCACAGGGGATTAATTTTGAGCATATTACATTAAATGAGGCCATTTCAAAGGCAGGAAATCCCGCTGAACCTAAGCTAATTTTAGTCGATTGTTATACGTCTTGGTGTATTCCTTGTATCGAAATGTCATCGATGGAGTTTCCTAAAAAGGTTGCTGGAGATTATTTCAATCCTAAATTTATATCCATAAAATTTGATATGGAGAAAGGGGAGGGAAAGGAGATCGCTAAGAAGTATAATGTAAAAGCATATCCGACTTTTCTTCTGCTCAACTCCAAAGGACAAGAGATTAATAGGGTAGTCGGTAAATCTACAGCCGATGAATTTATTGAGAAGGTGACTACTGCCCTTGATCCTAAGAATTCCCTTCCAGGTCTAAAGGCTGCTTACGAGGAAAAAAAGGGGATGAGTACCGGAATGCCCTATGCGTTGGCGTTGTACCAAAATTCCAAAGATCCTGGTCCAGTACTGGATGAATTATTCGAAAATTCCCAGGACTTTGAGCGCTTTAGTAAAAATTATCTTGAGCTTGCTCTGGGAACAGCCAAATTTGGAAGTCCATTTTTCAGAAAGTTGATGTTAGAGAAGGCACGAATAGACCAGGCAATGGGCTCAGAAGTTATCAATAGGATCATCTTTGATAAAGTCCGGAAAGATATGTATAGTATAGCCAATGAAAATGGTGCCCGTTACAATGTATTTTACACGGCCAAAGAAGTGGAGGAAATAGCCTATACTATTTCTTTATTAAAGCTAGATCCGAATGTGCCTGAACATCACATGTGCAGGATAGCACTGTATGTCGCGAATAACGACTTGGATGGAATGATCCGTTACTATAAGCGATACATAGCGAGATTGCGCTCAGACGATGTTTTCAAAGGAATCTTAGATGGTATTCTTTCGGAGAAGCTTAAGAAAGCCACACCTGAACAACATGCTGCCATCAAAGGATATTTTCAGGATCAGTCCGACCGCCTGAAAAAGGAATCGTCACATTATCAAGGATATGCGGATAACATCAAATAAATACACCTCCGCGTAGTTGCTGCGCGGAGAATCAATAGAATATATGATATGCTTAAAATAAAAATTGGAAAATTTTTGGTTGCGATTATTGTGTCTTCCGGTATTACGGTCGGAAAAGGAAAAGCCCAAGTTTTTACAAATGACGTAAAGATCTTAACGGCATATGAACATTCAGTAGATTCGTTACTTGCCTCTGACGGAACCCTAAATATCAATTTGGCACAAAACCAATTGAAACAACGAGGAAGTATCGTTAAAATTAATGGAATAAAACCATCCAAGAGAGTGTTAAAGGCTAATGACCTTTATAAATTAGCGAAACAAGCCACTGTAATTACGGGATGCGCATATCTATGTCCAAAATGTGATAAGGTCCATCTTAGCGAATCTTCCGGTTATGTTATTGATTCTAAAGGCATCATTGTCACAAATTATCACGTGATGGCTACCTATGCTTTTATGAAAGATGGCAACAAACCCAAGGGTTTCTTTGTGCGCCTGTCTGATGGAAAAACTTATAATGTAATATCAATACTAGCTTCTTCGAAAATAGACGATCTTGCTATTTTGCAGCTAGACACTAAAGGGGACGAGCTAGCTGCTTTACCTTTAGCACAACGTGCGGAGGTAGGAGATCAGGTTTACGTGCTCGGGCACCCTAAGGGCATGCATTACTATTTTTCACAGGGCTTTATAAATAATAAATATATGGAGCAGACCGGAGAACCAAACAATAGAATATACCGGGAAATGATGGCAATTTCCGCAGATTATGCAACGGGGTCAAGTGGAGGTCCGGTTTTGGATATTTACGGTAATGTTGTAGGGACGGTATCTAATACAAATATGTTGTTGCATAGCGATATGAATCCAAGTGTACAGATGATCGTTAAAAATACTGTGCCCGTGGAATCATTGTGGAAAATAATTGCGGAGTAAAACCATTGATAGGAGCAGTTGGCATTTATTTTTATTAATTAGATTTATTTATATTTAGTTCGCTACTCGCTAATTAAAAGAACTAGTTTTACTGTTATAGTTGCATTGGGGTCTCCTTTGATTTAAGGATGCCCCTTTGTTTTTCGGAGTTTTCCGATGCTTGTTGATAGAGATTTGTCTCAATAAGGATTAGCTTGAAAGCTTATTCAGACCTATCTGATTTTAGGCGTCGTTATGCATTTTGTTTCTTTTCGAATACATCTGTTCTTTTGTAAGGAGAGAATTATCTTCGAAAAAAAAGTTCATCTATAGTACAGAAAGTAAGGCACTACTTAATTAAATAGTCGTCAAAATTCTGATGGCGAAAATTTGGTTTTAGCTTTGATGATCCGACTTAGGGATTGTGCATGTTCAAAATCTAATTCATAGGCAATTTCACTGACTGACGGATCTGTTGTTGAAAGCTTCTGATTTTTATTTTTTTAATTTTAATAAATTGGTTTTATACTGTTCATAGTTTGGTTATAGCCGCTATATGGCATCTTTCAATTTTTCCTTTTATTTTTGCAATATTGACGATATTTTCTCTTTTTAATAAAAGTCAAGAAATTTTAAATCGACGTCTTACAAATGGATAATTATATCGCTTTTATAAATTTCAGAATAACATTTTAATCGGAAGAATTCAAACGTTTCAAAACGATTTATTCTTATTACATCCTCAGGTCATTATTTCATAATAAGCTATTTGAATCACTTCCTGAATGGATAGCTTTCTGAAGGGAGAGATTTATTCTTCAGTAATAAAAATTGCTTAGAAACTCAATTGGGTTTCTAAGCAATTTTTAAGTGCTTCATTTATTGGCTGAAGAATTGATTTTTTCAATATTTTATTCATAGTTGACAATAGGTGTCTGAATGAAATTTTTAAAACCTGTAACTTAGTTCCGCCGAGATTGCGAAAGCCTTAAGGTATCTTGTAACTTAAGTGTTTATTAGGGGGTAAATAACAAGCTTGTGAACTGATTATGACAAAATCTACTTTAAAAAAAATAAGTTTACAATGTGGAAATATTAAAGCAAGCTTTTTTTTAAACACAAGACATTAAATGATACTATCATTTAAAAAATTGGATCTTGCATTATTAAACTCATTGATATTATCGGCAATCCACAACCAAAGGGGCGTTACCTGGACTAATAAACCTCTGCCTAAGGCGGTGAGTTCATATTCGACTCTCGGGGGTACTTCGGGATAGATACTTCTTGAAACCAATCCGTCCCTTTCTAATTCGCGGAGGCATTTTGTCAACATTTTTTGACTGATGCCGTTAATATGATTCTGTAGATTTGAAAAACGCATTTTGCCATCTATTCCCAGAGCGTGTATGACAAAAAGTGACCATTTGTTGCCAACGTGGTTCAATACATCTCGTTTAAGTTCGTCCTGATCTTTATTCAGAACTTTACAAATGTCGTCCCAAGCTCCTACGATTTCTTCATCTGACATCAATTCTTTCATTTTTTCTTAGTTTAAATAAAAATATTTCTTAAAGATATGTGATTCTGATGAGAAAATATGGAATAGGGAGAATTTTAAAGACTATTATTATTTGAAAATAGTTGAAATTAATGTTGCTATCAATCAAAATACTAACCTCGAGGTAACTTGCTTACCTCAGTGTACCTTATTGTTTTCCAGATTTTAACGATTTAAATTTGTAGAAGGAAACAAAGTAATTGAAACCAGAACGAACGGATTTCAATTGCGATCTTTAAATTTTTTAAAATGAAAAATACATCAATTTTAATTTTGGGGGCAGGCGAATTAGGAATGCCGGTCATCAGAAATATAGCAAAAAAGGCTAAAAGCTACCATAACGTTACAGTTACCGTACTGCTGAGAGAAGCAACGATCCATTCTGAAGATCCTGATAAGAAAAAGAATATTGACGAAATCAAGGCACTCGATGTTCAATTGCTTTCAGGAGATCTGTCAGCTCCTTCGTCTGAATTAGTTTCAATATTCAAAAACTTCGATGCCATTATTTCATGTACAGGCTATGGAAGTGGCGCAGGTGGTTTTCAGCTAAAATTGGCCAATGCAGTTTTAGAGGCAGGTGTTGAAAGGTATTTTCCATGGCAGTTTGGAGTTGACTTTGAAATCATCGGAAAAGGCAGTGCACAGGATCTTTTTGATGAACAGCTTGATGTACGTGAACTTCTTCGTTCGCAGAACAAGACAAAATGGGTGATTATTTCGACCGGTATGTTTACAAGTTATCTGTTTGAACCGTTCTTCGGTGTATTGGACCTAGAGAAAAAAGTGGTCAATGCGATCGGTGGCTGGGATACCGCTGTTACTGTAACCACACCCGAAGATATCGGAATGCTAACAGCCGAAATATTTTTTGCAGAGCCGCTTATTGAAGATACGATCGTTTACATAGGTGGAGACACTTTAACCTATGGACAGTTGGGAGATATCGCAGAATCATTATCGGGACAAAAGTACGAACGTATACTTTCTGATGTCAATGAATTACAGAATGACCTTCAAAATGACCCCACTAATTTTGTTAAAAAATACCGTTCAATTTTCGGCGCAGGTCGTGGAGTATCCTGGGATTTTGATAAGACATTTAATTTCAAAAATGGGATTGAGACAACCTCTGCAAAACAATGGGCAGAAAAAAATATCGACTGGGAATCTTATAATAGTTAAGAACTAATAATCATTCTTAATGAACTGTTATGACCGGTAAATCTGTTGGAATAGAGAAGTTTGAAATTGATATGACGTCATTGCAAAACTGCGTAACGTTATTGAACGGCAAGTGGAGGCTTAGTATTCTCTATTCTATATTATGTAATGGTCAAAGAAATTTCTCGAGTATAGAAAGAGATGTCAGTGGGATATCTGCCAAGATGTTGAGCAAGGAGCTGAAAGAACTGGAAATTAACCAGCTTATTACCAGGAGAATTTTAGGTTCGCGACCTATTGCTGTACAATATGAATTGACGGATTACGGAAATACTTTAAAAAAAGTAATCATCACACTCATAGACTGGGGTAAGATAAAGAATAGAATCAAATAAAAAATGAAAATAACATTTTACGGACACGCTTCATTGGGAATTGAAGTGGGAGGAAAACATATAATTGTCGATCCCTTTATAACAGGGAATCCACTAGCCTCTAAAATCGATATCACAAAACTCAAAGCGGATTATATATTGTTGACGCACGCTCATTTTGATCACGTTTTGGATGTTGAGGCCATTGCTAAAAATACCGATGCCGTGATCGTTTCAAATCCCGAGATCACGACATATTATGAGAAAAGAGGATTCAGGTATCATTTTATGAATCACGGCGGAAGCTGGAACTTTGATTTTGGTAAAGTAAGATACGTCAATTCGATCCACTCCAGCAGTTTTGCGGACGGTACCCACGGCGGAAATCCGGGTGGGTTCGTCATAGATACTGAAGATGGAAATATTTATATAGCGGGAGATACCGCTTTGACTTATGATATGAAATTGATTCCGCTGCGTACCAAATTGGACCTGGCAATTCTACCCATTGGCAGTAATTTTACAATGGATGTTGAAGATGCAGTAATAGCCTCCGACTTTTTAGATTGTGATAGGATTTTGGGTTATCATTTTGATACAAATCCTTTTATTGAGATCAATCATGAAGAATCAAAACGATTATTTTCCGAAAAAGGCAAGGAATTGCTGCTCTTAGATATTGGAGAGTCAATTGAGTTGTCAGGTAAGAATTAAATTTCTTTAATAGAAAAAAGACATTTTAAATGCGCTAGCTTTTGATCCTGAAGCACCAATCGATTTTGAATTAGCATAAAGTAGAATCAAAAATAATATTCAAATCACATAATAAGGATTAGTTAATTTTGAGTATGATTTTGGTACTCTTGTTTAAGATAATCCATATTATTACCAATTTATTTACTTCCGGAAATCCTATGGCTAAGGCAATTGATATCAATCGCTTCATTAGCAAATTACACCTTCAACATATATAGAATATGACTTAAATATCCAAATAATTGCGAAAAATACAGATGTAGCTATTGTTTCAAATGAGGATATTATTACTTGCAGTGTGCAGGGTTCAAATCTAAATTTATGGAACATGGAGGAAGCCGGAAATGGATGTATTAACAAAACAATATTTATAAGGTCTTGTGATTATTTTTTATACCATATTTTCTACAATGTCATGCTTAAAATAAAAGACAACTTTAAAAATTCACCTTAATTTTTATTGCAAAAAAGTATGGTGCCCAACTGTACAGTGATTAATAAGAGGAGATGTTTCCTTTTTTTAAAAAATAAAAAAAAACACTTAAGGTACAGATAAAAAAACAGTGTATGCGGATAATTTCGTATCCAGCATTTCTATATAAAAAATTTAAATAGCTACTATAGAGGGGTTTAACCCGTAAAAAATGAAAATAACAAGCATAAAGTGGCTCTGGGGATTTTTACCATTAGTCCTGGCATTATCAGGTTGCAGTAATGATCCAAAGCCACCTGTCAAGAAAACGCACAACATCACGCAAAATACTGGATGGCAGTCACAGTACGATCACATTGACCCAAAAGATCTACCTGACAATGCTATCGAGCTTGTCAGTGAGCAATGGATGGTGGTTACGGCAGGCAAAGAAAATGCATTTAACAGCATGGTGATTAGCTGGGGGGGACTAGGTTATATATGGGAAAAACCAGTTGTTTTTACTTTCATAAACAGCAGCAGATATACTTATCAGTTTTTACAACAGGAGAGTGGCTACACATTGGCTGTCTTCCCAGAAAAATACCGAGGAGCATTACACATTTTAGGTAGTAAATCAGGAAAGTCTAACGACAAAGTGAAAGAAGCAGGTCTTACACCGATAAAGACGCCTTCCGGACTAATATCCTATAAGGAAGCAAGGATGATTATTGAATGTAAAAATATAATGATACAGGATTTAGACTATAATAAGACAGTTCCGTCCTATAAAATTGCCGATATGTACAAAAATGCACCGATGTCCCATCACAATATGTTTATATCTGAAATTACCAATATATGGCTAAAGAAATAATTAACAATCCAACCTGGGGTAATACTTTACGCAAGTACAGCCGCAATCTACATGGTCACTTATCCTTCTTTTTTTCGGGAGTGCTTTTCATTTACGTTGTTTCCGGGATTGCCATGAACCACCAAAACATTTTTAACCCCCAATATGACGTTTCCGTCCAACAGTACAAAGCTGAAGGACAATTTCCGCACAGTGGAAATTTTACCAAAGACGAAATCGTAAACCTGCTGAAACCTGTGTACGAGGACCAACATTACAAAAAACATTTTTATCCCAACTCCCAAACACTCAAAGTGTTCCTTTCTACCGGATCCTCCTTTAGCGTTAATACCGTAAACGGGCAGGTGGAATATCTAGGGATAAAAAGACGCCCGTTTTTCTTCCAATTATCTTTTCTGCACTATAATCCAGGTACATACTGGAAGTATTTTTCCGATGCATTTGCCATCAGTATCATCATCGTCATCATCACGGGGTTGATTATGAACAAAGGCGACCGCGGTTTCTTCGGTATCCGGGGTATTGAATTCGTTATCGGCATTATCATTCCTTTGTTGTTTCTGATTTTTTGATAAGAAGACGAATAGATAATAAAATTGTAAAATATAATGATTGGAACAGTTATGGCTGTTATACACATCGATAGC
>JAQZAZ010000227.1 GCA_029239355.1 Sphingobacterium sp.
CAGTTAAAGCTAAACCTAAGAAACCGAATTTTAATGCGTTTTTCATTTTCTAATTTTCTAATTTAAATTGAAATATTTTCTTTTTCATTTCTTAATACACCGAACCCAAAAAGGTAACCCTCAAAAAAAAATATTTTTTCAAAAAGATATAACTATTTGAAATATAGCTTCTTATTTATGTGTGCTAATTCGAAGATTAACCCGTTAATTGATTTATTGGCTGAAAATTAAAAAATAAGTGAACACGAATGGATCAATATCCTTGTTTGGACGGTTATTAGGATAAGGTAAGAGTAGGAAAGTAGTATGTTACGCTGCCTGTTTGCACAAACAATTTTCAATTATTTTTATTATTTTAAGAACAAACACTGTAAATAAGAACGACGATTATGTTTGATAAGGTTAAGAATATAATGGATTTGGCAAAATCAATAGACTTTGGCAAATTGGAGGAAATCTCAAAAAAGGTAGATCTAGGCGCTGTCATGGATGCAGTCTCAAAAATGGACGATAAGCAGCTCCATGGTTTAATGAAGATGCTGAATGCCGGTAATCAGAAAAAAGAATTACCCCCTATCAATGGAGATTTCTACGATATGGATAGCAAATTAAATGGATCAGATCGCGAACTCCAATTAAAGGTACGTGAGTTTATGGAGGTGGAGGTAAAGCCTATTGTCAATAAATATTGGTTAAGGGACGAATTTCCGTTTGAAATAGTACCAAAACTAGCTGCCTTAAATATCTGCGGGTATACCTATGAAGGATATGGATGTATGGGCGGAAGTTCGCTGATGGAGGGTATTATTGCGGCGGAGATTGCTCGAGTAGATGCTTCGGTCGCTACTTTTTTTGGTGTACAGAGCGGCTTGGCCATGGGATCGATTTATATCTGCGGATCGGAGGAACAAAAACAAGAGTGGTTGCCAAGAATGCAAAAGATGGAAGTAATTGGTGCTTTTGGTCTGACCGAGCCAGAAGTTGGTTCAGGAGTCGCAGGAGGATTGACAACAACTTGTAAGAAAACCGAGGCGGGATGGGTATTGAATGGTCAGAAGAAATGGATTGGCAATTCGACCTTTTCTGATATCACGATCGTCTGGGCAAGAGATCTCGATGATGGCGAGGTGAAAGGTTTTATTATCCGTAAAGATAATCCCGGTTTCTCGGTTGAAAAGATCAAGGACAAAATGGCTCTGCGGATTGTTCAGAATGGGTTGATTACTTTAGATAACTGCATAATTCCGGAAGCTGACCGTTTGCAAAATGCCAATTCTTTTAAAGATACAGGCAAAATCCTTCAGATGACCCGGGCTGGAGTAGCTTGGATGGCGGTTGGCTGTGCAAGAGGTGCCTATGAAAATGCATTGGATTATACACGTAAACGTAGACAGTTCGGTAAACCTATTGCGTCTTTTCAGCTGATCCAAAATCATCTGGTCGAAATGTTGTCTAATCTAACGGCAATGCAGACTTTAGTCTTTCGGTTATCTGAACTTCAGGATGCGGGACAACTACGGGATGAACATGCTTCACTGGCAAAAGTCTTCTGTTCGCTGCGTACTCGGGATATCGTGTCTAAAGCGAGGGAAGTCATGGGGGGAAATGGTATCCTATTGGAATATAATGTCGCTAGATTCCTTGCTGATGCTGAGGCGATTTATTCTTATGAAGGTACCAAAGAAATCAATTCACTGATCGTTGGAAGAAGCATCACTGGATTTAGTGCTTTTGTTTAGAACGTCTGCCAAATCTTGGTGGGAGAGAAGGCTGTAATGAATAAAAAAAGATAAGGCGCTGTTAATTCCAGGCCTTATCTTTTTTTATTCTATTTGCGCTTAAATCTCATAATGGCAATGTCACCCATGATGAAAGTCAAGGTATTCTCATTGATATTATAGTTACTTACTTTTTCTAATGTGGAAAAGAATGCAGCTTCACCGTTGCCTTCACAAGCCATTTTCGTAGACATGATTGGGCCAAAACTGATTTTATTACCATCCGTCTTGAACGTCGCATTGTAATTGTTACAGCTACTATTTCCATTTACTTTTCCATCTGCTGTGTTGAATGTCATTGTTGGCTTTCGATTGGGGTATAGCCCTTCAAAAGCGATGCGCGGCCCGGAGATGTAATCAAGCTCCCAGGTTCCGCTTAAGTTCTGTTTTTCTTCCAGTAATTTGAATTTAGCCAAGGGAGCCATTTTTGCTTTGTTCAAACTCAGGATGCCATTGCTAAGGGTATAGTTGTCCGCTGTGATCAATGCTTTGGATAAAGCTTGCTCGATGGACATATCTGGGCAAGCCATCATCGTTGACATTCCCTGTGCGAATTTGATTTTTCCATTGGCGGAAAAAGTAAGTTCACCACCTATGCCGTTGCAACCAGCGCTGGCGCTGTATGTTTTTTCTTCCAGTTTGAGAAAAGGAACTTTGCCGTTGACCTGTCCAGCAACTGCTTTTCCGCCGATTTCAATTAATTGCCATTTTTTTCCAATAATGGTAGCGGATGCATTATCCGAGTCCGGTTTGCCTGAATTCTTTTTCATTGCTGAACAGCTCGCCAAAGCAAGGACAGCTATCGTCAATACCACAATGTTTCTAAATCTCATCTTTTAAATTTTTATATAAAACATCATTTCTAACGTTTAGTTTGACAAAGTGCTACAAAAGGCTGTTAACAAAAGAAGGCCTCCCATTGGGAAGCCTTCTTAATCAGCTATATAAATAATATTATTTATTTTTGTTTTGTTGAGCTTGTTGTTGCGCACGCATCATTTCTTCCATTTTGGCCTGGAAACTGGATTTTTTCTCAACTTTTGGATTCTTTTTATTTTCTTCCAATTTAGCTAAGATTTTATCATCATTTACCATTGAACGGATAACCAACTGCGTTAAAAATGTAAACAACGCGCTTAAGAAATAATAATAGTTCAAACCAGCAGGGAAGCTATTCAAGACAAAGAAGAAGATCAAAGGCATAATATAACCGATGTATTTCATTTGACCGGTAGCGCCTGAAGTCGCATTATTATACCAAGTAGTCAACAATGTTGTCAAGGTCATCAGGATACACATCAGTGAAATGTGATTGAATGATCCAAAAATAGGTGCGAACGTAAATAAGGTGTCATAGGTTGACATATCCTTCATAAACAGGAAGCTTTCACCTCTCAATTCGAATAAGTTTGGAAAGAAATAGAAGAAAGCAATGGTAAAAGGCATTTGCAACACAAGCGGTAGACAACCTCCGAGCGGATTCACACCAACTTGTTTATACAATTTCATCTGTTCCTGTTGCATCAACATTTGATTGTCTTCACCGACTTTTGCTTTGATTTCATCCAATTGTGGTTTTAACACACGCATTTTGGCCATAGAGACGTATGATTTGTACGTCATTGGTGAAAGAACCAATTTCAACATCAAGGTCAACAATAAAATTACGATACCGTAGCTCATATGGAAACCATCCAGGAAGTTGAATACGGGTACAGTTATCCATTGATTGATCCAACGCATAGGTCCCCATCCCATATTGATGATCGATTGGTAATCATTTCCCTCTGCTTTCAATACATTGTATTGATTTGGACCAAAAAAGAAATTCAACGAATAATTGTTGTCTTTATGGTTGTCAAAAGCCAATTCGGCATTGGTGTTATAAAATTTTACCACATCATTTTCTGTCGCATGCTTTACATCGATTTTCGCGTTAACGAATCCATCTTTGGCATTTAGGATATTTGAAAAATAATGCTGTTTAAATGCAATCCATTGTACTTTCTTTTCCAATGCTTCATCATCATCTTTGGATTCCGATAAATGGTCTACTTTATTGTCTTCTTGATAATAGAGTGTAGATTTCTGTCTTTCAGATTCAATGTTTTGTTCTTTTTGTCTCAAAACAGTATTCCAGTTCAGTGTCAATGTTTTCTGACTCTGCGGAATTAGGTTTTGAATCCCCTTAGTATTGATATCTAGACCTACGTGATAGCCTTTTCCGGCGATGGAATAGACATATTCAATATATTGATCGGCGCTATAATTCAATTTGAATTTTACCGATTGTTTTCCCTCACCCGAAACCTGGATATCCGAAGATTCAGTATCGAAGAATAAATCATTTGTTGAGATGTTTTGTCCTGCGGCATTGAACAGGAAACCAAACTTATTGTCATCACCTTCAAAAAGCATCAAAGGTTTCCCATTGAAATTCTTTTCGCCTTTCAATTCAACCGATTTCACTTTACCACCTTTTGTACTAATTTTGGCGATGATTGCTTCATTTTCAAGTGTAATGATTTTTTCAGTACCAAATTTTGATGCACCAAAAGGTTTTTTCAGTTCAGCTGAATCTGCAATCGCTGCTGTTTGTGCTGTTTTAGCTTTCGCGGTAGAGTCGCTTTCTGCCGGCAGCCCTTTTGCTGCATGCGCTTTTGCTTCTTGTCGCGCTTGTTCTTGTTTGATTTCTGATTCTGAAGGCTTCATCAGGTAAAATGAACCAGTGATGATAGCAAACATCAGGACCAAACCAATTAGGGTATTTCTATCCATCTTTAATAATTAAACTTAATTCGTTTTATCCTTCTAATACTACTTTGATTTCTTGTTGGCTAAAGCAGCGGCTACAAAGCTAACAAAAAGTGGGTGAGGATTTGCAACAGTTGACTTTAATTCTGGATGAAATTGCCCTGCAACGAAAAAAGGATGGTTTTTCAATTCGACAATTTCAACTAAACCAGTCTCCGGATTGAAGCCCGAAGCGATCATTCCTGCTGCTTCATATTGTTTTAAATAGTCATTGTTAAATTCATAACGGTGACGGTGTCTTTCGGAAATTTTTGTTTTTCCATAAATTGCAAAGGCTTTGGTTCCTTTTTTAATTTCACAATCGTAAGCACCTAAACGCATAGTCCCCCCCATATTGGTGATGTTTTTTTGCTCTTCCATGAGGTTGATTACAGGATTGCTCGTATTCGCATCCATTTCAAAACTATTGGCATCTTTTAATCCTAATACGTTTCTACCAAATTCAATGACCGAACATTGCATACCCAAACAAATACCAAAGAATGGTATATTGTTTTCACGTACATACTGGATCGCATTTAATTTGCCATCCAAACCACGTTCACCAAAACCGGGAGCAACCAATACTCCGTCCATTCCTTTTAGCTTTTCAGCAACATTTTCTTTTGTAACGCTTTCAGCAGCAATATAACTTACCTTTACTTTGCATTCGTTCGTTGAGCCAGCATGGATAAATCCTTCAGTAATGGATTTATAAGCATCTGGAAGTTCAACATATTTTCCAACTAAAGCAATGCAAACCTCGTTTGTTGGATTTTTGAGCTTTCCTAAGAAGTTTTTCCAGTTTTCCAGATCCGGTTCGTTTTTGTTGGAAAGTTTCAGTTTTGTTAATGCCGTTTTATCTAGATTTTCTTTTAGCATTAGTAAAGGAACATCATAGATGGTAGAAGCATCAATAGATTCTACAACAGCATTGATGTTAACATTACAGAATTGCGCCAATTTTTTACGGATTTCCTGGGATAATTTGTGCTCTGTACGGCATACTAGGATATCTGGTTGTACACCATACTCCAATAATGTTTTGACCGAGTGCTGTGTTGGCTTGGTTTTAAGTTCGCCCGCTGCAGCTAAATAAGGAACTAAAGTTAAGTGGATAACCAATGAGTTATTTGCTCCCAGTTCCCAACGTAACTGCCTTACTGCCTCAACAAAGGGGAGGGATTCAATATCGCCAACAGTTCCACCAAGTTCGGTAATAATGATATCATATTCGCCCGATTCACCCAAAAGCTGCATGCGTCGTTTGATCTCATCAGTGATATGTGGGATGACTTGAACGGTTTTTCCTAAATAAGCACCTTCGCGTTCTTGTTGAATGACGTGTTGGTAGATACGACCTGTTGTTACATTATTCGCTTGTGAGGTAGGGACGTTTAAGAAACGCTCATAGTGACCCAAGTCAAGGTCCGTTTCTGCTCCATCTTCAGTAACATAACATTCGCCATGCTCATAAGGATTCAATGTTCCTGGATCAATGTTAATGTAAGGATCGAATTTTTGAATGGTCACTTTGTAGCCACGTGCCTGGAGAAGTTTAGCAAGGGAGGCTGCAATAATACCTTTCCCTAACGACGAAGTAACGCCGCCCGTAACAAAA
>JAQZAZ010000228.1 GCA_029239355.1 Sphingobacterium sp.
TTTTGGAGATCCTTCCGTATTCAAGGAGAGCGAAGTTCCACGACCGGAGATAATTCCCGGACACGTTCTTATCGAAGTTAAGGCTACAAGTGTGAATCCGGTAGACTGTCGGATCCGAAGTGGTCAAGCACCTGGGATGGCCCCTGCTCTGCCGGCAATCTTGCACGGAGATGTTGCAGGCATTGTGGTTGAAGTTGGACAAGGGGTTACCAGTTTTAATGTTGGAGATGAAGTCTATGGACTTGCTGGAGGAACTAAAGGGACTATGGGAGGTGCATTAGCTGACTATATATTAGCTGATGCAGATTTCCTTGCATTAAAACCACGGAGTTTAAGTATGGCAGAATCTGCGGCTTTGCCGTTGGTTTCTTTAGCAGTTTGGCAGGCACTTATCGATCGAGGCAATATTCAAAATGGACAAAAGGTCTTAATTCATGCCGCTGCAGGAGGGGTAGGACATATCGCCATTCAAATTGCAAAATGGGCAGGAGCGGAAGTCTACACAACAGCTACGACAGCGGAAAAGCTATCACTTGGAATAGAATTGGGGGCAATTGCGGCCATCGATTTTGAAAAAGAGACTGTCCGAGATTATGTTGCTAAATACACGGGTCAGAAAGGTTTTGATCTAGTCTTTGATACAGTGGGCGGTCATAATTTGGAAAAGTCATTTGAGGCTGTAAAATCGCTTGGGCAAGTTCTATCTATTGCCACTCGCGGTACACACGATTTGTCTCTCATGAATTTTAAAGGATTAACACTTCATGTTATCTATACCATGTATCCATTGGTTAGCGGCTTAGGTCGTATTCATTATGGGGAAATTATGGAAAAGATAACGCAAATTGTGGATAAAGGGCAGCTTCGACCAATCCTAGACCCAAGAGTTTTCACATTTAATGAAGTCGGTGCGGCACATCGTCACCTGGAATCTGGTAATGCTTTTGGCAAAGTAGTATTGGTTAATAAGTCTTAAGAATCGTATCGGAATACAAAATAGCTTTTCCAACTAGTTCTACAAAACTGCAAAGTAGGAGACTTACTATGAAAACAGCACGTAAGGTAATCATTACAGAATTTGGTGCTCCGGAAAAGATGAAGATTGTTTCTTCAGAACTGCCGAAACCGGGTGTTGGAGAAGTACAGCTTCGCCAGACGGTCCTTGGGTTCAATTTCATTGATGTATATCAGCGCAAAGGTGTGTACCCACTACCGTTGCCCACTGGCCTTGGTCATGAGGCAACCGGCGTAATCAAGGCTGTCGGCCCTGGAGTCGACCAATTCAAGACGGGCGACCGGGTCGCATACATGAATGCTGGTTTAGGTGCTTATGCCGATTATCGTAATGTCGCTGCAGATCGTCTGGTTAGCATCCCTGATGGAGTTTCCGATGATCAAGCGGCAGCACTACTGTTCAAAGGCATTACTGCTCAGTATCTACTGAAGAAAACTCATACTGTCAAAGCAGGGGAGATCATACTGATCCATGCCGCTGCCGGAGGGGTTGGTCAGATTCTTTGCCAGTGGGCAAAAGGGTTGGGGGCTTTTGTCATCGGTACTGCCAGTTCACCTGAAAAATGCGCCCTCGCCAAAGAGGCTGGCGCAGATGTCGCCATCGACTACTCGAAAGAAGATTGGCCGAAAGTCCTGCTGGAGGCAACCGGCGGTAAAAAGGCCAACGTGGTCTACGACTCCGTCGGCAAAGATACATTTCTTAAATCGCTTGATTGCGCAGCGCAGTTCGGTCTGGTTGTACTATTTGGAGCGGCATCCGGCCCAGCCCCAGCCATTGATCCGGAATTGCTTAATAAAAAAGGCTGCTTGTTCCTTACTCGCCCCTCAGTATTCCCCCACAACGCCGACCCGGCAGTATTCCGCGAGAATGCAGTTGATCTGTTTAATGCAATCAGTTCTGGAATCGTGAAAGCGAGTATCGGAGCCAAATATGCACTTGATGATATAGTCGAAGTACACAAAGCGGCCGAATCAAGGACAACCCAAGGAGCAACCCTGATAATCCCATGACCGATACAATCAACTCTTAAAAGTTCAGTAATTAAGTAGGCGTCTCAGTAATCAATACACATAAGTAAAAAAGCATCTGTTTGCAAGATGCTTTTTTAGTCACTACGACTTAGCATGACAGAGGGGACGTTCCCTTTTTGTCACAAAGAGGGACAAGGGGACAGGGAACGGGTAGTTGCCCCTCTCAAATTCTGCACCGATAGACCCGATACGGAGAACCGTATCACTGGTAGCGAGGCCGTTGATAACCGCCCATCTGCGTTGTTCTCCCTGCGGGAGCGCGCTTGCCGTACGTTTTCTGTACTGTCTGCGCGCGCTTCCTCGGTCGGCCTAGCATATGGACGATTCTGAACGGCCTCGGAGTGACGACTTCGATAATAAAATAGAAATGTAGAGAATCCTGTAAGCTTTGGATGAAACTTGCAGGATTTTTGCGTTTTGAGGAAAAAGGTAAGTATACTATAGATGATGGCAAATCTTTATTGGCTGAAGCGATTAGGGAGGGAACGTTAAATGAACATTAGCATAACCAATTGCAACAATATTGATAATGGGTCAATCAGTTTAGTGGAGGGTCGGCTTAATATAAAATATGCTATTAATGGAACAGGGAAATCGACATTAGCAAAAGCGATAGAATTATGTAGAATGCCAGAACAATTAAAAAGTTTGACACCATATAAGTATTTAGAAGAAACCCCGGTATTAGACGAACATCAACCTTCCGTTGAATGCCTTCCGGAAATTAATAAAGTGTCTATTTTTAATGAGGAATCTGTAAATCAATATATTTTTTTACCAGACGATTTATTAGCTAACAGTTTTGAAGTACTTATAAAAACAGCTGACTATGAAAGTAGGATGAGAAATATTCAGCTACTGATTCAAGCAATCCAAAATACTTTTAGGGAAAATCCTGATCTCGATCAGCTTATTGCAGAGCTCACTACGTTTATTTCGGGATTTGGAAATGCACAAAGTGGCTATTCCAAAACCGGCTCCATTGGTAAAGGAGTGGCAAAAGGAAACAAAATTGCTAATGTTCCTGCAGAATTGAGAGAGTATACACCCTATATCCAAAGTGAAGTGAATGCTAGTTGGTTAACTTGGCAAAGCAAAGGTGCTCCATACCTAGACGTTGCAGAAAAATGTCCCTATTGTGCTGAGAGATTACAGGCTGATAAAAAAGCAATTGTTCAGCAAGTAGCAATTGAATATGACTCGAAATATGTTGCAGAGCTTCAAAAAATGATAAGTGTATTTCAAGCACTCAAAAACTATTTTACCGATTCAGTTAAAGAAACTATTAATAGACTCTCAAAAAGTAGTACCGCTTTTAGTCAGGAAGAAATTAATTTTTTGAAAGAAATCAAGAATCAAGTTAGCGTTCTTAACAATAAATTAATTGAAATAAAATCTCTTAATTTTGGTACATTGAAAAATGTCGATGCTGTTATTATTGCTCTTCAAGGAAAAAGAATTGATTTAGCGATGTTAGGGCATATCAACTCTTCTTATACAAATGAACGTATTTCTGTTGTGAATAGTGCATTAGAAAATATCATTACACAAGCCGGGCAGCTTCAAGGTGAGATTAATCAGCAAAAAAATCTTATACGAAGAACTATAGAGAAGTATCATAAAGAAATCAATGGATTTCTCGAAAGTGCAGGATACAACTATCAAGTTTCAATAATCGAAGACCCAGATAAAAGTACATACCGTATGGTCTTGTTGAGTAAAGAAACCTCTAAACAAGTCAATGACGTAAAAGTACGTTTAAGTTATGGTGAAAGAAATGCTTTTGCATTAGTATTGTTTATGTACAGAGCTATAAAGGAAGCACCTGATTTAGTTGTATTGGATGATCCGATATCTTCTTTTGATAAGAATAAAAAATATGCTATTATGGAAATGTTATTCCAAGGTGTTGGATCTTTTCAAGGAAAAACGGTAATGATGCTAACACATGATTTTGACCCGATTGTGGACTTAATTCATACGTCCAGCATACGTTGTAGATTCAATCCTGTTCCAGTTGCTGCCTTTCTCTACAATGAAGAGGGAATTTTACGTGAAAAAGTGATTAACCCATCAGATATTCTATCTTTCTTTGAAATAGCAGATATTAATATTAATAGTAATATTGATGAAATAAATAAACTGATTTATTTGCGTAGACGTTTAGAAGCATGTGGCGATAAGGGGCTGGCTTGGCAATTGCTATCTAATGTCTTTCATCCAGATAGAATGACTCCAATGTTCCAAGGTATTGAGGGAACCCGTCAAATGACGGAGACTGAGATTGCCGAAGCTACTGCAACAATTAATAATGAAATTCCGGAATTTGAATATGATCGAATATACTGCCGAGCTCATGAAAAAATGCAAATGACAACCTTATATAGGTCTGTTACTAGTGGTTATGAAAAAATTCAGTTGTATCGACTTATAAATCACGGCCAAATATCAGATACTATTTTTAAGAAGTTTGTTGATGAAGCATACCATATTGAAAACGATAGTTTGTTTCAGTTGAATCCTGCGAAGTATCCAACTATTCCTGAGTACATTATTAAACTTTGTGATAATGGAGTTGCACTTTTAGAAGAATAAAATATCTGAAGTGATTCTAGGGATGGTTATTGTGAAAGTAAAATTTCATTTGTTCGCCTGAGTGTGGGGCAAGGGGACAGGCTTCTTGGCCCAGAAAAGACTCACGGGGAAGATTCGTGCGAGTCTCAATTACGGTTTCACCGTTATACCCGGTACAGAGAACCGTATCACTGGTAACGGCAAAAAAGACCTCAATCCTTGTACTATGAAGGGATTGAGGTCTTTTTGTTGTAGCTCCTGTTGCTAGGGAGGAGCTATGCCAGTATGGACAATGGGGGACGTTCCTTTTTTGTCATAATTCTGCTATATTATGGATAGAGGTGAAGGACTGTGGGCAGACAGCGAGGCAGTTAAGCAGTACAGGGTTCTATCATGTGGTTTTCCGTGATGTTAATCATCAACATATTTTCGAGGAAGTCTGTGATTATACGTATTTTTTGCAGATACTGCGAGACGTAAATTCTAACCTTGGATTTGAGCTGCATGCGTATTGCTTGATGAGTAACCATGTCCATCTTTTATTTCGAGAAAAGCAATTGAGCGATATATCGTTAATTATGAAAAGATTACTGACTAAATATGCCATGTATTTTAATCGCCAATTTCCGTATTTCAAAGAACGAGAAGGCGGGAAATGAATGATTTATGTCGCTTTACTGCGAGGGATAAATGTTGGTGGGAAGAATAAAATCGACATGAAGCTGCTGAAGGAAACTTTCGTACGAATAGGCATGAGATCTGTAGTCACATATATTAATTCCGGCAATGTGATTTTTGCCGACATGCAACATACTAAATTAGAAATAACAACACTGCTAGAAAAAGCTATTTCTGAGGATTTTCAGTTGGAGATAAAGGTTTTGGTCCGTAGTATAAATGATTTTGATCATATGATGAAAGTTCTTCCTGATTCTTGGAAAAATGATAAAGATATGAAATGTGATGTGCTGTTCTTATGGGATGAAATTGACGGGGAGACATGGTTTAGGGAATTAGAAATTAAGCCTAACATAGATACGGGTTATGTATGCACCAGGAGCTATTTTATGGGTCGTGGATAAATGTAATGTTACTAAGAGCGGTTTGCTAAAACTCGTGGGGACATCCCTATATAAAAATATGACAGTGAGAAACGTTAACACTACTCGAAAAATATATGAAATTATGAAAGATCTACATTTGACTTCTTGATAGTAAGAAACATGTGGACAGGGATTTGTTGCAACACTCCAATGACGGATGGGTTTCATTCAAAGGGACAAAGGGGACGTTCCTTTTTTGTCACAATTTTCTTATACTACTGATGAGGTGATGGTTAATGGGAAGGCAAGCGAGGCAATTAAGCAGGATGACAAATGGGGACGTTCCTTTTTTGTCATATTGTAAGGGGGGAATCTTTTGAATCTAAAAAAATACTGGAAAAAAACGACCGTATTGGCGTTGATAGGGTCACCGATAATTGTCAGCATTGGCTCACTTGTTTCTCTTCCGATAATTGCCACTGTCAATATTGCTGGCGAGCATAGCAGTT
>JAQZAZ010000229.1 GCA_029239355.1 Sphingobacterium sp.
TTCGACTATTTGATTTTAAGTTTTATAATTTTATTTTCGTTATTTGAAGCTTAATATTTAAATAGTTTAAGTGGGAATTATTCAGTCATATTTTTATAATAAGAAGCTATCATCTTTACATGATGCCTTAGAGCGTTGTTTGCGAGATCGCGAGGACGGGAAGGCTTTCGTCTATAAAAAATATTATGGCTATCTCATGGCGATTATCATCCGTTATGTCAAGCAGGATGTGGATGCAGAGGAGCTTGTGAATGAGAGCTTTGTCCGCATTTTTCGAAAATTAGAGTCCTTCAATAAGGATATTGACGATGAGAACCTCGAGAAATCGTTTCGGGCGTGGATTGGTCGAATCGCTGCAAATATCTCTATAGACTTTTTGCGGAGTAAGAAGCAGCTGTATTCCGTTGAAGATATGGCGGAAGGGGATATGCATACACCATCGGTGCAATTGGATAGCCGGCTGGAGGTAAACGAAATTTTGAGCCTATTGGAGCAGCTCCCCGAAATTCAGAAAACTATTTTTAATCTCTATGAAATAGAGGGGTATTCGCATGATGAAATTGCCCAAATGCTAAATATACCAGATAGTACTTCACGTACGTACTTGACAAGGGCAAAGCAAAAACTGAGAAAATTATACTTGGACTATACTGGTGTAGTGCAAGAAATAAGATAAATAGTGTTGTTACAATGGAAGGCAATAAGAAAAAAGAATTGATAGAAGAAATCATTGGGCAATTAAAAGACCATGAACTACCTTATCGGGAAGGTTCCTGGGAAAAATTTGCATCAAAGTATGAGGTAACAACACCGCCTTCTTCCGCTTGGAAATATTGGAGTGCGGCTGCCGCTGTACTTTTATGTTTTGGTGTGGGCTATTGGGGTTTGAAAAATAATTCTACAATAGTTCCGTCTTCACCTGTTTTAACGCAGCATCAAGAAAATGACGAGGTTCGCGTCGACCATAATGATTTAAAAGAATCTCTTCAACGTTCATTGTCTGAAGTAATTGGAGAACAGAGCCTCAGCACACAGGAGCTCCTGCGGGATAGGCCGTTTACTTATTCGAAAGTGGAGAGCCTCCCTGCAGATGACAGTCAAAAAGAACGGTTTGACTTATTTGGCGGAAAAGCAGTTAGCGGAAATAATATTCGTATATCAAATAATCTTGTCGCTTTAGGGGCAGGGCAGACCATGCAATTACGAAATAGTACACTATCAGCACAGATCAATCTGGATGATCCTACAGTTACTGCTTCGTCCGCTATCATGGCTGGAACGAAGCCTGGTGCGCCATCCAATTCAAATGTGGCATCAACGAATTCAAATACCCCATCTTATACACAAACGCAGCGTGAAGCCGCACGTCTTTCTGCCCTCTATGCGGAGCAACAAGGAAACCGGAAGAACAGTATCGTCTTAAAAGACAGGGATAATCTTGACAGCAAATGGGAGTTGGGAGCATTTGTTTCACCGGCTTCTACCTCAAAGAGTATTACTATGGGGGGAGGCGTTGCCTTAGCTTATAATGTTTCGAGTAAGATTAGTATTCGATCGGGAGCTGCTATCCAACATTATGGTGCTGTCTCAGGAAACACGCCTATCACACCGGCCATGGCATCCAACTCTTTTGTTGCCAATTCACCAAATTACCTTTCGCAACCTAGCAGCTTAAGCAATCCTTTTGTAATGCGTACTGCTGATGCAAAAGAGGCTAAAAGTAACGAGCGGGTTTCCGGTAAAATCTTAACTGTAGATATTCCTGTGGATGTCCGTTATGCGATCAGTAAAAATTTCTATACCTCAGTAGGGGTTTCTTATGTTGGTGTATTGGATCAGGAACGTGCTACGATTTATGAAACCAACAATACAGAGTATACGCAAAAATCCACAGACAAGAATGTGGACGATAAGAGGGTAAACGGTTTTGTTAATTTTTCAGTCGGACGTAAACAGAAAGTTGGCAAACTTTCCATCTCTGTAGAACCTTATTATAAATTGCCAGTCGGGGGCTTGCGGTCCTCTGATCTGAATTATAGCAATGGAGGGGTGAAAATTATCACAAGCTTCTAGTAAAAGAAAGCGTTATAAAAAATAAATACAAGCCCTTCGGAATGGATTGGTTCGCAAAGAAACCGAGGGAATCAGGAATAAAGGAGGCCCCCGAATTTACTATTCGAGGGCTTTTTTGTATCGTTCCTTAGATTTGCCTATAGCTCATCGACGCGTACCCAGCCCATTCCAGCGGCTTTAGCACCTTCAACACCTGGAATCCCATCTTCGTAGACTAAACATTTTTCGGGAGCGATGTTCAACTGTGAAGCTGCAAGGAGGAACGGTTGTGGGGACGGTTTACCCTCTGGAGTATCTCCGGCACAAACTAACGTTTCAAGATCTTCCCATACACCGATAGTATTCAGCGTCATGGACAAGGTTGACCTTGTTCCTCCAGAGACGGCTGCAATATGTTTTTTACCCTTTTGATACTTCAAATGCTCAACAACATAATCGACCGGTTTTGTTTTAAAAACATATTCATCTCTAAATATCGTAGACTTAAGTGTGGAGAATTCCTCGTGGTCAAAGTCGACACCATAGCGTTTGCTGATTTCCGCAGCAACGGCTACCGTAGGCCAGCCGGCAGTTTCATCAATGAGATTGACATCAAGCTCAACGCCGTACTGTTTAGCGGCAGCTTTATAGGCTTGTTTATGGGCATCCATGTTGTCCGCCAATGTGCCATCGACATCAAATAATAAGGCGTCATAGGATTCGGCAAGAAGATTTAGTAGTTCAAATTTACGTTGTGATTCAGGTGACATATGCTTTTAGATCGTATGTGGTAAAATTAAAAATTATAATTGGAAGCGCAAAAAGCAAGCGGCCTTTCTTTCCGACGAAAGAAAGGCCGCTTAAGCGTACTATTGTACTTCGTGCCGAATATTGCAAACCTTTGTTTGCTTAGTGTGCACTTAAGTTTTTCGCTTTTTCTTCATCGAAATTAGCTTCTAATTCAGCTAATTTTTTCTTACCATATGCCATACGTGTAATCACAACGAATAGCACTGGAACGATAAAGATAGCAAGGAGTGTTGCTGCAGTCATACCGCCAAATACTGTCCAACCGATGGTTTGGCGAGAAATTGCTCCAGCTCCATGCGATAACATCAATGGAATAATACCTAAGATAAAGGCAAAAGATGTCATGATGATCGGACGTAAACGTAATTTTACAGCATCCAATGTCGCCTCATAGAGATTCATCCCGATATCAACCCGTTCTTTCGCAAATTCTACGATTAGGATCGCATTCTTGGCCGCAAGACCAATGATCGTCACCAAACCAATTTGCGCATAGATGTTATTGTCCAACGTAGGTATTAAAGTTAGCGTCAATATAGCTCCAAATACACCCAAAGGGACCGACAATAAAATGGAGAACGGAACTGACCAGCTTTCGTATAATGCTGCTAATAACAAAAATACAAATAGGATACAGAGCGCAAAAATTTGAATAGTCTTAGACCCAGATTGCATTTCTTGAAGAGACAGACCTGAGAATTGATAATCAAAACCTTCTGGTAACGTTTGTGCGGCTACTTCCTGCAGCGCTTTCAATGCATCACCTGAGGAATAACCGGGTGCAGAACTACCATTTATTTCGATACTTCTAAAGATGTTGTAGTGGTTGATGATAGAAGGCATCGTCGTCAATTCATATTTCACCAAGGTACCCACTGGTACAGGGTTTCCAGAAATATTATTGACATATAATTTGTTGATGTCTTCAATATTCATACGATATGGTATATCAGCTTGAGTAACGACACGGTAACTACGACCGTACTTTGTAAAGTCGTTTACATAACTACTTCCCAGATAGGCAGATATTGTCGAATAAATACTTGAAATTGGTACACCCATACGTTTAGCCTGTTCACGATTTACTTCCAATTTATAGTTTGGAGAATTCGTGTTAAACATCGTATAAGCCATTCCAATTTCAGGGCGTTGATTGGCTGCCATTAAGAATTTGCCCACTGTTGCTTCGAAGTCTTTGATATTGACAGTTTGCAAATCCTGAACTTGCATAGAAAAACCGCCTGAAGTACCCAGACCTGGAATTGCTGGAGGTGTTACAGCAAGTACTCTTGCTTTTGTATACCCCATGTATTTACCCATGATCATACCTGCAATGTCGTTTGCTGTACGCGTACGTGTTTCCCAAGGTTTTAGCGACACGAACACTGTTGCACCATTGGATTTGAACGCACGGTTCAGGATATTGATACCAGAGATCGCGGTAACATACTTGATTTCAGGAAAAGTCTTATGTAAATCGGCTTCAATCTCTTTAAGGACTTCATTTGTACGTGCAGAAGAAGAACCCTCTGGCAGCGTAATACCAGCGAAAAATGCGCCACCATCCTCGGAAGGGATGAATCCTGTTGGCTTGGTTGTAAACATCCAGCCTGTTCCGATAAAAATACATAGCAGGATAATCAATACAAGTGGTGCCTTTTTAATAGCCTGTTTTACACCTCTGGAGTATCTGATGGTTACTTTTTCAAACCATACGTTAAATTTGTAGAAGAACTTGTTCAATCCTTTTGCTCCCTCGTGTACAGCGGTAGGTTTCAATAAAATGGAACATAAAGCTGGTGTTAAAGAAAGGGCAATAAATGCTGACAACATAACAGAGACAGCGATCGTGATGGCAAATTGTTGGTACAACTTACCTACCATACCAGGGATAAAACCTACAGGAACGAATACTGCAGCCAAAATTAATGCAATTGCAATAACCGGAGCCGTGATATCGCCCATGGCGCGACGTGTCGCTTCTTTTGCATCCAGCTTATAATGGTCGATATAGTGTTGTACCGCTTCGACCACAACGATGGCGTCATCCACCACAATACCAATGGCGAGTACAAAAGCAAGCATGGTTAAGTTGTTGACCGAAAAACCAAACATCAGGAAGAAGATGAAGGTACCGATTATGGACACCGGAATTGCCAGTACGGGGATTAATGTCGCTCTCCAGCTTTGAAGGAAGAAAAATACCACTACCGTTACTAAAATCAATGCTTCAACCAAGGTATGAATTACCGAAGATATTGACGCATTCACCACAGATACTGTTTCGTAACTGATGGTATAATCGACATCGGTTGGAAAGGACTGTTTCAATTTTTCCAAAGCATTGACAATACCTTCTGCAGACTCTACGGCATTTCCTCCCGGCGTCTGGTTAATCATCATCGCAGATGAGGTCATACCATTGACGGTAGATGATGTACCATAATTGAATTGACCTAATTCAACGCGAGCAACATCCTTTAAAAGTACGATAGATCCATCTTTGTTGGTCTTAACAACGATATTTTCAAAGTCCTCTGGGTTTGAGAGGTCACTATCCGTAATAACTGGATATTCAAAGACCGTCGACGACTCTTGTGGGCGCCCTCCAACACTACCCCCTGGTATACGGGAGTTTTGTTCGGCAATCGCTGTAGATACATCGGCAGGTGTCATGCTTAGGTTAGCTAATTTGTTGGCATCTAACCATACCCGCATGGAGAATGGCTGTCCAAATGCTGTTACATCACCGACACCTTTAACACGCAATAGTGCATCTTTAACGTATAAGTTGTTGTAATTGGCCAAGAAATTTTCGTCCCTGGTTCCTTTTGGTGAGGTCAAAGCAACCAACATCAGGATATCGTTATTGGCTTTACGGGTTGTAATCCCTAAGCGACGTACAGCTTCTGGTAGGGCTGGTTCAGCAATTCCCACACGGTTTTGCACGTCCAGGGTTGCTATATCAATGTCAGTACCTACTTCAAATGTAACAGTAATTGTTGCTTGACCATTTGAAGTACTATTGGATGACATATAAATCATGCCAGGTGTACCGTTGATCTGACTCTCAATGAGTGTAGTCACAGTTTGTTCAACCGTCTGTGCATCTGCACCAGTATAATTGGCTGTAACCGTTACTGTTGGAGGTGCAATAGAAGGATACTGGCTAATTGGCAGCGTGGATACCGCAATAATCCCGATGATTGAAATCAATATCGAAATAACGATTGCGGTAACTGGCCTCTTAATAAATACTTCTGAAATCATTCTATATCTTTTAGATTCTCTTTAAAAAATTAAT
>JAQZAZ010000230.1 GCA_029239355.1 Sphingobacterium sp.
TGAAATCGAAATTAAATAACCCATTATGAATTTTAATAGAAGAAGATTTCTAGAAGCTTTAGCGCTGGCAGGAATTACATTGCCCAATATCAGCGTCGCCAAAGAAAAAGAAACAGAAAATCTCGAAGGAGATTTTAGTTTTATAGTACCTGCTTACTTACAAAACCAGACAGAGAAAGGCATCAGCATCTTTACGATCTTGAGCAAACCTGCTCTAGCTTGGTTGGAAATCCTTGACAATGCAGGTAATGTACAGCAAACAATCCATCAATCCGAAGATGGTATGATTAATGCAAATACAGATTTCTTTCATTTTACCGTCGAAGAGGCTCCCCGATCATTCCGCTATCGCATCAAGGCAAAAGAAATTCAAAAATTCGATCCCTATAAGATTGTCTATGCGCAAGAAATCGAAACGCCAATCTTTGAGGCCAAGCTGGCGAAAAACAATCAAGAAGAAATTCGTTGCCTGGTCTATAATGATGTCCATGAAGAAAAAAGTAGCTATCGTGATATTGTCCCCAATCAAGACACCTCAATCTATGATTTCTTTGTCCTGAATGGAGACTCTTTTCATTATGTGAGCAATCAGGAAGACATTACAGAAAAATTACTGAAGCCTATCGAATTCATTGCGACAGGTAAACCTTTCATTATGAACCGTGGGAACCATGAAACAAGAGGTTCCTTTGCCCGCAATTTCAAACGGTATTTCGGTTATCCCAACAATAAATATTACCAAGCTTTCAAAAGGGGACCTATTTTTTGGATTATGCTGGACAGCGGTGAGGATAAACCCGACAGCCATGAAGTGTATGCTGGTACCGTAGATTACGACAATTATAGAAAAGAACAGGCGAAGTGGCTGGAAACGGTATTACAATCTAAAGAGAGAAAGTCTGCCCAACACACAGTAGTTATCAGCCATATCCCTATATTCCATTCAGATGAATGGCATGGTACATTGCATAATCGGGAATGCTTCCATCCTTTGTTTCAGAAATATAAAATAGATGCAATGGTCTCTGGCCATACGCATCAATATGGATACTATCCAGCAGATAAGGACCACAATTATCCTGTATTTATAGGCGGTGGCCCAAAAGCTGGAAAAAGAACCATTATCGATATTTCGGGATCTGCCAAATCACTGGCTATTCGAATGACCCGAGACGATGGAACCGAACTCGGACAGTTTAAAAAATAATAAAGGCACTCCACATAGCGGAGTGCCTTTATTATGTTGAATGTATCCGTTATCGTCGATAGAGCTTGCAACCAAGCTATGGCTACCGTCCGTGCAGGAGATAATTCGATTTATTTTATTCGCCTTTTTCTAAGAAAGGGTATCTGTAATCCGTATCCGGATTGAAGGTTTCTTTGATTGTACGTGGAGATACCCAACGCAACAAGTTGATCATAGATCCAGCTTTGTCGTTTGTACCTGAACCTCTCGCACCACCAAATGGTTGTTGACCCACCACAGCACCAGTACATTTATCATTCACATAGAAGTTACCCGCAGCATGTCTCAATTTATCTGTAGCTAAATTAATGGCATAGCGGTCTTGTGCGATAATTGAACCAGTCAATGCATAGATAGAAGTAGTATCAACGATATCTAATGTTTCCTCAAACTTAGCATCTTCATAAACGTATACGGTCAATACTGGGCCGAACAATTCTTCAACCATTGTTTCGTAATCTGGTTTTGAAGCTTCAATGATCGTTGGATGAATGAAATAGCCTTTAGACTTATCATAAGTACCACCAACTACGATCTCAGCCTCGTTGGATTCTTTCGCACGGTCGATGTATTTCGCTAATTTATCAAATGATTTCTCGTCGATAACTGCATTGAAAAAATTTGTAAAATCTTCAGTTCCACCGATCGTAAATGACTTCACATCACTAGTCATAGACTCCTTCAATGCTGGCCACAATGATTTAGGAATATATGCACGTGATGCTGCTGAACATTTTTGACCTTGATATTCAAATGCTCCACGAACCAAAGCTGTATTTGCCGCTTTTAGATCAGCTGAAGGGTGTACAACAATAAAATCTTTACCCCCTGTCTCACCGACGATACGTGGATAAGTTTTATAACGGTGGATATTATCACCGATAGTTTTCCAGATATCCTGGAATACACCTGTTGAACCAGTAAAGTGAATACCAGCGAAATCAGGATGTTGGAAAATAACATCACCAGCATCTGGCCCTGATACATACACTAAATTGATGACACCATCTGGAAGTCCGGCTTCACGGAAAATTTTCATCAATACATTCGCAGAATAAATCTGTGTGTTGGATGGTTTCCAAACGACAACATTCCCCATCATTGCAACACATGAAGGCAGGTTACCGGCGATAGCTGTAAAGTTAAATGGTGTCAACGCAAACACAAAACCCTCGAGAGGTCGTTGTTCTACGCGGTTCCATACACCTTTTCCTGATACCGGCGGCTGCTGCTTATAGATTTCGCTCATATATTGCACGTTGAAGCGCAAAAAGTCTGTAATCTCACAAGCCGAGTCAATCTCCGCCTGATAGGGATTCTTTGATTGCCCCAGCATCGTAGCAGCATTTAACTCATAACGATATTTCCCTGAAATCAATTCTGCTGCTTTCAAAAATATCGCCGCACGATCTTCCCATGCCAGATTTTCCCAATTCTTTTTAGCAGCTAGCGCTGCATTGATTGCATCGGTTACATGTGATTTCTCACCTTGGTTGTATTGACCTAAGATATGTTGGTGGTCATGTGGAGGAGCTATAGTTACTTTTTTAGAAGTAGTTACTTCTTTACCACCAATATACATTGGGATATCGATTTGTTTCGAACGTGCCTCATCAATTGCTGCTTTCAACAACTTACGTTCTTTCGTTCCGACAGCGTAAGTATACACCGGCTCGTTCGTAGGGACAGGCACTGTAAAAAATCCTTTAGACATATTACAATTATTTATATTTCAACTTATTAGCACCACACTAAATGATACCAATAGGAGTAAAATTACCTTAAATTTTACGAATACCCAAAGTTACTCACCTTCTTTAAGCACCTTGGAAAAGATACGTTTAAATTTTTCCAATTTTGGTTTAATAACTAATTAGCAATACCGCTCTCACCATTACTTTATAATAATCCTGATGATAGTCTTCTGCAGGATAAAACGCTGTCGCTGGTACCACCTCCGTCACAACCGGCTCCCCGTAAACTTTCTCCCTATTCAAAGCGGCAATATAAAACCGGACCTTTCCCAACTGCTCTTTGGAGTCTGACAAGAACTCAACAAAAAGATAGCCGCAAAAACTATAATAACATATTTCATCGGCGTACAATTACTTTAGAACTATTGGTTAGTATATAACCATTACTAAAGCAAGAGAGCGACAATACATTCATATTGTCGCTCTCTCATTCTTATCAAAGAATTAATTATTTAGCTGCAGCATAATTTTTTGCTACGGCATCCCAATTGATAACATTAAAGATTTCTTCCAAATAAGCTGGACGTTTATTTTGGAATTTCAAGTAATAAGCGTGCTCCCAAACGTCGATACCCAAAACTGGCGTTCCTTTTACCTCAGCCACATCCATCAATGGATTATCTTGATTAGGCGTAGAAGTCACAGCTAATTTACCGTCAGCATCAACGATTAACCATGCCCATCCTGATCCAAAGCGAGTAGCACCAGCTGCCTGAAGTTGTTTTTTCAACTCATCGAATGAACCGAAAGTAGCGTTGATTGCTTCAGCTAATTCACCTGTTGGAGCTCCACCAGCATTTGGACCTAACACTTTCCAGAACAAAGAGTGGTTGTAGTGACCACCTCCATTATTGCGTACTGCTGCTGAATATTTACTTACGTTTTTGATGATATCCAATAACGACAGATTCTCAGCATCTGTTCCTGCGATTGCTTTATTTAAGTTATCCACGTATGCTTGATGATGTCTGTCATGGTGGATTTCCATTGTAGTCTTGTCGATATGTGGTTCTAATGCGTCGGCTGCGTATGGTAACGCTTCTAATTCAAATGCCATAACTATTTTAATTTAAATGTTTATTACTTCGTTTATATATACAAATATAACACAATATAGCTTGTTATGTTTTTATGTGTTACAATAAATTCAATATTTACTTACCGTTTTTGACGAAAAAATGATTTTACCAAATCAGCGCATTCCTCCTGCAAAACACCTTGGGTAACAACTGTCTTCGGATGTAATATCTTATCATGAAAATGAGAATAACCACGTTTTTCATCCCTGGCCCCATAGACAATTTTACTGATATGGGTCCAGTAAGCTGCGCCAGCACACATAATACAAGGCTCAATCGTCACATACAATGTACAATCATCCAGATATTTGCCACCAAGATAATTTGCCGCCGCTGTAAAAGCCTGCATTTCGGCGTGAGCCGTTACGTCATTCAAACGTTGGGTAAGATTATGCCCTTTACCGATAATACGTCCCCTATGTACGACTACCGCACCGATAGGAACCTCTCCTTCTTCGAAAGCTTTCTTTGCTTCATTTAATGCCATGCGCATAAACGATTCATCGCTATCAATTAATTGTGTTCCTTCAAAATCTATAAATGTCATGCCACAAACTTAGCTAAGTTTCGATCCATTTGGTAATTTTCTGTCCACAGAGGTCAAAATAATATCTCCATGCTCATCAGCAAATCCGGTGACCAAACATTCGGAGAAAAAATTAGCAATCTGTTTCTTTGGGAAATTCACGACTGCAACAATCTGTTTTCCGATCAATTCTTCCTTCCTATAATGTACTGTTATTTGGGCGCTACTTTGTAATGTTCCGATTTCGCTTCCAAAATCAATTTTCAGCTGATAAGCTGGTTTTTTAGCCCTAGGAAAGTCCTGTACTTCCAAAATAGTTCCTACTCGCAAATCAACTTTTTCAAAATCTGTCCAGCTGATGTTGTTACTCATAATCTATTGCTGTTAATATCCTGAATCTCTTTACCTATTGTGAATAAAATGTAAGAGGGGTTCCGTCTTAAGCGCTGCGCTAATTTATTGATTAATTTATCCTCTTCACCTGCTTGAAAAGCTAGATCTTCGTCACTCAAATGATTGTACTTGCGACGGAGTTTTTCTTTGGCAATTTGCCATTGTTCTTCGTTAATTTTCAGCATAACTATGATTTAGGTATAAAATTTGTATATCTTTAAACAAACTTGTGAAAGTTTGTTTAAAGATACAATATATACATAAATAAAAGATTATGAAAAAGATTTTACCAGCATTACTCTTGATTTGTGGTAGCGTAGCAACGGCACAAGCGCAGCTTCTCCCTGGATTTGAGGTCGGTTTAAAAGGAGCCCTGAACTTTTCAAAGTTTAAAAGCGATGGCAAATATTTCAATTCAGACAATAAAGCGGGTTATCAAGCAGGTCTTTATGGTCGTGTTGGCGTTTTAGGATTCCATGTTCAGCCTGAGATTTACCTGACTGGAAAAAACACAAAAGTAACTAATTCAGAAGGTGAATCGACAGACGTTAAATTTACCACTGTTGATATCCCAGTGTTATTAGGTAAGCGTTTTGGCTTAGGCCCAATCGGTGCTAGAATTCAAACTGGCCCAATATTCTCATTTAAAGTAGATGACAAACAAGATAAGGTGATTGCCAATTTAGATCCAAATAACTACAAAAAAAATGGCACATCATGGGCGTTTGGTGTAGGTGCTGATATCTCAAGTCTACGCGTAGATGTACGTTACGAAATGGGCTTGAATAAAGTTAACAATGAGAGCCAGGCAAACCCAAAAATCAACATGTGGAGCATTGGTTTAGGCTATAGATTATTCAGTATCCTATAGGCCGTTAGCCATAGTCGATACTGTATTTAAAAGTCCGTTTTTATCCAAAACGGACTTTTTATTTTAATAAACTTTAGAAAGATTCTAAATTGCTGCTTTTTCTTGTCAAAATGGTATCATATTTAATAGCAAATAGTAGATTTGCCTAATTAAAATTAAATTACAAAGGATAATGAGTAAATCAAAGCCAGTTTTCAGTTCTTCGATTGGGAAGAAGCTAATCATGAGCTTAACAGGAATCTTCCTATGTTTATTCCTAGTTGT
>JAQZAZ010000231.1 GCA_029239355.1 Sphingobacterium sp.
GGTCAATAATATTAAGACGATGTCAAAAAGAGATTATTACGATATACTTGGTGTCGCGCGTTCAGCGGACGAGAAGGAGATTAAATCAGCCTATCGCAAGTTGGCGATTAAATATCACCCGGATAAAAATCCTGGAGATCATGAAGCTGAGGAAAAATTTAAGGAGGCTGCTGAGGCATACGATATCTTGAGCAATCCACAAAAACGTCAACGTTACGACCAGTTTGGCCATGCAGGCAATTCCGCGAGTGGTGGCTATGGTGGCGGAGGTATGAATATGGATGATATATTCAGCCAATTCGGCGATATTTTTGGTGGCGGACATCCCTTCGAAAGCTTCTTTGGTGGAGGCGGTGGAGGTCAACGCGGAGGCCGCCGGGTAGCGCGTGGAAGCAATTTACGTATTAAAGTTAAATTGACTCTTGAAGAAATCGCTAAAGGTGTTGAGAAAAAAGTTAAGGTCAACAAACAGGTCGTTTGTCACAGCTGTGACGGTTCGGGGGCAAAGGATAAATCCTCTTTTCATACGTGTAAAACCTGTGGTGGCTCTGGATCGGTGCGAAGAGTGACCAACACCATCTTAGGACAAATGCAGACGACCAGCACCTGTCCTACTTGTAATGGCGAAGGTGTTGAAATAACTGCAAAATGTACAACCTGTCGAGGCGAAGGATTAGAGCGTGGAGAAGAAACAATCGCGATCAATATCCCTGCGGGTGTGAGCGAAGGAATGCAGCTCTCGATGAGCGGCAAGGGTAACGCAGCTCCTCGCGGTGGTATTCCAGGAGACCTCATTATATTAATCGAGGAAGTACCGCACGAAAGCTTAAAACGGGATGGCCTAAATGTCATATATGATCTATACATTAATTTTGTAGATGCCGCTTTAGGCACTAGCGTAGAAGTTCCTACAATTGACGGAAAAGCCAAAATAAAAATTGAACCTGGAACGCAGGGAGGTAAAATATTACGTCTAAAAGGAAAAGGTATTCCCGAAGTCAATTCCTACCACAAAGGGGATCAACTAGTTTATGTAAATATCTGGACACCAAAAGCTGTTTCCTCCGAAGAAAAAGAATTATTGAATAAATTGAAAGAATCACCAAACTTTAAACCCCAACCTGGTAAAAGTGAAAAGTCATTCTTTGAACGAATAAAAGAATATTTCGAATAAAGTCAGCGTAAACGACAATGCGAAGAGCCATATATCGAATTGATATATGGCTCTTTTTTTTCTTCCTTACATAGTACTGACAAATAATTACAAAAAGTCAACACTCTTTAGACATTGTTAAAACAATAAGCTATTTATAAAAAAAAGCATAAAATTTAATCAATTGAACCACTATAACTTACAATTTTGGTAAAACATATAGACAATATAGTGACAATAAAATAAAATAAATTTACGATATTTGACTAATGAATTTAAAAAGTCAGTAAGTAATTGCTGGCTCATTAGAACAAACTATTAAAATAAAAAGACATGAAAAAAGTTTTACTTACATTAACTGCCATTGCAGGTTTAACAATTGCAGCAAACGCACAAACTGAAAAAGGAAAAATTATGGTTGGTGGTCAAGTTGGCTTCGAAACTTCAAAAGTTAAAGATACAGACCATAAAAATAATTCGTTTTCGATCAACCCGACTGTTGGCTACTTCGTCAGCGACAACTGGGCAGTAGGTACTGGTGTTGGTTATAATTGGAGCAAAAACGAAACTGACAAAAACAACAGTACTAAAGTTGATGCTTTTCAAGTAGCCCCATTCGTAAGAAAATACTCTGCTAATGGTCCATTAAGATTCTTTGCACAATTATCCGTACCAATGTCTTGGGGAAAAATGACAGCTGAATCAAATAACGTTGAAACAAAAAACAAATTCGAAAACTATGGTGTTGAATTAGCGCCAGGTTTGGCATACTTCCCAACAAGCAAAATTGGTATCGAATTAAAAGTTAGAGGTTTATACTATAACTATAACAAAGATAAAACCAACGATATCACAACAAATACATTCGGTTTAGATGCGAATTCCTTAGCACCAACTTTAGGTGTACAATTCCACTTCTAATAGGTAGTTGATAGGAAAGGAAAATGCTATAAGTATTGGATACTTATAGCATTTTTTCATCCTTGGGTATAGGTATAGCGTTTAATAATTCGCAATTTATGCGAATAGCGATTCAATTCCTGATTAAAGATTCCTTCATTGTCCATCCGGTCAATACGCACTTTAGCTGAGGCATGAATAATGGTATCCCGGTCTAGCATAATGCCCACATGGGTAATCCGTCCGTCCGCGTTGTCAAAGTAAGCCAAATCCCCGACTTTAATTTCCGAAATAAAATCAACTGTCTCCCCAATTTCTGCTTGCTGATACGCATCCCTTGGTAAATCTATCCCAAAACTACTATAGATTAATTGCGAAAAACCGGAACAGTCAATTCCCCACTGCGAGCGTCCGCCCCATAAATACGGACTGTTTTTATAGCTTAAGGCGAGTTCAGCCACTTCAGCCTCAAAATCGTCCTTAGAAAACAAATTGAAACTCCCATGATAGACCATATCCAACTGGGCTAACCTAAATCTATTTGCTTCATCTAAATAAAGCTTTGTACCATGGCAGAGCTGAAGTTGGTCTGTATCATTAAACAACAACCCTCCCTCTCTTCCGACTAGACTTGGCTCTCCCTTGAGATAGTGCTCCATCGCCTGGGTTTCAAGCGCTTTAAACTGACCATTCTGAATCCAGCCCAAGTAACTTGTTTCTAACAACCTTATCGCGGTCCAGTCGGATTGTATATCCAGTATCTCAAATAATTCACCAAATAACACCTGAGAAACCATCTCACTCCGATGCGTTTGCTCCGCACGCAATGGAACGAGAGCAAGTGTACAAATACCATATTTCATTGGTCAAGCAAAACAAAATTGTCAAATCTATGATTATACATTATAAAACGAAGATAAATTAATTATAGTAGATATGGAGAATACAAATTTAAAATTCAAAAGAATACTCGTTGCAGTTGATGATGCTCCATGTTCAGAAAAAGCCATTCTATACGCCAAAGAAATGGCTCAGGTGTTTAGCGCCGCTATTGCCCTTGTAACGGTAATACCGCCCACTTCCCCCACCAATTTTGGAGCTGATCCCCTACTGGGCCAACAACCGATAATTGTACCGGAGGTATCCGAAATGGAACAGGAAAATGCGCAGAAGTATCTTGAAAAATTAAGTCGGGAATTTACCGGCCCAGGAGAAGTGTATCTTTTCAACCGAATTGGATCCATCAAAGAAGAAATTCTTGCCACCTCTCACGAATGGTCGGCGGATCTGATTATTATGGGATCTAATGGAAGAACTGGATTCGACCATTTTATCTCGGGGTCTGTATCTGAATCCGTTATCCGTAAAGCAACCTGCCCGGTGTTAGTTATTCCGAGCAAATGTGATTAATAGAATTCAGACATTAGCAACCAGAAATGTAATTAAAAGGCTATTCTTTTCTAAAAGAATAGCCTTTTAATTACCAATAGGCCAATTCAGTTACTTTTTTATTAGTCGGGCAACGAACATGGTATCTGCCCGTTCAGTATAGCCTTCCAGACAGCGCATACTTTCGAGCTTAAATCCCAAATTATTTAAGATATAATCAACAACGTCTTCATTTTCTGCCTTAAATATGGAACAGGTGATATAAATCAGTGGTTTGCCTACTTTCACATAACCAGCGACATGGCTCGCAATTGTCTTCTGTAATGTACTAAATTCCTCAATCTTGGTTGTTTGAAATTGTCGAATCATCTCTGGTGTACGCCCCCAGGTGCCCGAACCGGTACAAGGTGCATCCAATAATATGCCATCAAATTTTTCATTTCCCAATATAGGGTATGGATCTTTTGTCAAATCAAGTATTTTCTTTCGATAATGCTTAATACCAGCCTGATCAAATCGCTCATCCAGATTTCGAAGAATACTCATCCGAAGGTCAGATACCAAAAGGTTAACCGAAGGACAGGAATCCATTAATAAAAGAGATTTACCGCCAGAAGCAGCACAAGCATCCCACCAGGATTCTTTTCCTTCAGGTTTCATAAACTCGAGTGTACGCTGCGAAGATAAATCCTGCACTTCAACGATGCCTTGCAGTGTCGAAAATCGTTGTAATGAGGTACCATTTGCCAAAGAGATAGTTTGTTCACCCAACTCACGATAGGAAATTTGGTTTTCGTCAAGGATGGCACGAACAATTTTATTTTTCCCCTGTTTGACTCGGATATATAGGTCAGGTTGAACCAACTGACTTCTCAAAAAAAGCCTAGTATCAATCTGGGGCGAAAAATAAGCCGTGAAAGGAAATAGATCATGGCTTTTCAGTAGGCCTTCAGATTCAAGAAAAGCTATTTTTTCATCCAAGGTCAACCTTAATTTATCGATATAAGCAGGTTCAAGCGTCCCTACCAACGGACTTTCCTGTTCACATAAAAATTCCGCAAGAACCAGCCGTCGTTGCTGCGACAGTTGTGAAGCTGCTAATCCTAGACGAAAATAATTATAACACAGACGAGAAGTAGCCTTACGGTCTGAAGATCCCATCTGTTTATTGACCTTAAAGAAAGTTGTCAAATACCGCGAAAATGGCTGATCCTCCTCAAAACCATCCATTGCTCGCTCAAAATTACGTATCTGCTGGTACACACGCTTTTCACTGAATTCAGCCATTCAAAGATTATTTTCTTTCAAATTTCTTATTGTGATAGACCATTATCCCCAAAGCTCTATTGGCATATCCCCACTTCGGATAAAACTCAAACCTGTAATCACTATTCAGCCCTGAGAATTTCTCTTGGGTGATATGGCTTACATAGTCAACACCATATTTATGCAATAAACGGCCAAAATAAACAGCCGCATCATAGCCCTTGTAAGAAAACTCTGAAGGATCTACCTTGTACAGCAATTTATAATTTGATATAAATTTTTTTGTGTCACTATCCGATTCATCGGCCAAGCTGGAAGAAGTAATGGTCAGGCTGTAAAAATCCATGTTTTCAAAGTTCTCGAAAGTGAGTTTTGAAAGATTTGGATGCCCATATAATTTAAATTGGTTACCAGGATTCAAAAACCGATCGTCCATAGCATCCAACAGCCCCTTTACGAGGTTTTTATTAGCCGTTCCGGATATAATGTGATTCGTTCCTGTCAATACAAGACTATTGTTGAGCTCATTGATGCTCATAACCGTTTTTACTTTTGCCTGTGCATTTGCTTTTGCAACTTCATTGGAAAAATTAACTAAAAACTGTTTGCTCTCATCATCACCAGCATCATAAATTAAAATCTGGTCACCATTATAATATTGTTCGGCCACGTACTTCGCCAATGTTTCCGAGTGCGTGCGTATCGAGGGGGTCATCGACACGAGGTTGGGAACACTAAATTCCGAAGCCATAGTAGCCGCCAATGGGGACACCTGAAGAACGTTTTTGTTGGCAAAGGTTTGCGCAAAACTTTTAATCTCGCGCGGATAAACAGGGCCGACAACAATAGCGGCATCTTTCACTGTTGCCGATGTACCCAAAGACGCATTGTAAGCTACATTATCACGCGAATCAATCACCTGCAGATCAAACAGCATTCCGTCTTTAGCGATCTTATCCAGACCTATCTGAAAACCTTGGTAAAAATCCAATGCCAGCGCAGACCGCTCGACATCTTCGGTGGTCACTGTTTTAGCGATACTATTTAATTCAAATGGCAAAAGAAGTGCTATTTTATTATTTTTAACCGAATGGCCATTTACATTTTGCACATCGCCTACTTTTACGGCCGGCTTATCTTTCTCTCCGTTTGGTTTAGTGACAGCAGTTTGCTGTTCGCCCCGACTAGAAGAGGGCGAACGCAATACAGTGCTTTTCTTGGTCGTACAGCTCGCTAGGCATAGTGCCACAAGAGCTGCAACCCACATTTTATTCCCACTCAATCGTAGCGGGTGGTTTTGAACTGATATCATATACAACTCTGTTTATTCCTTTCACATGGTTGATAATTTCATTTGAAATTTT
>JAQZAZ010000232.1 GCA_029239355.1 Sphingobacterium sp.
CATTAAAAAAATAAAAATGTTCAGGAATTTTTCTCCTGAACATTCCTGAACAAATGTACTATTATATTTAACAAAAATATAAGATTAATTTGAAATAGCCTCCTGGGCTACGATTTCTTCTTTTTTATTTTTTTCTTGGCAATCTTGACAAACACCATATAAATTTAAAGAGTGGTGTTTAATATCAAATTTCAACAAATCTCCCATAAGGCTTTGGATCTGATTGATACGAGGATCGCAAAATTCGACAACCTTATTACATTCGATGCAAATCACGTGGTCATGTTGTTTGAAGCCATAAGATTTTTCAAATTGAGCCATATTACGGCCAAACTGGTGTTTTGTTACCAAGTCACAAGATACCAATAATTCGAGGGTATTATAAACTGTAGCACGGCTGACACGATATTTTTTGTTCTTCATATGGATATACAAAGATTCTACATCAAAATGATCAGTACGTGAATAAATCTCTTCCAAGATAGCATAACGCTCTGGAGTTTTTCTTAGATTTTTATTTTCTAAGTAGGCCTCAAAGATTTTTTTTACAGTTGCAAAATTTTCAGCTTGATTCATAGTAAAAGTATTCTTGTACAAATTTACCAATTTAGATTGACATTTGATAGTATTTCTAGATTGTGAGATTCATTTGATTAATTTTCAGATTCATAACGGTTTACTCCTGTTATTCCTCTTACTTGTTTAAGGTTTTTCATCAAGCTCTCTAATTGCTGCGTATCATTGACATACACCATAATATTCCCGTCAAAAATACCGTCGTCACTCGATATGGATAAGGAACGTATATTGACGGCAAATTCTTGAGAAATGACAGTAGTGAGTTTATTGACTAATCCGACATCGTCGATCCCTACGATATGCAAGCCTGTCAGGAATGCAGAGTCTTTAGTCGACGCCCAACGAGCCTTTAGGATACGGTACCCATAATTTGCCATTAATTTGGATGCATTCGGACAACTGGTACGGTGAATCTTGATACCATCATTAACTGTCAGAAAACCAAAGATATCGTCTCCCGGAATTGGATTGCAACAAGGGGCTAACGTATAATCAACTTTTTGCAAATCATCACCTATAAGAATGGTGTCGAATTCTTTTTTATTGATTTTTTCTACTAAACCACCAATATGACTGTTAAACTGATTCCCAGAAGAAGATCCTACATTGATTTCGACTGCTTTTTCGTGGGCTACATATTCACGCAATTGTTTGATATCAACAATACCCTTCGCTACGTTATAAAACAGGTCCTGAGAACTTGGATACTTTAGATAATTAGCAATTTTATTAATATTATCTGTATTGTACGTTACCTTCAAAGACTTCAGTTTGCGTTCCAATATCTCTTTACCATCTTCAGCAACTCTTCGTTTCTCTTCTTTAAGGGAGGATCTAATTTTTGATTTTGCTTTTGCCGTAACCACAAAATTCAGCCAGTCTTCTTTCGGAGATTGCTTGCTTGATGTGATAATTTCTACTTGATCACCATTCTGCAAAACATGGCTGAGTGGAACAAGTTTATGGTTTACTTTCGCGCCGATACAACTTGCACCAATATCCGAATGGATCTCAAAAGCAAAATCTAAGGCGGTGGCATTATTCGGCAATTGAATTAAGGTGCCTTTGGGCGTAAAGATAAAAATCTCATCAGAGAACAAATTCATCTTAAAATCATCCACAAAGTCCATGGCATTTTGGTCAGGACTACTGAGCACATCACGTACTTTTTTGATCCATTGATCCAAGCCTGAGTCCGAATTGGACTCTTTGTATTTCCAGTGTGCTGCGAATCCTTTCTCAGCAATTTCATTCATTCGTTTGGTCCGAATTTGCACTTCTACCCATTGCCCTTTAGGACCCATTACAGTTGTATGCAAGGATTCATAACCATTTCCTTTGGGTGAAGAAATCCAATCGCGTAACCGATCTGGATTTGGTCGGTATAGATCTGTAACGATAGAGTATACTTTCCAGCATTCGGTTTTCTCCTTTTCATCTACTGCGTCAATAACAATACGAATCGCAAACAGATCATAAACTTCTTCGAATGGAATCGATTTTTTGCGCATCTTGTTCCAGATCGAATGGATCGATTTGGGTCTTCCAAATACATCTGCTTTAATACCTTGTTCCTCCAAAATCTCTTTAATTGGGCCAATGAAGTCTCCAATGAATTTTTCCCGTTCGGCTTTCTTTTCATTAAGTTTACGGGCAATGAATTTGTAGGTGTCCGGATCAGTAAACTTCATTGACAAGTCTTCCAATTCGGATTTGATCGCATACAAACCCAGCCGATGTGCTAAGGGGGCATAAAGGTAACTTGTTTCTGAAGCAATCTTGAGTTGTTTGTCCCTTGCCATAAATTCCATCGTCCGCATATTATGCAACCTGTCGGCCAATTTGATAAGAATGACACGTACGTCATCTGCAAGCGTAAGCAACATCTTTCGGAAGTTCTCGGCCTGCATCGAGCTATTTGGATCGAATATTCCAGAGATTTTCGTTAATCCATCTATAATACGACGAACTTTCTTTCCAAACATTTCTTCAATCTCATCCAAAGTTACATTGGTGTCCTCAACAACATCATGAAGTAAAGCACATACAATGGAAGTGGTTCCCAAACCTATTTCCTCTGCTGCAATTTGTGCAACGGCAATGGGATGATAAATATAAGGTTCTCCTGATTTACGGCGCATTTCTTTATGGCTATCCAGCGCCAAATCAAAAGCTTTACGAATCTCTTGCTTATCTCCACGCTGCAAGGTAGGCTTACAAGCGCGTAATAATGCACGGTAACGTTTTCTTATCTCTTTGTTTTCTGCTTCAATATCAATCACATAATCTTTCATAAACGTTGCAGGTAATGATGTTTTTTTGAGTATTTTTGTGTAATTTAGTTATTGTATGCTAAATACAATTATCAAGCTAACTTATTTTGTAATAAATTTACCAAAATATAATAGCATTGGCAAATTAAAAGAGTTATAGTCGTTCGGATGAAGATAATAGTATATGGATTGCTTTTTCTTCTTGGGGCTTTGTTAGATGTGGCAAAGGCTCAATCGCTTGTTTTGCCATTATATGGCGAGGGGTCGCAGGAGACAGTAACCGATTATATGACAACGAAGTTGCCGTCAGGTGAGGTATTGCCCTGGTTTCCTATTCCTGAGGTAGTTATTGTTAGAAAACGAGTTTGGTCAAGTGAGGAAGCTCGGCGGGAATATTTACGTTTTAGAAGAAATGTACTGAAAGTGCTTCCTTATGCAATATATGCTCAAAAAAGATACGATCAGTTGGATCGAGACCTAGCGATGACATCCAATAAGAAAGAGCATGAGTTATTGGTGGAGAAATGCGAGAATGATGTAAAGCAAATGTTTAATAGGGAAATTAAAAATATGACTATTTCCCAAGGTAAAATTCTTATAAAGTTGATCGATCGCTATACCGGACATACAAGTTATGAAATGGTAAAGGAAATGAAGGGTGGAATATCTGCATTTTTTTATCAGGGAGTTGCCAAAATATTTGGACACAATTTGAAATCAGCATACGATCCAAAAGAGGACTTCGAAATCGAAAATATCATCCGTGAATTTGAACGGTCGAGGCCCAAACCGGTGATGTAGGCCCCATAATATCTTAGTATATATACACGAAGATACTTTAATTAGGATCGGGGTTGTTGTAATACCTAAATTAAGACAATATGAAAACGATATATGACTTTGATGCTTTGCAATTCAATGGAACCATGAAATCTCTTGGAGATTTTGAAGGAAAGGTTTTGTTGGTCGTCAATACAGCGAGTCAGTGTCTGTTCACAAGACAGTTTAAATCGCTCGAAAAACTCTACCAGAAGTATAAAGAAAGAGGGTTTGAGGTACTGGCATTTCCATCCAATAACTTTCGTAATCAAGAACCCCTAACCGGCAGTACATTGGAGACATTCTGTAGAATAAACCAGCAGGTCAGTTTTCCGGTTTTTAAACGTAGCCATGTCGTTGGCACTTATACGACGGCATTGTATAGTTTTCTGTCGAATAAGGTGGAAAATGGACACATAAATAGCAAGCCTTCCTGGAACTTTCATAAATACTTGATCAACAGGCAGGGGGAAGTCGTAGATTTCTATTATCCTACGACTTCGCCATTGTCAGGTAAAATTTGCCGTAATATCGAACGACTTTTGGAGGAGTAACCTACAAACTTCCTACCTTTGGCCTCGGTTTCATACCAGTACGGCCTGTAAGTGTGGCTGTCTTCAACTAGCTAGCAATATGGAGTGGTGAATTGTATCACACTGATTTTTGCCGATTTTGCTGATATTGGAAGTCATAAAACGAAAAAGAAGATATAAATATGCTAAAACTAGATTTACTTGTCATTGCTGTGCATCCCGATGACGCAGAATTGGGTGCAGGCGGAATAATGGCAAAATATGTTGCCGAAGGAAAAAAAGTAGGAATTGTAGACTTAACTCAGGGTGAACTGGGTACACGAGGTACTGCAAAGACCAGAGCACAAGAGGCAAAAGATGCAGCAGCTATTCTCGGATTGGCAGCACGTGAAAATCTCGGTTTGAGAGACGGTTTTTTTGAAAATGCTATCGAGGAAAAAATGGCCATTATAAGTGCCATACGGAAATACCAGCCTGAAATCGTTATCACTAACGCGATTACTGATCGTCATCCGGATCATGGCAGAGCAGGGCAGCTTGTGAATGAAGCCTGCTTCCTTTCAGGGTTAAGAAAAGTGGAAACCAGAGATCAAAATAATCATATCCAAGAAGCCTTTCGTCCACGTCTGGTGTTGCAATTTGTGCAGGATTATTACATCAAACCAGATGTAGTCATCGATATTACGGACTACTATGCCATGAAGGAAAAATCAATCCTGGCCTATAAAACGCAATTCTATACAGGTGAAAATATAAATCCTGACGAGCCACAAACGTATATCTCCAATCCGGATTTTATGGAATCTACCGCCGCCAGAGCAAGGGAATTCGGTCGTTACATCCAGACAAAGTATGCTGAAGGATTTACATCTAAAAAAATATTAGGCGTTGATGATCTATTCGACCTAAGATAACGAAGTTGCAATAAAAGATAAAGGGGTGAAAAGCCGAGGATTTTATAACACATAGAATCTTCGACTTTTTATAAATAGGAGGCAACCTATCAGGAGATAAAGCCTTTTACATATTGTTTTGTGATTTCATGCTGTGGATTTAACAACACTTGCTCAGTGGGACCAAATTCAAGGATTTCACCACCATAAACAAAAATGATATAATCAGACACTCTTCGGGCTTGTCGTAAAATGTGTGTTACCAGAACAATGGTATAATCCTGTTTTAGTTCGATGAGTAGTTCTTCAATTTTTGCTGTGGATAGCGGGTCCAATGCAGAAGTTGATTCATCGCCAAGTATAATTTCGGGTTCTACAGCTAATCCCCTCGCTAAGCAGAGTCGTTGTTGCTGTCCAATCGAAAGGCCGCTTGCGGAGTGCCCCAAACGGTCCTTGACCTCATCCCATAAGGCTACATTTCGCAATTGTGTCTCGACAATCTTATCCAGTTCTTTTTTATTTTTCGTGCCATGTATACGCGGACCATAAGCTACGTTGTCGTAGATGGACATCGGTAATGGATAAGGTTTTTGGGATAAAAGTCCCATTTTTTTACGGATATGCGTTACTTCGGCATTTTTACCATAAATATCCTCACCGTTTACAAGCACAGATCCCGTTATTTCAACACCTTTTGTGTCGTCGACCAGGCGATTCAGAGTTTTCAGCAGTGTGGTCTTGCCGCAGCCTGAAGGTCCGATAATAGAGGTTACGCTATTGTTCGGTAAGGCAAGATTTATATTCTTTAAAATATGTCTCCCATCAATATATACATTGAGATCCTTGATCTGAATGTGAGGATCAGTCAAAGGACTGTTTAACGACGATTCTTTTGTTTCGATTGAAGGATATGCGTGCATACTA
>JAQZAZ010000233.1 GCA_029239355.1 Sphingobacterium sp.
GAAAACCAACACTTAAGTCAAGAAATTCCTGATAGCTCTGCATTTTTTATTATTTTTGCAAAGATATACTTTAATGGTGAATACCTAAATAAGGAATGTGATTTATTTCCAGTTCACTATCAGGAAGTTGTAAAATTTACAAAATCATTAAATGGGAAATTCTATTCAAAAGCGACTTGTTGAAGTCACTGTGCAGGCTGTTAAAACGCTTTACAATGCAGATATTTTAGAACATCAAATAGCTTTACAAGCCACCCGAAAGGAGTTTGAAGGGCAGATTACAATCGTGACTTTTCCGGTAACCCGCTTTTCGAAATTATCTCCCGAACACACTGGGACAGCGATCGGTGCCTATCTAAAGCAGCATATTGCTGAAATCTCTGATTTCAATGTGATAAAGGGTTTTTTGAATATTGTACTTTCCGATGACTATTGGGTTGCTTTATTGAATGATACGATTGTTGCCAAAGATTTTGGCATCTTTCCAGCTAATGGAAAGAAGTTGATGGTTGAATATTCTTCGCCAAATACGAATAAACCTTTACATTTGGGGCATATCCGAAATAATCTATTAGGGTATTCTGTTGCAGAAATTCTCAAAGCTTACGGTTATGAAGTCATCAAAGCCAATTTGGTGAACGATCGTGGTATCCATATTTGTAAGTCCATGTTGGCATGGCAGAAATTCGGCGCGGGGGAAACTCCTGAATCCACAGGCTTGAAAGGTGATCACCTTGTCGGTAAGTATTATGTCGTTTTTGACAAGGAGTATAAAAAAGAAATAGAGGCGTTGAAAGCCGAGGGTCAATCTGAAGATGAAGCAAAAAAGAATGCGCCGCTGATGAAAGAAGCTCAGTCTATGCTTCAAAAGTGGGAGGCAGGCGACGAAGAGGTTATCTCACTTTGGAAAACCATGAATAGCTGGGTATATGCCGGCTTTGAGAAGACTTATAAACAGCTGGGAGTAGATTTCGATAAGTATTACTACGAATCGAATACCTATCTGTTAGGCAAAGATATTATTCAGGAGGGACTGGAAAAAGGCGTGTTTTTTAAAAAAGACGATAACTCGGTTTGGATTGATTTGACAGATGACGGACTAGACCAAAAGCTAGTTCTCCGTGGTGACGGTACTTCAGTATATATTACACAAGATTTAGGTACTGCACAGCTGAAATATGATGAGTTCAAAATGAGTGAATCTATTTATGTTGTTGGCAACGAACAAGATTACCATTTCAAAGTATTGTTTTTAATCTTAAAAAAACTGGGTAAGCCTTGGGCTGATGGTTTATTTCACTTGTCTTATGGTATGGTTGACCTACCTTCCGGCAAAATGAAATCACGGGAAGGAACAGTCGTGGATGCTGATGATTTAATGGCTGAAATGCTAAAAACAGCACAAGAGCGTACAGAAGAGCTCGGAAAGACCGAAGGTTTGGAAGAAAATGCCAAAGCTGCACTGTATAATACCATAGGGATGGGTGCTTTGAAATACTTTTTATTAAAGGTAGATCCGAAGAAACGTTTGTTGTTTGATCCCAATGAATCGGTAGATTTTCAGGGGCATACAGGACCTTTCATCCAATATACACATGCGCGTATTAAATCGGTTTTGAGTAAGGCTGAATTTGATGCGAATAGCCCCGTATCAGTACTTCCATCAATTTCATCTTATGAGCGTGATTTGATTCAGCAGTTGGGTGCTTTTCCCGAAACTATTGAAGCATCTGCACAGGAATTTAGCCCAGCTCAATTGGCAAATTACATTTATGAAGTTGCTAAATTGTATAATAAATTTTATCACGAGGAGACTATATTGAAAGCCGAAGCCAATGATGTAAAGAATTTCAGATTACATCTGTCTGCTGCAGCAGCGAAAGTTATCGCTAAGGGAATGGGTTTGTTGGGTATATGTGTGCCGGAAAGAATGTAACGATATGAGTAAGATTCGTGTTGGCCTTATAGGCTTTGGTATTTCAGGACAGGTTTTTCATGCTCCTGTTATGCGTTCGATCGCGGCACTGGAACTTGTAAAAGTTACTGCGCGCAAGGCTGAGCAACAGACGCTATTGAAAGAACGCTTTCCACAAGCAGAAATTGCACTGTCTGCTGATGAAATTTTTGCCGATAAAACCATCGAACTGGTCGTGATTGCTACTTCAAATGATATGCATTATCCAATGGCAAAACGTGCTTTGGAGGCTGGAAAACATGTCGTTGTTGAAAAACCGTTTACAAATACGATAGAACAGGCGGATGAGTTAATTGCGCTCGCCAAAGAAAAGAATTTGGTACTTGCACCCTATCATAATCTGAGATTTACTTCGGATTATCGAACGGTAGAGAAAATTATAAAAGGTGGACGATTGGGACGGATCGTAAATCTAGAATCAAGATTTGACCGTTTTCGGAATTATTTGAGACCCAATGCATGGCGTGAAGAGAATTTGCCCGGATCAGGTATATTTTACGATTTGGGGCCGCATCTTATCGACCAGGCTTTGCAATTATTTGGAAAACCGAATGCTGTATTTGCGGATCTTGCGATACAACGGGATCACGCAAAGGCCATTGATAATTTTGACTGTATTTTGTACTACGATAATTTGAGAGTTTCACTCAAAGGATCAATGCTTGCGAAAGAACCGACTCCACGATATCGCCTTTTTGGTATGAACGGAAATTTTGTAAAAAATGGTGTTGATCCCCAAGAAGCATTATTGCGGGATGGTAAGTTCCCTGATGAAGACCCCAATTGGGGAGAAGAGGACCCAAGTATTTATGGTAAACTGAATATTGTTGAAAATGGTAAAGATGTGGAGGAAATTATTGTGTCAGAAAAAGGATCTTATCCCGAGTTTTATCAAAATGTTGCCGATACTATTTTAGGGAGCGCTACCTTAATCGCTTCACCGGAGCAGGCTCGAGATGTAATTCGGATTATCGAACTTGGTTACCAGAGTCAATCGGAACGACGCGTCATTTCAACGGAAGATCAATTGATTGCTTACTAATATAAGACTGTGAATACATACGATGCAATTATCATTGGTGGAGGTGCCTGTGGTTTAATGTGTGCAGCACAAGCTGGGCTACTGGGAAAGAAAACATTACTATTGGAGCGCAATGAAAAGGTTGGCGCTAAGATCTTGATTTCAGGCGGTGGAAGATGCAACTACACGAATACAGGAACGACAATCGCTAATTTTATCTCTGACAATCCGGATTTTTTGCACGGCATATTTAAGCAATGGACCGTCGAAGATACCATTGATTTTTTTGAAGCATATGGTATCCGAGGACAGGAAAAAACCTTGGGACAATTATTTCCAGAGACCAATAAAGCTAAGGATATTGTAGCCATATTTTCAAAAATTCTTTATGAAACTGAACAGGATATAGCGCTCAACACGCTCGTGAAATCGGTGGAAAAGAATGCTGACGGATTTACGGTCCATGTTGAAAATCCGAGAGGAGAGCATCAGTATAAAGTTAAAAAGCTGGTGATTGCTTCAGGGGGGCTTCCGGTTCAGAAACTGGGGGCATCTGATTTTGGATTACGTATTGCAAAACAGTTTGAACTAGAAATTGTGAAAACCGCTCCAGCACTGGTACCATTGACAATTACCGGTAAAGATGCGGATTGGTATACTTCTCTAGCCGGCAATTCGGTATTTTCGAAAGTCTCCACAGCCAATATGTCTTTCGAAGAGAATATATTGTTTACGCACTGGGGGTTGAGCGGTCCAGCAATTCTTCAGATATCAAGCTATTGGAAACCGGGACAGGAGATTACGATAGACTTGCTCCCAAATTTTAATCTGGAACAGTTGATCAAGGAAGAGCGGCAGCAGGGCGGGAAGCGATTGGTTTCACAATTGCTGAATGACTATTTTAGTCGAAAACTGGTGGATGCGCTTGGCAAATTCCTCACATTGGAGATCAAAATAGCATCTTTGAGCAAAGCTGACGCTAAGTCGATTGTAGATACGGTTCACCGTTTTAAGGTCAAACCTGCAGGTGATAAGGGCTATGATAAAGCTGAGGTGATGCGTGGCGGGGTGTCAACAGCGGAACTGCAGGGCAAAACATTAGAATCCAAGAAAATACCCAGTCTTTATTTTGGAGGTGAGACTGTCGATGTTACGGGCTGGCTTGGCGGATATAATTTCCAATGGGCCTGGGCAAGTGGTTATGCGATAGCGCAAGCTATTTAGAGTCCATCAACCGAATATCATCAGTTGGTTGCAGTACAGCGGTGTTTTACAAATACAGTGGCTACCTGTTTATTAACAATACAGCCTATACGTTTCAGATCAATCTCTGGTTTACTGAAAAATGTTTTGAAGCTGAACTGAGGATCGATCAGAAGCTCGATATGATTAAATCCAGATTTTTACGAAAGATGATTAGAAGCTTGGTGATTCTATGCAGTATCAGTTGACTTTTCCGACCGATCAGGATATAATTGAGCTGCTGCAATCAAACGTTGCCTTATCCGACTTTGTAAATTGCGTGGAGCAATCACCTTGATCGCTTCACCAAATCCTAAAATTTCCCGCTCCAGTTCAAAGTTCAGGACAACATCAAGACGAATTAATAGGGAGCCGTCGTCTTTTTTATCAAGGATCTGTTGAGAGGGATGGATAGGCTTGGTTTCTACATAAGGAGCATTTCTTGCGTTTATTTCCAGAATAACACGATGGCCGCGATCTTTATGCGTTTTTGTGACTCCAATCGTATCGGAATAGTAACGTTCAAAATCTACCCCTGTATATTCTTTATACGAATTTTTCCCCATTTCCTCTATTGTTTCGATCCGATCTAAAGCAAGTGTCAATAATCCCTCGCTTTTTCTGTGGTGCCCAATGAGAAACCAACGATTACGGTATTCTTTTAATAGGTAGGGGGAGAATACCAGATCTTGTTTTTGTAGTGCTTTAAAAGATTGATAGCCTATTAGAAGTGGTGTTTTTTCACGAATGGCCTGATGGAGTTGGCCAATAAATGATAAGCCTTTCAAAAGATTATTGCTCTCCATTTGGATAATGGAAGGTTGATTATCTTTTTTAGTATGAATACTATCCTCAAGGCGTGCGACAATATCGCTCATTTCATCAAAACTCGAAAAGCCGCTGACATGTTTTAAGACCTCTACAGCTTCCTTCATTTTTTGCATATCGCCGACCGAAATAGGCGAGTTGCTTATACTATAATTTGGGTCTTCGTAAGTATAAAACTTACGATGTGTGACAACAATCGGCGCATTATAACCTAATTTATTACTTCGCATCAACTGTATATCGCCCTGAACAGTGCGTTTACTTATGCCATTCTTGATGCCTTCAAACTCATAGAGAGCATCAGAAACCTTTTCCATTAAGTCTTCTAAAGTCCACTTACGATGTCTTAACCGAAGACAGTTATCTATTGTTTTGTAGCGGATCAGTGCGAGTTTGTTTAATGCCATGTTTTGTTGAAGCAAGTTTAGATGAAAATACAAAAATTTTATGTTATCTACGCAAAGGGACTGCGTATTTTTAACTGTCTTCAACGCATGAAAGGAGCATCATTGAATTTTTAAGGAAACTCGCTGTTTATCCAAGTAAAATAGCTACTTTTGCGCAGAAGCAAACTGGTTCTATCGCTGCTCTTTCGGGAGGAGAGGAAAGTCCGGGCAACATAGAGCGACACGCTTCCTAACGGGAAGGATGCTATGAAATAGCAGACAGAAAGTGCCACAGAAAATATACCGCTTTTCGGAGTAAGGGTGAAAACGTAAGGTAAGAGCTTACGGTCTTATATGGTAACATATATTACGGTAAACCTCGTGTGTTGAAAGACCAAATAGGTTGCGAAATTCGAAGGCTGCTCGTCTTCTTTCAATTTATTGGAATTCGTAATGGGTAGGTTGATTGAGTTTGTCAGCGATGGCAAATCTAGATAAATGATAGAAATTCCACTTCGGTGGTCTACAGAACCCGGCTTACAAGGTTTGCT
>JAQZAZ010000234.1 GCA_029239355.1 Sphingobacterium sp.
GACTGAGCTTCTTACAAGTTATGGTCAAGTTGATGGAATTTGGTTTGATGGTCATTGGGACAAACCTAAAGAAGATTGGCATTTTAAAGAAATCTATGAATTGATACATAAGTTGCAGCCACAATGTTTGGTGGGTAATAATCATCATTTAGCTCCTTTTGAGGGAGAAGACTTTCAGATGTTTGAACGTGATCTGCCCGGAGAAAATACCACAGGATTTGGAACAAGTGCGCATGATGTAGGTAAATTGCCTAAAGAGGTTTGTGGTACTATCGCTGGATCTTGGGGCTTTGAACTGAAAGATCGGACACGCAAATCATTCAAAGAAGTATTGGCGTATTTGGTTAAGGCGGCGGGGCATGGTTCAAACCTTTTACTAAATGTAGGGCCGATGCCAAACGGCGAGATTCAGGACTATCAACAGGATCGGCTAAAAGATCTTGGACAATGGTTGGCTATTTATGGCGAGACAATTTATGGCACTCAAGCAGGAGGAATACCGCCTACGGACGACTATGCGTTGACGCGAAAAGGAAATCAGGTATACCTGCATATTCTTAACGCTGAAAAAAAGGAGTTGTATATCGAAAAACTCCCTTATCGAATTAAGAAAGTGAAAACATTTATCGGAAATAAGGAGGTTAAATTTAGTAATAAAGACAATAGTTTACGATTGGATTTGCCTGCATCTACGGAGGAGGCTGATCTAGTTTTAACACTAACAATAGAATAACAATGGGAAAATTAGAACAAAAAGTTGCTGTTATTACAGGCGGAGGTAGTGGAATTGGTCGTGCTATCAGTGTGCAATTTGCTCAAGAAGGAGCGAAAGTCCATATATTGGATTTAAATGAGGAAGGTGGAAATGCTGTAGTAGAAGAAATTTTGGCGCTGGGCGGGCAGGCTGTATTCAATCGTTGTAATGTAACCGATCAACAAGAGATTAGTGAAATAGCTCAAAATATCGGGAAAATTGATATTTTAGTGAATAATGCTGGCATTGCCCACGTTGGGAATTTAGAAAATTGTAAATCCGAAGACTTTGAACGTGTTTTTAATGTGAATGTAAAGGGTGCCTACAATGCGTTATATGCAATTGTGCCAATCATGAAAGCACAAGGCTCAGGTGCTATCCTGAATCTCGCTTCGATTGCCGCCTGGGTGGGGATTACGGATCGTTTTGCCTATTCCATGAGTAAAGGTGCGATCTATGCGATGTCTATGTCGGTAGCACGTGATTACATGGCTTTTGGTATCCGTTGCAACAGTATTTCGCCAGCACGTGTACATACACCTTTTGTGGATGGCTTTATTGCTAAGAACTACCCTGGACAGGAGCAGGAAATGTTTGAAAAGCTTTCTGCAAGCCAACCGATAGGCCGTATGGCACAACCGGAAGAAATTGCTAAATTGGCGCTTTTCCTCTGTAGTGACGATGCTGGTTTTATTACTGGTAACGATTATCCTATTGATGGTGGTTTTATTAAATTGAATAATTAAATGGTAGATACGAGACCTCTATCTCATATCTCAAATCTATAACAATATGAAATTAATACGTTTTGGAGCCTTCGGCAAAGAGAAAATCGGTGTTCAAATTGACGGTGTAAATTACGATGTAAGTGCATTTGGCGGGGATTACAATGAGCAGTTTTTTGCGGAGGATGGTTTGGCACGGTTGGACGAATTTGTGAAGGCCAATAGCGGTAAGCTGGTTGAAGTCCCACTGGGCGAGCGTATCGGCGCACCTTTTGCGCGCCCATCTAAAATTGTCTGCATTGGATTGAATTATATGGATCATGCTAAGGAAACAAATGCACCGATTCCTGCTGAACCGATCATTTTTATGAAATCCACGACTTCTTTAGTAGGGCCATACGATAATGTGATGATTCCTAAGGACTCCGTAAAAACGGATTGGGAAGTTGAGTTCTGTATTGTCATCGGTAAAAAGGCTTCTTATGTAGAAGAGCATGAAGCCTTGGATTATGTTGCTGGTTATGTACTTCACAATGATGTGTCCGAGCGCGAGTATCAATTGGAACGCGGTGGTACCTGGGATAAAGGGAAAGGCTGTGATACTTTCGCACCGATGGGCCCATTTATGGCGACCAAAGAAGAGATCAAAGATATTAACAATGTACGCATTTGGTTGAAAGTGAACGGAAAAACCTATCAAGATGGAAATACCAAAGATCTAATTTTTTCAATCGCACATGTCGTTTCGTACGTTTCAAGATTTATGACCTTATTGCCAGGTGACGTAATTTCGACGGGAACTCCTGCGGGTGTAGGACTTGGATTCAATCCACCTATTTACTTAAAAGCAGGTGATGTGATCGAATTGGGGGCAGATGGGCTTGGCGAATCGAGGCAGACTGTGGTTGCTTATTCAAGAAGTTAATTTTATCCACTATTTTAGGTTTTATTATGCGCATAGATACCCACCAGCATTTTTGGCAATTTGATCCGGTTAGAGACAATTGGATTACCGACGAGATGCATGTCATTAAGCGGGATTTTACCCCGCTGGATATTCAGTTTGTCCTAGAACGGAATGGAATTGCAGGTACTGTCGCTGTTCAGGCCGATCAATCTGACGCGGAAACAAATTATTTGGTACAACTGTCTAAAAGCTACGACTTTATCAAAGGTGTTGTTGGCTGGATTGACTTGCAGGCCGAAGATATCGAACAACAGTTGACTCACTATAAAGAATTACCGGTAATCAAAGGGTTCCGTCATGTGGTTGAAGCAGAACTGGACCCAGACTTTTTGATTCGGCCCACTGTGTTAAACGGGTTAAAAGCACTGGCAGCATTTGGTTATACCTACGATTTACTGATCCGTCCAAGGCACTATGAGGCCACATTGGAATGTGTAAGGCAAAATCCAAACCTTCAGTTTGTGTTGGACCATATTGCCAAACCTCCGATTAAATCAAGGGAGTTTGATGAGTGGGCTGCGTTTATCGATAAACTTGCTGCCTTTTCAAATGTGGTCTGTAAAGTGTCCGGACTGGCTACAGAGGCAGATTGGTCCAGCTGGAAGTTGGATGATTTCAAACAGTATCTCGACCATATTTTCCTACGTTTTGGAAAAGAAAGGATTATGTTTGGATCGGACTGGCCTGTATGCCTGTTAGCGGCCTCCTATGAGGAAAGTATCGCTATAGTGGAAGATAAATTGGGCGACTTTACCGAAAAGGAAAAAAAAGCTTTTTGGGCGGAGAATGCCATACGTGTATATAACCTATAATTGAAAGCTTCAATATGCATGAAAGGGAAAGTGTGCATATTGAAGCTGTTAATTGCAGTTAAAAATTGAGCCTAACCAGCTATATGCTATCCAAATAGGCTTTAAATAATAACCAGTGAAACGAGTTTATTGATGCGGACAAATTACTCATCAATGAAACACACAATTCAATAAAAGTAATATGGATCTTCATTTAAAAGATAAAGTTGTTATTGTTACAGGCGGCGCCAAAGGAATAGGGCGTGCTGTCGTGCATGCTTTGGCCAAAGAACAGGCTATTCCTGTTATTGTGGGACGTAAGCAGGCCGACAATGAAAAAGTAAGGGAAGAGGTCAAACAGTTTGGGATTGATGCCTTGTGTATTGAGGCTGAACTGTCCAAACCTGAAGATTGTAAAAAAGCAGTGCTTAAAACGCTGGAGGTGTATGGTCGTATTGATGGTTTGGTGAACAATGCTGGACAGAATGATGGGGTAGGCCTAGCTTCGGGTGATTACGAAAAATTTGTAGCTTCATTGCATAAAAACCTCATCCATTATTACCTCATGGCGCATCATGCGTTGGACGCTCTAAAAGCATCCAAAGGCAGTATCGTCAATATCTCTTCCAAAACGGGTGAAACCGGACAGGGCAATACGTCAGCCTATGCTGCTTCAAATGGTGGACGTAATGCATTAACACGTGAGTGGGCTGTAGAACTATTGCCTTATTCTATCCGGGTAAATGCAATTATCGTAGCCGAATGCGCAACACCACAATACGATACCTGGATCCAGACGCTTTCTAATCCGGAAGAAACATTGAAAAAAATTACGGATCGCATTCCTTTAGAACATCGGATGACGACAGCGGAAGAAATAGCAGATACGACAGTGTTTTTATTATCTAGCAAGTCAAGTCATACTACTGGACAATTGATTCACGTTGATGGAGGCTATGTGCATTTGGACCGTTCCATTATTGCGGAACAATAACAAATAAAAGTCTGATGTGTTTCCCATCAGCAATTTATAGGTCCGCGAACTGCAAAAAACATAGGACCCTGTCTGTCAAGCCGGAAGAATTACTCTTTCGGCTTTTTTCATAACATAAAAAAAGGCCGATTGCTGATACTAAGAAAATAAACCAATAGTATGTTTTGTTGTTAACATGTTGATAATTTTATCGTTAACAAAAAAGATACAATTTTTTATTTACTTATTTAATCGATTAAGTCTATACTTGTATAGCTGATAATAAACTTAAGACAAGCTGAGGGAGCCCTTCCTGCATAACTGATTGTAGGAAATAAGTTCCAGATAACAATAAAGTGGATGATCAACCGCCCATGTTTAATATTTCAATTTTAGGGACTAATTGGATGCGATTTTTTAATAGAAAACTCCCATTGAATTGATAAAGAAAAGCGAATAGGGAATTCATTTAAACCGTTGAAAATAGACACTCTACAAATAATTAATTACAGCATATGAAAAGATTCATGTTCCTATGGTGTGTAGTCATGTTTGGTTATACATCTTTTGCTCAAAATTCAAGCGGATTAAGTAATCTATCCAAACTGTCTAATGCTAAAACAAGGTCAATCAGCCCTGAAAATTTTAGCGGTAGAAAAGGTAAAGGGGGGATGGCTGTCCCAAATGAAAAGGAGGGCGCGCGTAACCAGGCAAATGCATCTAGGGCTGCCCGTGAATTGGGGGTAGGCTGGAAAGTTAACCCTTATGTTCATATCGGTGCTGGTGAAACATTTACGCTGGCTGAAATAGACGGGTCGGGAATTATTCAGCATATCTGGATGACACCGACTGGCAACTGGAGTCAATCCATTATCAGATTTTATTGGGATGGGGAAACAGAACCTTCTGTCGAAGCTCCCGTCGGAGCTTTTTTTGGCATGGGCTGGAATAAATATGCGTCCTTAAATTCACTTGCGATGACAGTTAATCCAGGTAGCGCATTTAATTCCTATTGGCAGATGCCCTTTCGCAAAAAATGCAAAATAACCATGGAAAATGTGAGCATTCATCCCATGGTACTCTATTATCAAGTCAACTATGCAGAGACCGAAGTCGGTAATGATGAAGCCTACTTCCATGCACAGTATCGCAGGTCTCATCCCACCGAAGGTTCCTTACATACTATTCTGGATGGTGTCAAGGGTAGGGGACATTATGTGGGAACCTATTTAGCTGTTGGTGTTAACAACACCGGCTGGTGGGGTGAGGGTGAGGTTAAATTCTTCCTGGATGGTGATAAAGAATTTGCGACTATTGTGACTACGGGCCTGGAAGATTATTTCTGCGGATCCTACAATTTTGAAAATAAAGAAACACGGCGTTATCAGGAATTTACTACCCCTTATGCTGGGCTACATCAGGTGATTCGGCCGGATGGCATATACGATTCACAGCAGCGATTTGGTATGTATCGATGGCATATTCTAGACCCTGTACGTTTTGATAGCGACCTAAAGGTGACCGTTCAAGATCTGGGTTGGCGCTCTGAAGATCGATATTTACCACAGAAATCTGATATTATTTCCGTAGCCTACTGGTACCAGACAGAACCCCATGGGAAGTTTAAAGCACTTCCAGGAAAGAATGGGATAGAAATCAACTAAGTTGTCCATGAAAAAAGAATTTGGGGTACAAAGCTGGATAAACAAAAAAAGCCTGCTCAAATGAACAGGCTTTTTTTGTGGTGCCACCTGGGTTCGAACCAGGGACACAAGGATTTTCAGT
>JAQZAZ010000046.1 GCA_029239355.1 Sphingobacterium sp.
ATATGCAATATAAAATTGTCGGCATAACCTTAGATTCGTAACAGATAATCCTTTTATTTTAATAGATGCGGCGAGTTCGGCGAGTAGCTGTTCACCATATTTTGCTCTTTCTTTACCTTTTTGCTCAAATTCGATGATGTATAGGCCTATTAGCCAGTTGCGTAAAGTGAGCGATTGGTTCACAGCTTTTATCGCTGAAAGCTGTAACTCTTCATGGGTATTTTGGATACTGCTGACTAATTTTTCAAATTCCATTTCTTGCTGATCTTTTTTATTCTTTTCACTACGCTATATCTGTCAACCTAACTATTTTCCCATCGGCCGAAAACTCAAAAATCGACTTCCCCTTCAAGTTTATTTCATCACCTTTTTTCAGCCCATTCGGAAAATCCATCGCAGCAATAGCTCGGTAGTTGATCGTGATTTCGGTAGAGCTCAGGTTATGAGTTATCGATTTAATGGACTGCTCTCTCTCGCTAAAATAAGAGAGAGCTTCGATGGCTTGTTTCTTAAACTCTTCAATACCCTTCAATTCCAGAGTGTTTTCACCATTCATGACATTAAGGAAAACTATTCCATCATCAAGATGTGCTATCATATCTTCTACATCCATCTTATTATAGGCCTCAACATACCTGAAAACCTTGTTCGTCCTGTCATTTAAGATATTTGGTTGCATAAGTGCTATTCCTTCCAGCATACTCATAGTTATTGAGATTTTATTATCGTTAGCTCTCCATCATCAAATCCTACTGCTATTGCTTTTGCATGGGCGAAAATTGAAGCTTTAAAATTCTCGGAGGTAATATAGGTTTGAACGAGGTGTTCAGAATAATTTAAAATATCTTGCCAATTTTTATCCTTTAGAAATTCGCTTCCAAATGAAAAATACTTCTGCTTAGGCTCAAAGTCCATGTTTGTCGCCCAGTCCTCATCATCCTCGTCAAAGGTTTGTGAACCATTGAGGTACATTGTGAAACCCTCCTCTGACTCAAAGAGCCCAAAGTTGAAAGCAATTATCGATTTATCAATTTTTTCTATTTTATTTATAGTTTCCTGCCACTCATGGAATCTTTGATCTACTGTTATGTTGCTCATTATTTGAATTCAGTTAAAATTAAAACCCAATACTAAAATAATGCTAAAATATCAGCTTCTATGGCCAGTTGAAAAATAAAATTCCGGAAACAGTATCCTATAACGATGTTCCTGTTCCCAATTTTATTAATCATTAAAAATCGGATATACGCTGATCCTAATTATGAATTTTATATTATCCATACTGACAATAAAGAAAGACAGTTTAAAAATGAAATTCTTGGTGAAAATGCATCAATGCCATTTCATTGGAAGCATGGCATTACTTACGGCGTCGCTGTCTATAAATTGGAGAAAAATACAATTTATTGGGTTGCAGTTTGGTAATGCTTATGTTCGGCGCCCTGAAGATCAAATGACTTAAAACTAGTTGTGTTGTTTGACAGATTCATCTATGCGTTTCATTAGATGATCGACAGTTTTAGCTACTTCTTCTTTCGGCACGACAAATGTTTTTTTTTCTAGACCCGGAGGAACAGAAATCTTGCCACTAAGTTCAGGAACAAACAAATTGACTTTTTCCAGATCCATTTTATTCAAATTAATAAAAGTCCATTTTTTGGTTTCGTCCTCTTTTAACGCCAATAAGTTAGCTGAAGTGATTACCTTTTTGCCTTTTTCATGCGTAGACATTACCAATACTTGAGGAATAAAACAATACGATATTCCATCAATTTTTGAGACATCTATATCGACATAATTGATCATGGAATCAATTTTAACCCCATATTTTATCAAAGAAGAATAGAGTTCCTTGCTCAGTTTTGTTGCCTGATCTATTCCGCCCATGCTTTCAATTATGCGGGGCGATGTTTGATTTAGAATACCTTCGATATCTCCGGAAATAGATGCTTTTGTCATGATAGACAGTGCCTCCCTGAGCTGTGGATCTTTTTGGGCAAAGCTTGTATTATGAAAAATGGTTAATAGTGCAATTAACAAAAATACTCCTTTTCGCTGGGTGTTTTTAAACTGGCTGAACCAATTGTTACTTTGCATAATGGAAAGAGGTTAATTTCCCTTGAATTTACAGGTTTTTATTTACAAATCAAATTTAGAGAGGTGTCTCCGTATTCCAAAAATAATAGCGGGCTTAGGCGAATAGTTGTACTTGCTTGATAGTCCTTTTTTGATCGCAGTAATATATTACGGTTATGCACTATTTAAGCACAAAAAAATCACACTTTTCGGTATCTCCCACATACCGCTTACATACACCTTATTTTCCTCGAATTGCCACGACCACAGCCATACTTTTGCTATACACATAAAAACACAAGAATATGGCAAATCAATTTTTAATTAAAGAAACTATGGCAGCTATGCGAGGCTTATCAGCTGCGGAGATTACAGCTTTACAAAGCGGAACTTATGAGGGAGTTCAGTTATTGGGCTATTACCAAAAAGGGGATACTCCAGATCCTATTATTTATAATCTAGCTCCAATCAGTCCAGCTCCGGGATCAGATGATGGCGGAAGTGTGATCGCAGTGAGAGGAGTTAACCTCTTCCACGAATTTTGTGATCGAGTGGATGTCAGTTATTTTGGTGCTATTGGAGGTGTTGCCGATTGTCTCGAAAGAATCAATCGCGCCATAGTATACGCAGAAAGTAGCAATGTGAAAATTGTAGAAGTTAGTCAAAATGTTCTTTTGGACCTGCCTGCTAGCTACAATGCTCATGGTATAATTATGAAATCACATGTTTATCTTGAACTAAATGCCACGATTGCTATTCGCGCTAATGATTACCAACGATACGCAATTATTCTATTTTCAAATGTTACCGATAGTGGTGTTTTTGGTAGAGGTCGGATCGTGGGCGATATCGAGACGCATACTGGGGCGTTAGGAGAATGGGGACACGGCATCAGTATTTACGATGGCTGTAGCAATATTCGCGTCCATGACATAACCATTGAACAATGCTGGGGAGATGGGATATGCGTAGGCGGTGCTACAACCGCAGCCAATGCAAGCAGTAATATTTCAGTCAATCATATTGTAGTAGACAAAAATGGACGTCAGGGTATAACCGTAACCAAAGGAAATAACATCAGTATTTCGAAGTCTACGATCAGTAATACAGGAACAATTAAGGGTAAATTCCCAATGGATGGAATTGATATCGAACCGAATGAGAATAATCGTGTGTCTAATGTAAACATCTATGATAATACTTTTCTGAATAATGTTGGCCATGATTTCGAAACCAATTGCATGCAACCAAATACTGAAATCAAGAACGTTAATTTTTATAATAACACTATCCAGGCTACCGAGGAAAAAGCTTCAACAGTAAGTGCTTTGATTAAGGTTAATGCTGAAAGATTTAAAGAGGATATGGTTGTGAAAAATATCACTATTAAAAATAATCATCTATCCTTTGAAACTAAAGGAACGCATAAAATAACAACATTTATCTATTGCTATGGATCCGCAAAGGTTATTGATATAAGCAGCAATACATTTGCTACTAGCCTCGACATCACTTCGATTAAACTCGACACAGTCTTCGATGTTGTCATTGCTTCTAATTTCTCCTGGCGATCATTCCATTTTGTACTATGTCAGACCGAAGTTCAGGGACTAACCGTCCATGCGAATACTGTTGACACATTGATGCATGCAATGGTATCTGCGGGCAATAGTTCCAGAATTAAGGTTTATTGCAACACGATTAATAAGCAGATAGGTACCTCGGTCATGGCCTATAATTATAGCAATTGCAGCGATTTGTTTATTTACAACAATAGTAGTTCAAACCTAAGTATGGGCTTTTTCTCCAATAGCGGGATGTTGTCCAATTGCATTGTGAAAGGCAATGTCATTAATAATTTCAACAGCTCCGGTCGGGCAAATGGTCCCTGTATTTATGTCACAGGAGTTGCTGCCAGCACAAATATTGTGATAGAAGATAATACAATATTACAATCAGCAAATGCTTTATCTGTAGGTATTAGAGCCTCCCTGTCGCTGTCCGAAACCTATATTAAAAATAATATTCTGATCGGACAGTTTGCACAGAGGATATCCAATGAAACGGGTGCTCCTGTAAAGGTATTGGATCAAAATATTACATTGGAGGCGAATAATTCTGAAATCGGGTTAGTGAAAAAGTCCGCAGCTGTGGCAGGTTCAGCAAGTCCTTTGCCAGATACCGTGGCAGATTCGGTAGCGAATACCTTGCCCGAGGTAGTTGCTAATTTGAACACGCTGATTGATAAATACAATGATCTCCGTAATTTGACCAGTGAGATCCGTGGATCGTTGAATGCAAAATTGGTTGCCGATAGAGCGAGTGGCCAACAAGCTTAATCTATCTTTTGATAAACCAAAAAGCTTTTCTCTATCAAACAGAGAGAAGCTTTTTGGATTTTGATCCACATCTTCTAATCCCGATGCATGGTTTATAAGATCGACTTTTCAGTATCTCCCATATACCGTATACAAACACCGAATTCACTCAAATAGCTAATACCACATAATTTTGCTTTACACAACTAAAAAAGGGATGTCAATCAATTCATCGTCAAATTTTTTGTCAAATTATTCCAAATACGTTTAAAAATCGATTTATCTTCTGTAATAATCTTACCATCGCCAAATAATCCTGGTTTAAGTAGGATAAAGTGATTAAGACCTACTGTGTCAAGACTAACAGTCGTAAAGAATGCACTATCCTGAATCGGAATATCTGAAATATATTCAACTTTTCCATTTAGATAACCATATTCTTCATAGGGATATCCGTTCACTTTAATCAATACTTTTTGACCTTTTTTCACCTTGGCCGATTCAATCTGGGGCAATAATATTTCTCCATAATATTTCTCGCTTTTAGGATTGATATAAAATAATTTTTGTCCGATCGCAACCTGCTGGTTGATCTGTAAGAATTCGCCATAAATCAGCTTTCCACCAACCGGACTAGTCATGACATATTGCTTTTTCCAATTTTCAGCTTCGCTGATAAAGCTGTTTAATGCTTGTATAAATTTTTTCTGTTCTTCCCCAATCTGGTTTTCAATCTCCGCCAGTTCTTTATTTTTAGACAGGATATTCCCTTCATAACTAATCAAGTTATTTTCCATTTGTGGAATCATCTGGCGCTTAGCTAGCAATAAGGATTCTTTTTGCTGCAGTTCAGCCGGACTGATCACTTTCTTTTCCGCCAATAGCTTGTACTTTTCATACTCCTGCTCAGCCAGCTCAAGTTGCTTCTTCTGTAATTCAAAAGATTGATTATTCTTTTTATATTGTTCATTGACATTAGTAACCTCCTGATTAATTACAGACTTGCGCTTTTGATAGATCCCATGGTCTCGCGCTGAAATATAGCTCAAGTAAGAAAGATAGAAGTTCTGATAGGCTCCTTGCAGTTCTCCGAGATTCAGATTTTTCGGTTGGATCAATGCTTCCAAATTGTAAGTGGCGTTAGGGTCCTGGCGTATCTGTTGCAACTTATCCAAAAGAACAATAATCTGATCGTGATCTGCAGTACTTTCGAGATAAGCCAATGGACTGCCAGCTTCTACCCACTCACCATCTCTCTTTAAAAGCTTAACTAAACTTCCGTTGACTTTAGCGGCGAGAACTTTTGGGGCATCCATTGTATTAAACCTGATCTTACTATTGACAGTTTCTGGATAGCGAATAAAAACAGACATACCCAAAATAATCAATACGGTCAACAGGATAAATGTGATTCCTCTTCTTAAAAGCCAGGAAGGTGGTTTTGCAATAATATCCTGTAAATCTTCTGAATGGATGTCTGATTCTATAATTGATGATTCTTTCATAGCTGTTTAATTCCCCAATTCCAATTGATTTCTTACTAATTCGAAATATTTCCCTTTTAAGGCCGTGAGTTCAGTATGCGTTCCCTGTTCGACAACATTTCCCTTTTCCAATACAATAATATTATCCGCATTTTTTACCGTGCTAAGTCTATGTGCCACGACAATAACCGTCCTTTCTTGAAAGAAGTGATTAAGATTCTCTATAATAACTTTTTCATTGTTAGCATCAAGGGAATTAGTCGCTTCATCTAAAAATATAAACTCCGGTTGTTTATACACTGCTCTGGCAATCATCAGACGTTGCCGCTGCCCCTGGCTCACACCTTTGCCAGCGGTACCGATTTTTGTTGCCAAACCAAAGGGCTGTTCTGCAATAAATTCATTCAGGTTAGAAATCTCGATGGCATTTTCCAGTCGTTGTTTATCCGGGAACTCCTCATTGACCGTAATATTACGTTCTATAGTATCAGCATATACATAATTGTCTTGTAGTACCGCACCACATTTGTCTCTCCATAGAGAGAAGTCAAACTGTTCCAATCGTTTTCCGCCGATCAGAACTTCTCCCTCTTCATATTCATAAAATCTTAGTAGTAATTTCAGAATTGTTGTTTTCCCGCTACCGCTAGTACCCACAATTGCGGTAGTTTTTCCGGCAGGAAAATGCAAGTTCAACCGGCTGAAAATAGGTTCATTTCCGGCGCCGTAATAACGGAAAGTTAGGTTACGGATCTCTATATCCTTATTTTCTGGCAAGCTATTCAAATAATCCTTTTTCACATCTTCCTCGTCCTCAGTCTCGTAAATTTCATTAAGCCGTTCCATACTGATCTTAGCGTCCTGAAAAGATTGCATAAATCCGAGCAGCGACTCTACAGGGCTACTGACCATCCCGACGATATATTGAACGGCCATCATTCCTCCAAGTGTCATATGACCATCAATAACGGCCTTGGCACTGATAAACGTGATAATTATACCTTTGATTTGATTGATGGCCAAAGATCCAATGGATTGGTATTGAGAGAGCGCCAAACTCTTTACTTTAAATTTAAAAAGCTTTGCTTGCAGGGCCTCCCAGCCCCAACGCCTTTGCTTCTGTGCATTGTTGAGTTTTATATCTTTGATGCTCTGGATCATCTCGACCATATAGGTCTGGTTTTCGGAAGATATTTTAAATCGCTTATTGTCCAATTCGCGTCTATACTTCATAAAAAACAGGATCCATAAGGTATAGAAAACCGTTGCTGCAAAGAATACTAAGAATATGATTTTGTTATAAACGATGAGCAGAGCCCCAAATATCAGCATATTAATAATGGAAAACAGTGTGTTTAACGTGTTACCTGTTAGGAAAGTTTCAATTCGCTGCTGATCGGCCATACGCTGCATTAGATCTCCATGTGTTTTAATATCAAAGAAATTCATCGGCAACTTCATGATCTTGATTAATAGATCTGTCAGAATCGATATATTGACCCGGGTACTGATGTGAAGCAAAATCCAGGATCGAATAAATGATACAGCAGTACTCCCAACAAATAACATTAACTGGGCGATCAGGATCAGATTGATAAAACTGATATTTTTGGTATTGATTCCGATATCAACTACAGATTGTGTAAGGAACGGGGTAATTAATTGTAGAATAGTTCCCAGGACCATGCCCAGTATCAGTTGGGTAAAAAGACGTTTATATTTATAGAAATATTTGAACATCTTTCCCCATTTTAGAGATAGATCGGGTTCTTCCTCGTCAAGCTGGTAAAATTCCGGGCCAGGGCTTAAAACTAATGAGAGACCTGAATGGAGTTCCTTTGCCGAGTACCAGTTTTTGGCAAACTCCTTACTGTCGTAGGTTACAAGTCCGAGTGCAGGATCAGAAATATAATATTTATCTCGTTTAACTTTATGTAATACAACAAAGTGATTCTGATTCCAATGGAGGATACAGGGTAGTTCAATTTCCTGAAGCTGTTCCATTGTTAAGCGAACACCATAGGTTCGAAATCCTAGCTTTTCGGCTGCTTCACTTACCCCCAATAAGTTAACTCCGGTATTTTTTGTCTGACAGAGTTTGCGGATTTTATGGATGGATACAGACTGGCCATAGTATTTAAAGATCATGCGGAGACAAGTGGCACCACAGTCCATTACATCCATCTGTTTATAAGTGGGAAATTTTGAAATCACTTTATTACTTTTGGTTTAAATCATTATATTTTTTGCTTTTTTATCAAATTTTGTTGATACTAGTTGTTACATATGATACATTGTTCAATTAAAGTATTTCAAATATAGCTTTATCTAATGAACCATCTCTTCTGCAAAAACATCTATTTTAAAGCAAAGAAATAGGACTAATCGTCTTAAAACTTAATAAATGTACAATTTTTTGTCTGTTTAACAATAGGGAAAATCTAAAGTAATAAACAAATAATGTTTGTATATTCTTGTACAATACAGTTTGAATGATAGATTATTTAGGGACCTTGTGATTTTGGTCAACGGATTGTTGAGAGAATTATAATTTAATCATAATGTACATTGTGACACAATTTTTCATTCTTTAATTTTAATTCTTCTTTTGCTATAACTATTCTATCGTCCATTTTACGAATGACGACATGACTTCTTTCCAATGAGGCTTATTATGGTCAACTTTACCATTGTTTATCTCAAAGAAATGGTGCTCCATATTTAGGTATCTATTAAAGGTAAGATTTTTCTTATGTTCTTGAATAAAATATAGAGGAACTAGGTCGCAAAGATCGCTAGCAATGTCGCCAGTTGCATAGGCCAAATATATAGGCTTATTAAAATCCAGCAATTCTTTCAATTGTGGCCTGGAAAAAGAATACCATGAAATTAGATTAGCGTTTGTGTCTCTGATACTTATGTCATTTGCGTCTCGAAAATAATGATATTCATTTTCTATTTTCTTATCCGCACTCTCCCATGAAATAACCCCTAATTCTGCATCTTTTCTGTGTTTCCTGATATTTTGGTCAATTCTTCCGAATAGATTAGCACTGAATAATCCCAGTTTGGTAACTTTTTTATATTTTGAGGCAATGCCGACTGCTACTTTACTCCCCTTGGAATGTCCAGCTACCACCAATTTAGAATTATCGACCCATTTTTGTTTGGAAAGAAATTTAAGCACAGTAATCGCTCGGTGTACATAATTCTCTAAAAAATCATTTGTAGACTTACCTGACTCATATTCTTTGAGAATATTAACGATTTGATGTTCTGAAAACTTGCTCTTTTTCCTATTGTATAACAAACTAATTTAACATTTTTAATTTGCCCGAAAAAAAGGTAAGGCTACCTACTGACTTAATGGATTTTTATGAAAGAAAAGAATTAAATGAGCCAATTTATAAATGAAATCAAGACTCTTAATTTATTAGTTTAAACATTTCTAGCGCCTTAAATAGAATAGCTGTTTTGTGAGAATTTTTCTGTGTCTGTTCTTAAATGCGTATATTAGTGTAACCATTATAAATTAATTATTATGCAAAACAAGATTATACAAGGGCTGTGGTTTGGCAGTGAAATATCTACGCTAGAGCAATTGTGCATTAAGTCTTTTTTAGATAACGGACATGAATTTCATTTGTATGTTTATGATTTACAGATAACGGGTTGTCCGCAAGGGACAACAATCAAGGATGCGAATGAAATTATAGAAAAGGCACATTTATTTAAAGATGTTGAGGGTAGCCTAACATCCTTTGCTAATTGGTTTCGATACGAATTACTCTATAGAAGAGGTGGATGGTGGGTGGATATGGACGTGGTGTGTTTGAAACCCTTTGACTTCACTGCTGAGTATTGTTTCACGACAGAAATAATGTTTATTGAGAATAAACCTGTAACAATTGTTAATAATGCAATTATCAAGGCTCCCAAAAATGCTGAATTTCTTCGTGATATCTTAGACCAGATGAAGGATATAAATTTAGTATCAGAGCCATGGGGTAAATATGGCTCCCGTTTTATAACTAAAATATTGGCGACGTATGAAAGCAAGGATTATATTCTTCAGCCTCATGTATTTTGCCCTATTAACTGGCACGAGATCGATCTTTTTTTTGCTGAGGATATACAACATACATTTGAAAGCTCATATGCAATTCATCTATGGAACAATATGTGGAGAAGGCATAATATTCAGAAAGATATAACTTATCACCCAAACTCTTTAATTGAAAGATTGAAATCTAAATATTTAGGTAATTTTGAATTGAAGATGTAAATAGCGATATTTTTAGTGTGGAGATCGTTATTAATGAGGCATGGTAGTCAGAGCTACTGCCTATGTGAATAGGCATCAGTTTGATAAGTGGCCGTGCTGGTTATTCGAAAGCAGTCCAAATTATCCTTACAGCAATCACCTGAAGGATATATCTTAAAATAGAAAATGAAAATTCCTTTAATGGTATTGTTTTAGGTTGTTTTCATATTGAGAAAAATACTACACTTTTGTGTGGTATTTTTTCGATTATTATTTATAATATAAAAAAACAACTATCTTGCTTTTGATTTAATTATTTAGTCAATTTAAAGCGATTTTTATTTTTTGAATTTAAAAACGCGCTAATTATAAACAACTATTTATTTCACTTACTTATAAGAAGCAGCTTGAGGCTATTTTTAAAATAGATTATCTTCTAGTTTCCTAAATATGTGTACTAAATATTTTTCGGGTAATATCTAATTTATTTATGTCTTATATTTAAAATTAAAATATAAATCGTTTTCAATTATATGTAATTATTTAGTGTAAGACGATAATAAGATTTTTCTAGAAAATCTTCGATCGGTTGCAAACGAATTGAGGAAACAGCATGCTCACTGTCAAAACTGTAGCCTCCAATCAATATCCTGGAGTGTACGGATATTATAAACTTAAATAATACAAAAATGAAAAAGATCACGTTAAAATCAATTGAAAATCAGGAAATCCTCTCTCATGATGAATTGAAAAGAATAACCGGTGGAAGTGATGGTAGTGGCGGCGACGGAAGTAGTGGTACAGATGCATGTGCTGGCAAAAAAGAATGGGATTCTTGTACACAATCTAACGGTAATATAGGGAAATGTCAATATTTGCCTTTCAATTCTGGCTTAGTTTGTTTTAAAAATTAGTATGCACTAAAAGTATAGCCAATAGTTGTCTATTGGCTATACAAATTAAGAATAGGATGAAAAATGCAACTCGTATTAAAGTAATTTTGTGGTCTTTAATTTGCGCCATTATAGTTAACGTAAATGCGCAAAACAAGTTGGAGAACATCGCCGAGAGTTTTGGGGATTCGTATTTTAGGTTTGAAGTAAGGGGCAATGCAAATAGAGGGGCTTTATCGCTCAAGTTGACCCTAACGAGTAATTTGACGAGCTATTATGATATAAATATTCCTATTCAGGGAAATTTAGATACTCTTTTAAAAATACCGACATTCAAGGTGACTTCAGCGATTTTGAAAATAGACAGTATCGAGAGGTATATATATTTCATTCCAAATGATACTACTAAAGTAGTTTTTAAATTCGATTCTAATGGAAGTCCCGATATCCAATATAATGGCCCATACGAAACGATATTTAGTGAAACAAAAGCTATCCAAAACTTATTCACTAGTGTATTCAACGAAGGAACATCGTCAAATGAGTATCTATTCGAACCCAACGATTATCGTGATCGCGCATTGATTTCAATGAAAGAAAAGATAAATAAGATTAAAAATTCAACATTATCGACGGATTCAAAAATATCCTTGTATAGAACATTTGAAGCAGTATATGCCCGAATGTTCTTATTAGATCCGAATAATGGAATGTACATTGAAAATGTGAATGCTGGGATGGACAAAGACAAGGCTAAAATAAAAAATAAGATTAATTTAGATTATTACACCTTTTTAAAAGATTTAGATCTCAATAATAAAGATTATCTACTATCAAACTATTATAATGAATTTACAAAAACCTTATTGGCTGATAGCGTACTAAACTTACCCAAAACAGATCAAATTTCATCAAAAGATTGGATGAAAACAACAACGGCAATACTCGCCCCGCTTTTGGGATATTCTAAAGGCTATTTTTATGATATTATGTTAGCAAATGCCTATTTGGATCAAATCGCTCGGGGTAAATTACTTTCAGACGGCCAGTCTAAAGATATTATTGGATATTTTAAAGATAAATCATTTTTTGATTATTTATTATACCAAAATAATATAAATCAAATTAGGATTGCACATGATAAAGGACGAGTTTATGATTGGTCTAATCTAGTCAAGGATGACATTCTCTCAGAAATCATACGAAAATATCCTTCCAAAACTGTAGTCGTAGACTTTTGGGCAACCTGGTGTGCGCCCTGTATAACCGCCATGGATAAAATTAAGCCAATAAAGGAAAAAAATACTGATGTTGTTTTTGTCTATATTACAGATATGTCTTCTCCTAGAACTTTGTGGAATAATCAAGTGAAAAATATAGCAGGAAATCATTTTTATCTTTCATCTAAACAAATGGAGAAGCTTCAAAAGCAGATGAATTTTTCATCGATCCCAACTTATTTAATTTACAATAAGGAAGGTGAATTAATGAATCAAATGACAGGGTTTCCTGGAGTAAAAAAATTTGAGGAAGTTCTGAGGGATAGATAAAAGTCAACTTACTTAACATCTAATTGACAGTTTTGTGGCTTATTACTTAGTATTTATGAAGAGCAAGCATGACGTATTTATAATAAATTTAAAGGACAGGATAGACAGAAGGAAACACTGTCTAAATCAATTTAAAGACAAAACCGAATTCCGTGTAACTTTTGTTGACGCGATTAGACACGAAATTGGAGCTATAGGCCTTTGGCAGACCATGCGGGAGATTATAAATTCAGCAGATAACAAAGAACTATCGTGCGTAATTATCTGTGAAGATGACCACTCATTCACTGACTTTTATAAATATGAATTTCTAGAAAGTGCGATCTCTAATATCGATAACATTAATGGTGATCTTTTGTTGGGGGGGGTAAGTCATTTTGAAGATGCGGTTCAGATAAATCAGAGTTGCTTTTGGGTAAATAGGTTCACTGGTTTTCAGTTTGCAATCGTATTTAAACGTTTTTATAAACGATTTTTAGCATTAGAGCTAGGCGATGAAGATAATATAGATATCCAAATGAAATGCATTAGTAATAAAATCTTCTGTGTGTATCCCTTTATTTCTATTCAAGCCGAATTTGGATACTCCGATGTGACTAAAAAAAATGAAGGCGTAGGAATCGTTAATAGGTATTTTGAGCAATCTCAAGAACGACTCGACACCTTATTCCGTCTAAGAAGCTATTTTGATGATTTTAAATAAATATTATGGACGATATCACGATTCCAACTTATATAATTAATGTATCACAAAGCCTTAATTGTTTTGAAGCCATATTATCTCAATTTGAAGGTAAGGATGAATTTGATATCAAGATTTTTAGTATTACAGAAGAAGAAACAGAAGATCTAATGTATTGGAAAGCCGTACGTAAAGCTATAGAGACGGCTATATATAATGATGAAGATGTTATTTTAATTTGTGATGAAAACCACGAATTTACATCATCTTACAAAAAGGAACAGTTGGTATCTATCATTTACGAAGCTCATCGTCTTCAAGCCAGTATTCTTTTAGGAGGAGTAAACGGTGATTTTAGAAATTTACTTCCGCTCAAATTAGGAATAACTTGGCTAGAGGCATTTTCACAGAGTAATTTTATTATAATATTTCGGAGCCTTTATAACAAGTTTTTGAATGAATCATTTTGTTCTACTGAAAATTTTTTTAAAAAATTGTCGCTTTTGACTAGCAATAAGTTTGTTATACATCCACCCATTTCGTGCTTTAATCGGAATAATATTAAATATAAATATGATGATGAAAACTTGCAGCTCTTTTTGACGAATTCCCTTCAGACTTCGATAGCTCGCATAAATAAAATTCATGAAATTTATCAAAATATTACTTTGAACGGCTGTAAAAATGGCAATTGATATTTAAAATTGTATTAAAGGTTGAAGCATTTTTTCTATATCTTAAAATGAAATTCATAAACTGCTGGGCTCAAGATTATATTAAATTAAAAATGGGAAACGATATTCAAGACCAATTATGGAGTGAAAAATTCTCAATAGACTTATTGCTTAAGGTAAATGTCTATTTAAATGAATTAACCAGCGAGAATCTAAAAGGACATTAGTATCTAATCGATTGTTACTCTTATTAAAACTTTTTATGAAATCATTATTTAAAATCCAAAATAAGGGGGATAATGTACTTACAAACTTTTTAGTTGCAGCTAAAATAAAGTATTCATCCTCGTATTCTGAACGTTTATTTAACGAACACCCTCATAAATTTAATTTATATGGATTATCTTCTATGCTCAATAGTTACAAGATACAAAACGCTGCAATTAAGATAAATAATAAAGAAGTAGATATAGACAATATTCAGTCGCCTTTTATTGCGCATGTAGGTGCAAACTTTGTTGTTGTTGAACAAGTGACTGCGGGAACTGTATCCTATCGCTCGGGAGAAAAAGACTTTTATCTGGAGCGAAATGATTTTTTAGAAAGGTGGTCCGGAATTACTCTGCTTGCCGAGCCAGATGAACACTCCATTGAACCAAGTTATCGTGCAAATAAGCTGAAAGACAATATCGATATGAGTATTGGAATAATACTATTTCTCTTGACGTCTTTTTATTTAATTCCATTATTGATGAGCCATTCACTATTTAGCTCTGGGGGAATTTTATTAGTTATCCTTAATCTGTTAGGTTTATTTTTGTCAACTTTACTATTGAAAAAGCAGCTTGCAATAGAAAGCAAGTTTGGGGATAAGATATGCTCTTTATTCAAAGAGGCGGAATGTAATAGTATTCTGCAAGGAAAAGCTGCAAAATTTTTGAATATATTTAGTTGGAGCGAAATTGGTTTTGCTTACTTTCTAGCTAACTTAATAGCGCTACTTTTCTTCCAGAATGCAACCTTTTATTGTGCATTAATTAATATTATAGTTCTTCCTTATTCGATTTGGAGTTTGTATTATCAAAAAGTTAAGGCTAAACAGTGGTGTCCATTATGTTTACTTGTCCAGGTTATTGTTTGGAGTATTTTTGTTGTCAACATTATTTTTATTGATTTTTTTACTTATGAATATTTAGTTAGCGATTTTTTAAATCTTTTAATCATCTATCCTTTCGTATTGTTGATTTTGCATGTATTGCTACCAAATATAAGTCTTAAACAGAAGTTGGTGATTACAACCCAGGAGATGAATAGTATTAAAGCGAATGAAAAAGTTTTTTCTATTTTATTAAAGGAGCAACAGCGCATTGATGATGGGCATCAGGTCTCAAAGATTTTGTTTGGCAATGTGCGATCGCCAATAATAGTGACTATTGTATCAAACCCACACTGTGCACCCTGTGCGAAATTACATGATACTTTTTCGCAAATATTAGCTTTAGATCTAAATAACATTTGTTATCAATATGTTTTTTCTTCTTTCGGAAGAGAATTTGATGTATCTTCCAAATTTCTAATTGCTGTTTATTTTAATTTTTCACCATCTGAAAGAGACTTAATTTACCATGAGTGGTATAGTGATAACACATTAAATAGGGAAAGATTTATCGCAAAATTTGGTTTGAACTTGGATAGTAGCGATGTCATAGATGAATTTGATAAACATAAAAAATGGCTTATAGAGGCAAAAGTAGATGAAACACCTACCATTTTAGTTAATGGTTATAAGTTACCAGCAAATTATAATCTCGAAAATCTTAAGTTCATTTCTAAAGTGGACATTTAAAATTGAATAAATTCTCAATCCATTTGCTACTTCCTATGACACCGTTCGAATTACACACAAAAACGGAGAGGGAAAACAATAAGATCATTGATATTCAATTATTCAAATGACACAGTGTAACGCCAGATAATAGCAAAGGTGATAATGGAGCCATATTTCTTCGGTTGTTTCTCTATTCTCTTTCGTCTTTTCAAGACATTTCTTTGTCAAAAGTCTACCTATTTTCCTACCCGAAAATTTTTGAAGCGGTAACAAATCGGTTATATATCTATTCAGCTGTACAGATATCAGTTGGTTTCCACTTGGAACAATAAATGAAAAACCGATGATCTCACCGTTTTCATTTTCACCAATGATACGATCAGAATATTTGATAAGGCTTGTTCCTTCATGTTTCCTTAACGTTTTTTACTAAAACTTTAAAACTATAAATGTATAAGACACTTACGAAATCTCCAATAGACTATAGAAAATCTCAATAAATACCCTATTTCTATCAGATTAGAAGTATATTACGGGTAAAAGGAACGAAATAACAGAACCCACTATTTCACCTGTTCAAATTCCTGTAATGCTTTTGATGCGAAAATAGGTGAATATTGAATTTGTAAGCAAATCCGATTTATAATTTCAGCAAATATTCCAGAGCCGTACATTTCCTTTACAGGATTATTTTCATAACGTGTTAGCCAATTTTTAACTTCCTCACTTTTTAGTATACTCATGATCTTTTTGGCGTTGTCTTTCGTTTTCACTGGTGGGAGAGCAGCTAATTCACGCCATCTGTCATCACTATAATAGGTATAGAAAAACCAATTGTCAGTAACGATTCCCTTATCCATGATACTATCTGCCACATGTCGCTCGACTCGACTAATGACATCAGCTGTTTCTATTTGGTTTTTTGTAATTCCTCGAAATACCGTGATAGAAAATCTATTAGTAGGAAAAGGAACTGTAGACATAGGGATGCTGTCGAGGGACTCTGTCATTACCAACCAGCTGTCGCTTTGCGCACGTTCTTTGATGATTCTCTTCGTTTTATCAACTTGCCAGTCTTTAGCGTTTAGGTTCAAGGGCCCTTTCAGCTCATATAAGCTACCATGGAGTTTCAGCAGGCTGTCTTTTATAATTAAGCGATCTATCTCTCCATCAGCTATTATAAATGAATATGCGCGGTCCAAAACAAATTCCTTATGCTGTGCAGATGCTGTCGTATAAAAGATAGTATGTAATAGTAAATATGTAATAACAACTCTATTAATCATTTTTTCTATGGTATAAATTTAGTTAAAACGTTGGTGTAGTAAAGCTTATATCTAATCACTTCAGAAGTTCATATTCCCTGACGGGGATAATCACGTTTAAACCATTTCTTCCTATAGCCATCTAAGTGGCAGATTTTGCTAATTCTTTCAATGAATCGTGAAAAAAGGAAATATTGACTTTGATAATCTGTTCAGTATTTCCAATTTCGAGAACAACCCAGCCACCATTGTATAATATATATTTTAGGTTGAAAACTGATTTCATTGTATCGAGCAAATTTCTTTCACAATTTAAAAAGAATATATCATATCTCTGGGATTTCCTATCACAAATCCCAACTTTTCGGTATCTCTCCGATACCGCTTACATACGCCTTGTTTTCCTCCGATAGCCTCTGCAACAGCCATACTTTTGATATACACATAAAAACAAAAGAATATGGCAAATCAATTTTTAGTTAAAGAAACAATGGCAGATATGCGCAATCTGTCCGCAAGCGAAATCGATGGATTGAAAGGAAACAATCCAGTTTATGCGGGAGTACAGTTGTTAGGCTATTACGAAAAGGGAGATACTCCGGCTCCGATTATCTATCACTACGTTGATCTTCAAAATGAACCTGATCCTGGAACGGATGATGGCGGAAGTGTGATTGCAATACAGAGTAATAAATTAATTCACAAGTTTGAGCATATTATTCATGTTGCCTATTTTGGGATTGCGTCTACTAATTCCGATAATACACCTTATTATAATCATCTTATAAATCATATCAAAGATGGACAAACAATTGAATTTAAAGGAGGCGCAATTTATAAGGGAAATTTTCACGCTGTGGGTAAATCATTCAACGTTAATTTCAACCGCTGTACCTTAGTTCCCAAAGTTGACAAAGTCGGAGCATTTAGAATTGAAGGAGTTTTGGAAGAAGGAATTAATGTTACTGGTTATCCTGGTTTTAACGATGAATCTATCGAAGTCGAAAATTCAGCATCTTTTAATATTGGAGATTTAATGTTGGTGAAAGATGAAGCAGTCCGACAAGATGGACTTAAAGATCAAAATCAAGAGTTATTCAAGATCAGAAAAATTGAAGGAAATAAAATTTATATTGAGGGCACTATCAGGGCAACTTTTAATACAGGTCAAGTTTCAGTACGTAGGCTGCAAAAGCTTAGCAACATCCATATCAAAGGAGGGGACTTTAAAGACGACGCCATCAATACTTCACCATTACTATGGATAAGATATGCCGAAAATGTAATTATTGACGATATCAAAGTCTATAATTTTTATGGTACTGGTGTTCGCTTGGATAGCTGTTATTCAGGATCAACCACAAATCTATACTTCTATTACCCACGCGCGACAGAAAGTGGTCAAGGATACGGTCTGGCTTTAAACGAGAGCAAAGCATTGTATGCTAATAATATCTATGGTACACACACCAGACACGTTGTTGACTATAAATGTACGTTTGATTCTACAGTAGAGAATGTACACGAAAATAATGCACTTTCTGCAGCTGTTGTGCTTGCCCACAATGGATTTGGAGGATTCATTCATTGTAGAAATATATTTACGAGTGGAGCATCCTATAGTGTTGCGGTAAGCGATCAAGGATTTTCAAAGGAAAATCTTGAAGTTCAAGTCTTGCGAGGATATGTAATAGAAAATGTTAACCATACATGGAAAGATCTACTGCCGCCACCGCCTGATGGTACTCCTTTAACACCCAATAGTATTATGTCAGGAATTTCATTCAAAGGAGATTACGCAGATATCATAATAAAAAATGTAACTTGTAATTACGATTCATCGATTGATACATCGAATATTTCGATAGCTTCTAATATCATTCAATTTATTGGTAATAAAAAAGGTTGTCTTCTTGTGGAGAATATTAAATCTGAGTGTGTAGGCGTTGGTATTCGTGATCATGTGCGGACCACTAGCAGCGCTAGCAATTTATACAACACTACCTACAAGGATATTAATATTCAACGATGTACTAATGCTTTTTGGATAAGGGGCAGTCGGAATATATGTATTGATGGCATCTTTGTTTCTACTGTTGAAGACGTTGTGCTTAGACTGGAAAGAACCAGCAATCAATTTCCAAACTATCTTGATATTTCTAGCAAAGGTCTTTCATACACGTTGAGAATGTCAACATCAAAGCTTATCAGTGATTTAAGTACTATGGAGGGTACCATGGTCAAAGGATCTCTTGAGCCAACAACTGCAGGCTCAGGAAGCGCCGTTTCTTTATCCAATGGCGGGACTATTCCAAAGCATGTATTATTTAATGCAGGTAAATATCTCCGAATAGGAGCGACGATAAACACTAATATTGTGTTAGCCTCTGATACTCCCTTGGGAGCGGGACTCTGGGAAGGACAGGAAGTCAATCTAGTCTTTCGAACATTAGGAATTACGACTGAAACAGGAACGATATCGATACCAACAGGAAGTCTCACTGTCGAGAATAGTTCGCCTATCGTAATGCACTCGGGATTCACTTACAAGTTCATCTTTTATGGTGGTAAATGGCGTTTAATATCCAATAGCCGGTTAGAGTAAGCCATATTAACCAAAATGAAGAGTTTGGAATGACGGTTTATCTCTGAATTTCGTCGTTTTGAAATAGTAGCAGGTGCGGTATTCGATTAGAATACCGCATTTTTCGCTCAACATAATACCATCTCAAATTTCCACTTTGATAGACTTTTCGGTATCTCCCCGATACCGCTTACATAACCTTTCTTTTACTCAGATAGCCACTACCACCACCATACTTTTGCTATACACATAAAAACAAAAGAATATGGCAAATCAATTTTTAGTTAAAGAAACAATGGCAGCTATGCAAGGCTTATCTGCCGCTGAAATCATAGCTTTACAAAACGGAACTTATGATGGTGTACAACTATTAGGCTATTATGAAAAAGGGGATACGCCTGCACCTATTATCTATGACTACGTCGATCTTCAAAATGAACCTGATCCAGGACCTGATAATGGCGGGAGCGTGGTACAAGTAGGAGGAATCAAGGTGGAACATAAGTTTTCAACGGAAGAAGTAGACTTGCGGTATTTTTCCGATTCTCTACCGGGCTATATAAATTTTTTTAATTATTGTGGATTTCACCGAAAGATAGCTGTTATTCACAAAGACATTAATATTACAGTTGCGTCAAAAACTTTTGTGCGGTGCCCAAAGGGTTTGAAATCGATCAATAACAATTACATTCATATCAAGGGTAATTTCTTTTTTAGTTTGGATGATTTGGTAGACGAACTTATTATTTCTGATATCAATTTTTCTACAGAAGGTCTGAATGCAACCATGAATAACAATAATAGCCCTAAAGCTATTTTCGATATTGATAGCGGTTGGAAAGAATCTGTTCAATTTCTTTCGCTCAAAAATATTAAGCAAGATGGTATTCCGTTAGATTTGACTGGAGCAACTCGGAGTAGAGGATTCGTTAATATTAAGAATGTCCAAAATGTTCAGATTCAAAACGTAATGATGAAGAATATTGACGTCGCGATTATTCTTCGTGAAAGCAGAAATATCAAAATAGATACAGTATTTTTCGAAAATGTTGGGACGGGGATCTATGGGAATAATATTTACTACGCTATCATTCAAAATTGCACACTTAAAAACACCGTTGAGCAAGCGAATAATTGGAGAGGAAAGCTGGCTAATTACAACCTGAATGGTAAGGATCTGATCTTTGCAACGGGTTCAGATATAGATTATAGATGCAATAAATCTTACAATCCAATTGAGAGAAATTGCTATTTCATTGCAGACAATGTTTCAATTCGTAATTGTTATTCGCTAAATGGTGACGGCTTTAAGGCTGTCGGGGCAATTGGTGAACCCCACAAAAATGTCAGTGTATGTGATAATCTTTTGGAGATCAATGATGACCTTATAAATATGCCCATAAGGTCAATTGTATTGTTACAATGCTATTTTATAAGCAAAGGGGTGTACCAAAATAATAGGATTAGTATTCTATCGGGTGTCTCGGACAAGACTAAGACGGTCAGAGGTATTGCTACTATATCGAGAACAAATGGAGAATTGATTTTTGAAAGCAATTACACAGACCATTCAAATAGCGGAATGATCGCAGGTGTCCAGAAGACTACGGAGGATGTTGCTAACTTTGGAGAATTACTTGCTCAAAAACTGCAGCTCAAGAATAATTACACTTATTCCGAAGGTGATACAATGGGAGCCATCTTGAGTATGTTAACAGTTCCAAATGGTATCAGTACATTAAACTATTTTAATAATGTAGAAATGTATGGCAATAGAGTCAAATTACCCGTCAATAACAGCAGTGTGCTTATTACAGCTCCTTTGTCACTTTATCACATTAAAGGTACAACCAATGTAAGAGCTATTGATAACAAGATCCTCGAAGGCCGTATACGATATACTAACGGCCTAAACTCAGATTTGGCGGGGACTTCCGTTAACGCCACACTTTTAGAGGATGATTTATCTTGTGTTGATTTAAATAGTAATATGATTTCTGTTAGAAGCTTCGTCTACAATAAAGGGAGTGTTTTAAAATTTAGACAGGTGGAGGGAAAAGGAACGGTCACTCATTACTTTAATGATTCGGTAAAACCGTTTGGAGAAACCGGTACTACGATTATTGAAAAATCTGATGCAACGAACACCAATTTTAATATTCAAGGCAAAGAGGCAATTGTTGAAGGATCTGTGAAAGGAACAGGCTATTTCAAGAGTAGGTTAGTGCACGGAATCAATGTTTTTGAACCTATTGTTGGAACAATGAATATAACCCTTATTAAATATTCTTCTAATCAGATTCAAATAAATGGGCTTGATGTTGGGGTACCGTATTTTGTCAAAGTTACTGTCTTGTAATTTCTATTAACGTGCGTTAGTATTATTCTAAGACAAACTTAATTACAAGGTGAATGCAGATCGAAATAGTGGTCAACAAGCTCTTAAACTAACCTATTTTTTATTGTAGCTAAATTGCTTCCCTCTTGTTAAAAGGGGGAAGCTTTTTGGTTTTGTGATCTTTTTACTTAGAGTCGTGGAAAATACTAATTAAATCGCAGTTTTCGGTATCTCCAGCATACCGCTTATATACCGTTTGTTTTCCTCGGGATCGCCACGACCACAGCCATACTTTTGCTATACACATAAAAACAAAAGAATATGGCAAATCAATTTTTAATTAAAGAGACGGTGGAAGCTATGCGTAATTTATCGGCAAGTGAAATCGCTGGACTGCAGGGAACAAATCCAACTTATGCAGGCATAGAGTTACTGGGTTATTACGAAAAAGGAGACACCCCAACGTCCCTTTTTTACTACCCAGTCTCATCGAGCCCTGATCCGGATGACGGTGGTAGCATCATCGCTATAGGACAGATTAAGCTAGAAGCCGCATTTTCGAGCGGTGTCGATTGTAAGTATTTTGGAGCCCAAAGATCGGATATATTGCCTGAGAGTGAGGTGATATCCATATTTGAAAACTGGCAAAACTACGTAAATAGCACAGATGGTAAATATTTTGCTCCTACTAAGTCTGCTACAACCTATTATCTCTATAAACCCTTGTATATTCAGAAATCCTTTATATGTCAAGAGGATATGCCTGTCTGGATGTATCTATCAACAGCAGTGGGCAAAGTAGTGCACCCTACTGCAACAACGTTTGATGGAAGATTTGACTTTAATGTTAAGGCAGTAATGGGCATAAATCCTTTGACCTATAGCGATTCACAGGACAGGCTTCGTTTCAAGAATATTAAAATATTATGTACAAATGGAGATGACGATACTATCGCCAGTCAAGACATCGGCGTATATTTTCCTTTAGGTACATCTTTTGAGATGGACAATATTACGGTAATACGTCCCAATCTATATGGTTTTGAATTTAAGGAGAATTGGATGGGCATATTAAAAAGACTAAATGTATGGAACAGCAGAAATAATGCCTTCCAAATGATTGGGACGTATACATCCTTGACAGTAGAAAACTGTTATGCTCATAATTTTGCGAATAGGGGATTCAATGTGAATGGAGCCATGTACAGTGTGTTTAAGTCATTGGGTGCGGACGGAGGTAGAGATGGTTCGGACTGTGCATATTCATTTGCGTCCTGCTATGGAGTCACTATAGCTAGTTTAGGGTCAGAAGAATCTGTTTTGAGAAGGTTATTCTATCTTGGTGATGTCGTGGGATCAATTGAAAATGTCACCTGTATAAATAATAGCTTCAAAGAAGCGATATTTCAGTTTCATACCGATTCAAATTTGACGATATCGGGATACAAATTTGTAAACTGTTCCCAATACCAAGGCTTCAGTACAAAGAGCTTTAGCTATATGTCTACGATGGGCGGTGCTAACTATGTCGTCACGGTGAATGCCGATACAGAGCGAATCGTGTTGGACGGTTCAAACGTCGCTGTTCCTCAATATCTTTCAACAGTTGGTAAGTTTGTTTATAATATTATTGATAATCCGTATATGGTCCAGAATAATGTTACTACAGCTTTTAATATAAAAATTGGCCAATCCGCATCTCCGCCATTATCCAATCTTCGGGACGGGATGTTCTTTATACAGACAGATCACAATCGGTTGATGTTTTATAAGTCTGGATTATGGTATCCTGCCATACCAAATGCTACTGTTTTGAGGCACGGAACAGTCAATCAGTGCCAAGCTTCCGCAGATACTGCAACACCCCCTTCGGCTGCTTACACACAGACGGAAGCACAGGAATTGTATACAGAATTTCGGGATCTTAAAGCAAAACTTAGAGCGGCAGGCATTTTGGCGACCTAGTTGTGACTGATTAAGCCAACAATGAAAATGCAGTGTTCTGATCGAATACTGCATTTTTTGTTCAATATCATACCGCTTCAAATGGAGAAAACCCAGACTTTTCGGTATCTCCCACATACCGCTTACATATACCTTGTTTTCCTCGGATACCCTTCATAACAGCCATACTTTTGCTATACACATAAAAACAAAAGAATATGGCAAATCAATTTTTATTTAAAGAGACGATGGCGATGATAAAAAAATCTGCTATCTAGTGAAACCGGTGGATTGAATGCAGGAGGTTATGCCGAGATACAGTTTTTTGGTCGCGAGAAGAAAAGGAATATACCACTGCCTATCATCTATTATTACGTTAACCGATTAACCGATCCCCGATGATGGCGAGAGTGTAATCGTAGTTGGTGGCATCAAGCTTTTTCATAACTATATAGGAAATATCAACCTTTTGTATACCTTCGTGTATAGTTCTAATAATTGTGTTACCCTTGATTAAGCACAACAGTTGTGGTAAAAGGAAAAGTTAGAATACGTGCGATTGGGCTTTGTTCCTTGGCCTTTTGGACAAGTACATAAAATCTATCAATAGCTATATGATCAACCTTAGCTTCAATGATCAAATGACCTTTAATAATCCCCCTATCGTTAATGTCAATATTACATGTCGTATTTAAATGATATACTTTATAAACATCACAATCTAATAATACCATTAAGGTCATATTAAAACATGAAGAAAATGCCGCTGATAACAGTTCTTCTGGGATTAAATTGGCCGCCCCCTTTTTCTCTATCAAATAATACGGTTTATTCTTGAAGAGACCTGTGCCAGTGGTTAATTCTCCTTCCCCGGATTTTATATTTCCTTTCCATTTTACATGCGAAATAATATCCATCTGATTTTTCAATTTTAATTCTTTTGAGCGATGTCCCTATATTAAATTTTCTAAATTAATACTCATTTCGAAATATATTTAATCCGGGATTATGTTGATATACTATTGCTTTTAAAGCAATAGGTCTTTTAGTTATATAAGATTTAGTACTTCATCGATTTGGCTACATTAAGCCATATCCGTTTGAAAACGGAAAGATTTTCAGTAATAATTTCAGCATCACCATAAATTCCAGGCTTCAATTTTATTAATGAATTTTTTGGTAGATTCGATAAAGTAACTTTTGAAAAAAAAACACTGTCTCCTAATGGTATATCGCTTAAATATGATATTCTCCCTTTTATGTATCCATATTCTAAATAAGGGTACCCCTGTACTTTTACAAGCACTTCTTGTCCGCGTTTAACTTTTGAAGAATTACTTTGTGGAATATACATTTCTCCATAATAATCATCATTATTAGGAATAATATAAAAGACCTCATCGCCAGATCTGACCCTTTGGTTTTCTTGTAAAAATGAATTATAAATTAGTTTTCCTGAAATGGGAGATGTCAAAATATATTGTTTTTTCCAGTTTTCTCCTTCACTAATCAAGCTATTTAAAGATTGTGTGAATTTTTTTACTTCTTCGCTCATTTCATTATCAATTTCAGATAGCTCTCTGTTCTTAGTCAACATATAGCCTCTATTTGCCATGATATTGTTCTGTGTCTGTGGGATAGACTGTCTCTTGGAAAGTAGGATGGCCTCCTTTTGTTGTAACTCCATTGGGCTGATTATTTTTTTTTCCGCCAAAATTTTGTAGTTATTGTATTCTTTTTCAGCTAATTCCAGTTCTCGTTTTTGGAGGTTATATCCATCTTCAATATAGGATTTTTGTCTATCAATATTTGAGATTTCTTCAGAAAGAAGCTCACGACGTTTTTTTAAAATTCCCTCCTTTTTTAGAGCCGAAAAATTAAGGTATGCCAGATAAAAATTTTGATAACTGCTTTGTAATTCACCAAGATTCAAATTGTTTGGAGATATTATCTGATCTAAATTGTTAGTTTTGAATATTTCTGATCTAAATTTATTGATAGTGTCCAATACCTTCAATACCTGCTTATGATCGGCAGTACTTTCGAGATAGGCTAGTATTTTGCCTCTCTCTACCCAACTTTCGTCCTTAACTAGTATTTTTACAATATTTCCATTAGTTTTACTAACGACAGATTTTGGCGATTCTTCTGTTGTGAATTTTAGTTTAGCATTTACAATTTCCGGATATCTTATGAAGAAGGTTAATCCTAGAAGTAATACGACAGTCACTAAAGTCAAAGAAATACCCCTTGTTAGAAGCCAAGAGGGAGGAGTAGATATAATTTCCTGTATATTTTCTGAGTGGATATCATCTTCCAAATATTTTTTTCTTGTCATTTTCTTAACTTTTAATTCCCTAATTCGAGCTGATTTCTGACCAGATCGAAATAATACCCTCGTCGTGCTGTTAATTCATTGTGATTACCTTGTTCGACTACTTCCCCCTTATCCAGTACAATAATATTATCCGCATTTTTTACAGTGCTAAGTCTGTGCGCAACTATAATTACTGTTTTATTATTGTAGAACTGGTGAAGATTTTCAATGATCTTTTTTTCATTTTTTGCGTCTAGCGAACTTGTCGCTTCATCTAGAAAAATGAACGAAGGATCTTTGTATATTGCTCTAGCGATCATCAATCGCTGTCGTTGTCCTTGACTTATTCCACGACCGGAAGTCCCAATTTTAGTTGCTAAACCGAAAGGTTGCTCATTGATTAAGTCATCTAGATTTGATATTTCGATGGCCTTTCTCAATCGTTCTTCATTTGGGAATTCCTCGTTAATAACAATATTACGCTCAATACTATCAGCATAAATATAATTGTCTGGTAACACTGCACCACAACTATCTCTCCAAAAAGAAAAAGATAATTGTTCAAGTTTTTTGCCTCCTATTAAAATCTCACCTTCCTCGTAATCATAGAAACGTAATAGAAGTTTTAGAATAGTTGTTTTTCCACTTCCACTCATTCCAACAATGGCCGTAGTCTTACCTTCAGGGAAAGTTAAGTTCAGTTTATTAAAGATAGATTCATTACCCGCGCCATAATAGCGGAATGAAACATTGCGCATCTCTATAGTTTTGTTTGTTGGTAATCTATCTAAATAATCAATTTGGATATCCTCTTCTTCCTCTGTTTCATATATCTCATTGAGACGCTCAAGACTAATTTTTGCGTCCTGATAAGATTGAAGAAATTCTAAAAGATCATGTACGGGATTACTGACCATACTCACAATGAACTGGATTGCCATCATTCCACCCAGCGTTATTTCGCCATCTATAACGGCCTTAGCTGACATATAGGTTATTACTATACCTTTTATTTGGTTTATGGCCATAGATCCAGCAGACTGATATTGCGTCAATGCTAGGCTTTTTACTTTAAATTTAAACAATTTAGCTTGGATTGCCTCCCAACCCCAGCGTTTTTGTTTTTGAGCATTGTTGAGCTTAATATCTTTAATGCTCTGTATCATTTCAACCATATAAGTCTGGTTGTCAGAAGATATTTTAAACCTTTTGTAATCCAGATTCCTTCGATATTTCATAAACAGAAATATCCATCCTGTATATAATATCGTGGAGACGAAGAAAATATAAAATATTGGTAAATTATAAATCGCCAGTAATGAACCGAAGACCAACATATTTACTAACGAGAAGATTGTGTTGAGGGTATTACTTGTTAGAAACGATTCGATCCGCTGCTGGTCCGCCATCCGCTGCATGAGATCCCCATGAGTTTTAATATCAAAAAAAGCTAGAGGAAGCTTCATTATTTTGATTAGAAGGTCAGTTAGTATAGAGATGTTTACTCGCGTGCTAATATGTAGAGTTATCCATGATCTAATAAATGAAACAATAGTATTACCAATGAAAAGAGCGAGTTGAGCAATTAAGATTAAGTTAATGAAACTGACGTTTTTAGTATTAATGCCGATATCTATAATTGATTGGGTCAAAAATGGAGTGATCATCTGGATGATAGTTCCAAGGATCATTCCAAAGATTAATTGAATAAATAATTTTTTGTATTTGTAGAAATAAATGAAAATTTTACTCCATTCCAATGCTGTATGACGCTCATCCTCTTCTAATTGATGAAATTCTGGTCCAGGGCTTAAAATTAGCGAAAGGCCTTCATGAAGTTCCTTCGTCGAATACCAATTATTAGAGAATTCTTTCTCATTGTAAGTCACAAGCCCTAAAGCGGGATCAGATATATAGTATTTATTTTTCTTTATTTTGTACAACACTACAAAATGATTTTGGCTCCAATGTAAAATACACGGCAATTCGATCTCTTCCAATTGCCCAAGGTTTAACAGTACACCATAGGTTCTAAAGCCTAATTTTTCAGCGGCTTCTGAAATCCCCAACATATTTACCCCATCTTTTGTTGTTCGGCACAGCTTCCGTATTTTGTTTATTGAAATGAGTTGTCCATAATATTTAAATATTATACGCAAACAAGTTGCTCCACAATCCATCATATCCAATTGTTTATAATGAGGAAAAGATTTAAATCTCATTTACTAGTGTTTTATCATTTTAATCTGTTTCTGAAAAGAATTCAAATATAAAATAGATTTTTCATATCATTTCTTTAAAAAAAATAAAATTCTATTTTTGTTCTTTTAAAAGAAATGTAAATATTATTTTTGAAATCGAAAATAGATATCTTTAATGAAATTAAAACAGTATGATTGTTAATTTTTATATTAAAATATATGTTTTATATAAATAGATTTATCTGACATATGGTTTTGTTTTTTTGCATCTGTTGTTTTGATGGTTATTTTTGGTGTTTTAAGCCGATTTAAAATTACAAACATAGAAAATCTATATTTGTTTGAGTTGGTAGATTTTGCATTTAATACTTCAAATTTTGTAGTTCTATCAATTCTCAATGAGTATTTATTTTATCGATTTTATGTAGCGTTAAAAAAAATGATCTTATGAAGTTTAAATTTTTAAAAAAAGCATTAAATAAAAGTTGTAAACTAATTGACTGGCTATAATTTTTTTAGAGAATAAATTTTTATAAAACACTTTTCCATATTAATTGGAATAATAGTACACACGCAATGAAACTAAAAGGAGCTAATGTTTTTACAACAATTTTAAAAGCTTTAGATGTTAAGCATACGGATTTATTTTCCGAGAAGTATTTCAATGAACATCCTCACAAATATAATTTGTTAGGAATTTCAAAACTTCTTTTTGATTACAATATCGATAATGGAGGAACACTTATAGAAGATAAAGAAAATGATATTTTTGAAATACAAACCCCTTTCATTGCCCAAGTAGGAGGGGATTTTGCTGTTATAAAAAAAGTTTCTGCCGAGAATATTATTTATAGAATGAGAGGGCTAAATTTTAAAGTTCCGACAAGAGAATTTTGTGAATTATGGACTGGTGTAGTATTATTGGTTGAGAAAAATAGTGATTCAATTGAGCCATCTTATTCAAAAAATAGTTTTCAGGAGCGATCTCAGAAAATACTTCAATTTAGTTTGCTTTTTGCCGTATTTTGTGTTTTTGTAATCGGAGCTCAAGCTAATTTTAATGGAATATATTCATTGTTACTTTTGAATATTTTCGGAGTTGTGGTTAGTTTTTTTCTTTTGCAAAAACAATTAAAAATCAATGGTAGATATTCTGATAAGATTTGTTCGTTATTTAAGCAGACTGATTGTAATAATATTCTTGAAAGTAAAGTTGCTAAACCTTTTGGGGTGTTTTCGCTAAGTGAAATTGGATTTGCTTTTTTTACTTCAAACTTGATCCTTATTACATTCTTTCCACAATTGTATACGTTTTATTCTATACTTTCTTTGTTTGCTCTACCCTTTACCATTTGGAGTATCTGGTATCAGGGGTATAAGGTGAAGCAATGGTGTGCACTTTGTTTAATTGTTCAACTATTAATCTGGTTTAATGTAGGGATAGTTTTTATTTCTGATGACTTTTTCTTACAAACCATTAGTTTTACTGGGGTTTTATCATTTGTTTGCTTGTATTTAATTCCATTAATAGTGATTAATCTATTGATGACAACATTGTCAACACATACTAAAACGGAAGACATAATCCAAGAAATGAATAGTCTTAAAATAACATCTGGAGTACTTGAGTCGCTATTAATATCTCAGCCGTATTTTGAAAGTGATGACGCTGATTCTTGTGTTTTTTTTGGTAATAAGGAAGCTCCAATTGTACTTACGATTCTATCAAACCCCCATTGTGCTCCTTGCGGTCACATGCATAGAAAAGTTGAAAATCTCTTAAAAGTAAATTCTAAACATATCTCCGTGCAATACATTTTCACTTCATTTAACAGAGAATTGGATATTTCGAATAAGTTTTTAATCGCAACATATTTATATACCAAAAATGATAATGATAGAGCTTTGATCTTTGATGATTGGTTTGCGTATGGCTATAAGAATAAAGAATCCTTTTTTGAGAAGTATCCACGGGAAGTGGGATCCGAAGAAGTTGAAAAAGAATTTTTAGCGCATCAATCTTGGAAAAGGAGAACTAAATTAGACGCTACTCCTACAATATTGGTAAACGGCTATAAACTACCGCCAAACTATAAAATTGAAGATTTTAGATACGTTTCTAATTTGGTTTTACAATCTAAGCGTGAAGCTATGGACGCATAAACTCATAGCACAGTTATATTTAAAAATTAAAATATGAAAAAGATCAATTTAAGAGGTATTTCGAGAGTACTGAGCGAACAAGAATTAAAAAATGTTACAGGTGGGAGTGGAGGTTCAGACTGTTCTCATGAGACAAATGGACTATGTGGATCAAATTGTATGAGATCGAATGGTGCTGCAGATAAGTGTAGAATTAATTCTTCAAAAGTTTGTACCTGTGGCGGGGTTTAGTATAGCCTAAAGCCTAATAAAGAGAAAGTATCTATTCAATTGTAATTTACTGAATAAGATACTTCCTCTTTTGAAATTGGAATGTTTATTCAAAGAAAAAGGGTTTTTGATATTCAAATTAATTTAATGCTATTTATTTCATCGCCAAATTTAAGATACTTTTTGTGTTCGTTCCTTAATATTACTTTATTTATCTTATTACCAATTCATGGTAATGCTCAAGATAAAATAAAAGGATACTATAGATTGACTACTGTTTTAAAGAATGCTCCTTTTGATTCTTTATATTTTTATGACTATACAAATCAAAATAAAAGTTATATCGAAGGGAAAAAAATAGGCGCTTATAAATGGACATTCAATATTCCTGATTCACTAGTTGAAATGATGGAAACTGCGGTTTTAGTATCTTCGAAATTCGACAATGACACTAGATCTTCAACGTGGGTGCGATTCATATCGAAGAGTAATAGCCCGTTAGAGACAAAAATTATTAACATCGGTGTAGAAGATGAAGAAAACTATATTTACGCAGTTTACAGAGATAGTTCTGTATATGAGGAGAATGAGAGAATTAATATTAATGGTAAGGATACTGTCGTGTCATCGACACAAGTACATGAGAATTTTTATTTAGAAAATAATAATCAAAATTCTGA